>JANQFY010000266.1 GCA_028277585.1 Sedimentisphaerales bacterium
TCATCACGGTGAACGCCAGCGCGTCCCCGATGGTGAGCATGCAAGTCGTCGAGACGCTCGGCGCGACCCCCAGGGGACACGCTTCGCTGACCTTGCCCATGCACAGCACGACGTCGCTGTAGCGGCTCAGGGTGGATTCGGTGTCGCTGGTGATCGCGATCGTCCGAATCTCGCGCTGCTTGAGCAGGTTGATCAGCCGGGTGATTTCGTCGGTCTCGCCGCCGTAGCTGAGTATAATGACGACGTCGTCCTCGCGCAGTCGGCCCAGATCCCCGTGCACGGCTTCAGCCGGATGCAGGAAATGGCTCGGCGTCCCCGTCGAAGCCAGCGTCGCGCTGATCTTCTGTCCGATGATCCCCGCCTTGCCGATTCCACTAACAATACAGGAACCGGTCGAGGTGAACATCATCTTCGCCGCACGGACGAACGACTCGTCCACAATCGGCGCCAAGCCGGCAATCGCCTCGGCTTCTGCGCGAATGACGTTGCGGGCGTAATCCAGATCAAATTCCACGGTTCTTTGAGTTCCTTCTCTATTCATGGCGTGCCGGCGACGCTCTGGCTGTCATTCCGGCGACCGGCTTGCTGAAGCGATCCCTTTTACGGCATCTCCCTGGGCCGGTCAAGGCCTAATGGCCATACCTCCGGCTCGCGTACCCACAGCCGTTCGCCGAAGTCGACACCGCCAACCGCGCCGGTTCTCATATATATTGCGGATTGCGGACTTCGGATTGCGGATTGGCCTGGGAAGTGAATCCCAAATCTGAAATCGGCAATCCGCAATCAATGCGTTTGCACGCTCACAAGCACGTTTGAACACAGCGCGGCCCTCAGCGCTTCTTCTTGGCCGGCGGTTCGGCGGTCGGCAGCTTGACCTCCCCGCCCCGATCGTTGAAGCAGAGAAGCTGGCGTTCTTCCCCGGCGCAGTCGGGAGAGGAATGGATGACCACGCGCTTGTCAGCCAGTTGCTCGATCTGGGCAATGGCGGCCCGCTTCTCGTTCTGAAGGTAGTCGCCCACCTCCGGCGAGACGGACAACTCGATGCGTTTGATGTGGTCTTCGGAAACCGCCAGGTTCAGCAGGCGGATGATCTCCAACGCCAGGGATTCATGGCTCTTGACGAACCCATTGCCCCCGCAATGGGGGCAGGCCAGGTAGGTGCTCAACTGCAACGAGGGTCGCATGCGCTGGCGCGTCATCTCGACGACACCGAACCGGCTGATGCGGAGGACCTTGGCGCGGGCCCGGTCGACCTTGACGGCTTCACGAAACGCCCGTTCGACCTCCTTGCGGTTCTTCTGGTTGCGCATGTCAATGAAATCGCAGATGATCAGCCCGCCCAGGTCGCGCAAGCGCAACTGGCGGGCGATCTCGACGGCCGCCTCCATGTTGCTCTCAAAGGCGGTCTGCTCGGCATTCTGTTGCTTGCGATGGCGCCCACTGTTGACATCGATCGCCACCAGCGCCTCGGTCTGCTCGATGACGATGGAGCCCCCGCAGCGAAGGTCGACTGTGCGCGACTGAACCTTGGCGATTTCGTTCTCGATCTGATGCTTGTGGAAGAGCGGGATCTTGCCGTCGTAGTGCGTCACCTTCGGCTTGAGCCGCGGCATGGCGATCGACAGGAAGTCCTTGATCTTCCGTACGGTCAGATCGCAATCACAGACGATCTTGGTCACCTTGTTATTGAAGACGTCGCGCAGGGCGCGGATCACCAGATCGGATTCCTGATAGATGTCGCCCGGCGCTTTTTCGCTGTCGATGCGTTTCTGAATGGCCCGCCAGAGGCGTTTGAGATACCGCAGGTCGTTCTGGACATCGCGCTTGGAACTGCCCTGCCCGGCGGTGCGAATGATGAAGCCCTGATTCTTGGGCGGGGCGCTGTCTTCCAGGACCTGCCCGAGACGTTTGCGCTCGTCTTCATCGTCGATCTTGTGGGAAACGCCGTAGCCCTTCATCCAGGGCATCATAACCAGGTGCTTGCCCGGCAGAGCCAGATAGGTGCTCAAGGTCGGGCCCTTCGTCTTGAGCCCCTCCTTGGTGACCTGAACGACCAGTTCCTGTCCCCGCCGCAGGCAGTTCTGGATGGGCGGGCGGTCCTTGAGCGACTGGCGTCGCCCGATACTCTCGAGTACGTTGTTCTTGGCTTTGGGGAAGTAGCGCGGGTGCAGATCGGAGATGTGCAGAAACCCGTTCTTCTCGATACCGATCTCGATGAAGGCGGCCTGAATCCCCGACTCGACATTGACGACGCGCCCCTTGTAGATGTTGCCCACATGGGCGCCGACGCTGGCACGCTCCACGTAGAGTTCCTCCAGGCAGCTCTTCTCCACGACGGCCACCCGGCACTCCTCGCGCTCAGCGACATTGATTAACATTTCTCGTGACATACAAACGTTCCTCTTAATATTGTCTGCTCGCCGAATCACTGCCGGCGAGTTCTAAGTTCAGTTGGTCTTCCAGGTGGTGTGAACCCGCCGGATGGGACCGGCCAGGTCCGTCAGATCGAGTTCCAGAAGCATCAGGATCTCATCCACCCGGATCGATCCGGCGTTGCTGATGCCGCACTCGACGATCGCCTGATCGCGCTGCAGTCGCATCGCCTTGAGAAAGGGACGTACATCCACCGATCGCGCGACGCCTCGGCCCGGCTTGAGTCGCTCCAGAACCACGTCCTCGCGAGCCATCAGCGCGTTCATGCGCGCTTCCAGGCCTTGCTCGGCGCCGGCGCGCAACGACAGGACGTACTGCGCCGACTCCGGATAGTGGGCGGCGCTGGATTTCGTCAGGCTGACCGAGTGCACGACGATCGCCTCGGGCAACGCCCGGCACAAACGCTCGGCGATCTGCTTCTCCCAGGCCAGGCGTTCGGGCTGCGCCGATTCGGACAGCGGGAATCCCTGCGCGTCGAACAGGCGCAGGATCAATCGCTCGTCGTCGGAGGCCACGCCCACGGCGCGCGGCAACGGAAGCGAGAGGCGGGCGTGGGGATTGAAGCCCTGGGTGTACTTGACCGGCAGAGCAGCCCGCGCACAGGCGCGTTCGAAGACGCGCAGCGTCTCGGCGTGGGAGAGGAAGCGCAAGGCGCCGCCGATCCCGAAGCGCACGATCGCCGCCGCATCGGTCACGACACCCGCCCCCTCCGTTAGATTGTCCTTGGCTGCCTCTATGCCCATGGCATTTCAGTGGGCCGTTCTGTCCCTCGTTATCTCGGCCGCCGGCGTCCCCCTCCGCTCGCCCGGCCGTTGGATCAGAACGCCGCCGGCAAAATCTTGCGCGCTGCGTTGCGAAGGTAGTTGGAGATCTGTCGTTCGGAATTCATCCCCAGCACCTTCCTCGTCAGAATATTGCAGTCTTCCATCGTCACCGAAAGGATGACCTGTTTGACCTCGGGAATCATCGGCGCCGACAACGACAGCGTCCGAACACCCAGGCCAAGCAGGAGCATCACGTATTCCGGTTCCGAGGCCATTTCGCCACAGACCGACAGATCGATCTGCGCCTTGTACGCATCCTGCATCACCGTGCGTATCAGGCGCAGGACCGCCGGATCGGCGGACGAGTACAACGTCGAGACCAGTTCGTTGCCCCGGTCGACCGCCAGTGTGTATTGCGTCAGGTCGTTCGTGCCGATACTGAAGAAGTCCGACTCCCGCGCCAGTGACGAGGCGGTCAGCGCCGCCGACGGCGTCTCGACCATGATACCCACGTCCAGATCACGCTGGTACGGAATAGACTCCTCGTCGAGATCCTCCATGACATCGTGCAGGATCATCTTGGCCTGCATTAGTTCCTGCAGGTTGCTGACCAGGGGAAACATGATTTTCACCTGACCGAGCACGGAGGCCCGCAGAATGGCCCGCAACTGGGTCTTGAACATGCCCAGGTTCTGTAGACAGAAGCGAATGGAGCGCAGTCCCAGGAAGGGATTGGGCTCGGGAGCAAAGCGTTTGCTCTGCGTGTATTTGTCGGCGCCGAGGTCCACCGTGCGGATCACGACGGGACGCTCCTTGAAGACGCCCACCGTCTGGGCGTAGGCGCGGTAGTGTTCTTCTTCGGTCGGTTCGGTGGGCCGATTCAGGTAGAGGAACTCGGTGCGATAGAGCCCGATGCCGTCGCCGCCCTTCTCGAGCACCGCGGTCGCCTCGTTGGGGAATTCGATATTGCCCAACAGCATGACCTTGACGCCGTCGCGCGTCACGGCGGGTTTCTCGCGAATCGAATCGAGCTTGTGTCCAAGCGCGGCAAACTCGGCTGAATACGCCTCGTACTGCTCGACGGTGGCATCGTCGGGATTGATGATGACCAGGCCGCGATTGCCATCGATGATCACGGTGTCACCGCCGCGAACGATCTCGGTCAGGTCCTCCAGAGCGACCACGGCCGGGATACCGAGCGAGCGGGCCACGATCGCGGCGTGGCTGGTTCGCCCGCCGGCGTCGGAGGCGATGCCCTTGACGAACGCCTTGTTGAAGCCGGCGGTCTGAGTGGGGCTCAGTTCGCGGGCCACGACGATGACTTCCTCGCGCAGGCTTCCCAGATCCTCGCGTTTGGTCCCCAGCAACTGCTTGAGCACGCGACGCTCGATGTCATAGATGTCGGCCGCCCGCTCGCTGATGTACGTGTCCTTGACATTCGTGAAATGGGAGGCGATCTCCCGCAGGACACTGGAGACGGCATACTCGGCGGAGATCGATTCAGCCTGCACGGCCTCTTTGATCTTGCGCCGCAGGGTGCGGTCGCGCAGGAAACGCAGATGCACGGCGAAGATGTCCTTGATGCGTCCACCGCCGGTGTCGTCCTGGGCCGCTTCGAGTTCGGTCAACTCCTGGATCGCATCGCGAAAGGCATTGCGGACGCGCTGGATCTCGACCATCCGCTGGGACGGCTCGATCTGACGCCGGGGAATGCGGTAGTCTTCTGAGTCTATGATCAGGCACTTGCCGATCGAGACTCCCGGCGAGACAGCGATTCCTTTTTTAATCTCCATATTTCAACGTCTCATCCGAGTCGATCGCCCTCAGGCATCCGGCTCCGACTCCGGCTCGGGCCCGGGCTCGGGCTCATCGAAGTTCCGCCCCTCCACCAACTCACGCAGGGCGTCGATCGCGGATGCCGCGTCCGACCCCTCGGCCCGAATCTTCAACCGGGTGCCGCAGGTCGCGGCCAGCATGCTCATCGCCATGATGCTCTTGCCGTCGACCTCGGTCTTGTCGTTGCTGACGGTCACTTTGCATTCGAACTGGCTGGCAAGATCGACGAACATCATGGCCGGGCGCATGTGCAAGCCCAACTCGTTCCTGATCTCGACCGTCGCCTCACCGACCAGTTTCTCCAACGTTTCTTCTCCTGCCTGCATGTCAGGCCTTCCGGGTTCAAAGGTCATGGACCGCTGCTCTACCACGAGGGGTTGTCGTCCGCCTCAGTGAGCAGATCCTCAAATGCCTCCGGTGTCTGACATTGCCGCAGGAACTTTCGGAACTTTTCTTTCTGAAGATGCTTGAAGATGTTCTCCATGGCGCGGAGGTGCCGGTCCGGGTCGTTCGGCGGGCTGATCAGCAGGATCACCGAATAGACCGGCTGCTCGTCCAAGGAGGAGAAGTCCAGCCCGGTGCCGCTTTGGCCGACAACGGCGGTGACGTCGTCGACGGCCGCGTGCTTGACGTGCGGGACCGCCACGCCCTTGCCCATCCCCGTGCTGGCTTCGTTCTCGCGCTTGATGACCGCCTTGGTGATCTCGGCCTCGAGTTCGGCGGGCAATCTGCCGGCCTGCACCAGCGCCGTGACGAGTTCCGCGATGACCCCGTCTCGGTCCGGGGACTGCAGGTCCGGGATCGTCGCCTTGAAACACACAAAATCTTCAAACTTCATTCTTCGCGTCCAGTCCAATCTGTAGCTAGAGCCATCCCAACACGTCCGAAGACCCGACTCGTTCAGCCCTCGGGGCCGTCCTATCTAGGCCGACTCGTGTCCGCCGGTGGGGTGTTTGTTGTTTCGTTCTTTGGTCTTCTTGCGGCGCAACTGCTCCTCGAGCTTGTGCACGACGCCGTCGATACACTTGTAGGCGTCCTCACCGACCTCGGTGGCGACGAAGACATTGCTGTGCTCGCCGCGGGCAATGATCTCCACACTGACATTGTTGCCGGCCTCTCCGCCGTCGATCACCACCTCCATATGGTTGACGCTGCTGTAGAACTTCGGCAGTTTCGCCGTCTTCTCCTCGGCGTACGACCGCATCGCGTCGGTAATCGTGATGTGCTTACCCGTAATGTTGAACAGCAATGCTCATCTCCTTAAACCAGGTGCTACCCCATGATTTATTGTTCGGCCTGGCGCTCTGTGAAAGCCCTGGGCAGGGCCGTCACGTCGCCCCGATCGGGGACGACCACGCCGGCGCTAATGGCAAAGCGAAACGCCTCTTCGATCGTCATCTCCAGAGCGATGGTCTGCTCCTTCGGCACGATGATCACGTACCCGGTCACCGGGGTCGGCGAATTCGGGATCAGGACCGTCAGGAACTCCTTCTGCACGCTCTGCGTGATCCGCGTGAGCCCGGAGCCGGTCACGAAACCGATCGACCATATCCCTTTGCGAGGGTACTCGACCGCGACCACCCTCGAGAACATCTTCTGTTGCTCTTCCTGGGTGAGCACGAAATCGGTCACTTGCTTGACATAGGGGTATACGCGTCGCAAGACCGGCGTGCTCATGATAAAAGCTTCGACCACGCGCCACAGCGCCCGGCCCACCACGCTGGCCAGCAGCGCCCCGATGAAGAAGACCAGCAGCAGAGTAATGAAGAACCCCACCGCCGATCCGGCCGCCCCATCGACGAGGATCTTCGTCAGATCCGCCTCGGTCAGCCCCCCGTCGCCCTGGACCTGCAGGATCAGCCAGACGAGTCCACGGTTGATGTGGACGCTGACGTTGTTCTGGATGAAGGTGTAGCCCCATACCAGAATCCAAATGGTCAGCAGGGCCGGCAGCAGCACCGCCAGACCGCGCAGAAAGTAGCTCTTAAAACGCTTACTTATACTCATCCCCTGGAGCAACAGTCCTTCGTACCGACACAAGACGATCCAAACCGGACCGCCTACACGCCGCTAGACCGTATCCTATCCAACGTCCATAACTTAATTTACGCTATTTTCACAGTCAACAAAAATCTCCTCCCGGGGCAGATGCCCACCGAGCAGGTGGATCCCCCCGCCGGGCAGCGAGGCCAGCACCCAGACGAACCGCTGACACAGCGCCAGCGCCAGGGCGCTTTCGCCGGGCGTTCCGGTCAACGAGACGAACAGGGTGACCACCCCTGCCTCGAGAACCCCCACCCCCGCGATGCTCACCGGGATGGCCGCCACGACCCAGGTAATCGGGAAGATCACGAAATAATACCGTAACTCCGCCTCAATACCGAGGTTACGGCCCAGCAGCCAGAACGCGGTAATCACGATACTCTGACCAAGCCAGGTCAGCCCCAGCGAAAGCAACATCGTTCCGGGCCGTGAGCAATAGACCACGATCGCCGTCCAGGCGCGTTTGGCCAGCGAGGTCCCGCGCGCCGCTATCCGAGTCCAGAGCCGCCCGATTGCCGCTCTCGTACGCGGATAGATCAGCAGAACCACCGCCACTACCACAAGGGCTACTGCAACCCAGGCCGCCGCCCCGCGATACGCCGCCAGCGACGCTCCTGGGCCGCCCTGCTCACTCATATCGGCCTCAATCGCCCGTCCCCTAAGGAAAAACGCGTACGAAGCGAGCGCCATCGTCACCATGCCGACCAGCCCGATCAAGCGATCGACCACCACGCTCAGCGCCCCCTCCAGCCGCTTCTCCGTGTGTTTCGTCACGTACCAGCCCTTCAGCAGGTCGCCCCCGACCGAGCTGGGCATGACGTTGTTGTAGAAGAGTCCGAGAAAATGCAGCCGAAAAGTCGTGAGAATCTCGATACGAATTCCTTGGGCCCGCAACAGGAACCACCAGCGGACCGCGATCACCAGTTGAGCAGCCGTGTAGACGCCCAGACTCAGGGCAAAATACCACCAATTGAGCCGTTGAAAGACCGCTCCCAGCTCCCGCCAATCCTGCCCGCGCAGCACCCAACCGATCGCCAGAACCGCCACGGCGACCCGCGCCACCAGCGAAACATGCCGGCTTTTCGTCTGATTGTCCGCCTTGGGCAACGTTTCTCTCCGAAAATCGCTTGTCCCGACAAATGATAGCGAGTAAAAGAGGACGTGACAAGACGTTGTTAGCTAAGAATTTAGGGGTAAATGGCATTGGAATCCAAGCAGATTGAAGAAGGACTCGAATTCGTCCCGAAGTTCGACCCGCACGGGCTGATCCCCGCGATCGCCCAGGACGCCGGCACGGGCGAGGTCCTGATGGTCGCCTATATGAACCGCGAAGCCCTGGACCGCACGATCGCCACGGGGCGGGCCACCTATTACAGCCGCAGCCGCAAGAAGCTCTGGAAGAAGGGCGAAGAGTCCGGCCACGTCCAGCAGGTCCAGCAGATCCTCGTCGACTGCGATCAGGACTGCCTGATCCTCAAGGTCACCGTCGACGCCGGCCAGTGCCACGTCGGCTACCAGTCCTGCTTTTATCGGGCCCTCAAGCCCAACACCGAAAAGGACCTGGAACTCATCGCCGAAAAGGTCTACGACCCCGAAGCAACTTATAAGAAGTAGTCTCCACGGACGATAGCCCATGCAGGGTGAATTCCCAACCCACGCGTAAAGGGCTCACAGAACATGCGGAGAGTCTCCAAACCATCGCAATGTGAGCGTATCAGCCCATGTCTAACTCATAAGGCATACGCCCCAATACATGTCGCGACACCGCAAGTAAGAATCAACCTCCTCGGGATCTCGTGAGACACACGGACGCCGAGGTAAGATCCGCCCTTGAAGAGACTGGTCGGTCAAGCGCACCTCTCGCTTGATCGCCCGACCGCTTGCGAGCGCGAGATGACGCTCCGTCACACCTGCAGTGCATGCCGAACACAAAGAGAAAGGGCTTGGCAGGCCAACGCACCGGCCTGCCAAGCCCTGAATCACCTCTGTCACAACTGGATCACATGGAATCCGCGTCGCCCTGTTCGGATGACTCGCCAGCAGCCTCCAGCATCGGCTGGCCGTCGGCGCCAATGAAGCTGCAACCCTTCTCAGTCGCGATGACCACCAAGCGTTTGTACCGCTGCTGCAGGGCCTCAATTTCGGTCTCTTCCGCCCCCTTGAGGTCCATGAAGAACCACGGAACAATCACGAAGAAGCCGGTGACACCCAGGATCACATTGGTGACAGCCTTGTTACCGACCTTCTCCTTCTTCTCGGCGATCTCCTGCTGGTTCTGAACCATCTCCGCCTGCAACGCTTCGCAGGACCTGTTCTCGTCCCCAGGCATGTAGACCTGCACGGGATTCGCCGCCCGCCCAGCGCAGCCAGCCACCAAGACAGCACAAGCCAGGGCAATACAAACACATGCTCTCACGCTTTCACCTCACTTTCACCAAACAGATCGTACCGCGCGACCCCATCGGCGCGCCAGTTGATACCAAGCGTCTCTCGACAGCACGACATCGACACAAAAACAACTGAATAATAGTATTTTCTTAGGGAATTGCAGGGTCGTCTAACCACATCCTCGCCCGAACGCTGAGACCAAGGATGCGACACTCGGCCATATGTCGCGACGTCGCAGAGAAGCGGCCCTGGCATTGTTGTTCCCCCCAGACCGATGCCCTGCTGGCCCCCAGCTCTTGTAGGATAGGGCCGGCCCCACCGTCTACCTTCAGTGACGGGCCTCGGTCTTTGTGTGTTTCCTTTTCTTGCCATCTCCCGAAGTCCCTGCTAAAATCACGTCTTTCGTATTGGCAGTCTGAGAGCATTCCTTGGAATAGGAGTGCTGCTGGCAATCAATGCAAGGATGCGCGTTGAGGTCGTTCTCGCCTGCCCAAGAGGCACGCGGCCGCAATGGGCCAGGCGCCTTGGCACTGGATTAAGGGATAAGCCGATTTGTCACGAGTCGGCGTGGGAGAGTAGATATCTGTGAGGGAGAGTATCATGTCTCGATTCGTCGCAACCGTTCTGGTAGTCACAATCCTAGCAGTGGGATGTTCCCCTACCCTCAAGCAGGTGGAGGAAGTTGAGGTCAGGGAGGTTGTCCCTTTCGAACCCAACGAGGTGGTGCGCCCCATTGAGTTCACGAAGATCGTGGTGAAGCTTCCGAGAGGAGAGCGTATCGGTATGTTGCAGGGCGGTCTCCTCTGTATCGATCAATCTCCGCTGACCTGGCGAGGGGGGAGAATCACTTTGACGGGAGATCAGTTCACCGAGGCCTTCCGCGAAGAACTCGAGAAGGCCAATTGCCCGGTTGTGGGCGACCCAAACTCGCTGTTTGAGGACACCTCCGCCTGGCGGGCAGAGTTCCTGGTGGCGGGCCTCATCCAGGAAATGAAAGCGAATGTGTGCTATCCCTACATGGGTATGGGGGACCACGATACCGCGAAAGGCTCGGCCTACATGAAGGTGGACTGGCAGGTCTATTCACGCCTGCAGCGCCGCGTGACCTATGAGGCAAGTACCGAGGGTGTGAGCAATGTCACGGCCGAGATTGCTGGTGGGGATACGCAGATGTTCATGGATGCCTTTGCGATGGCGACGCAGAACCTTCTGGGTGATGAGGGTTTCCGCAAGGTGGTGGTCCGCCCCCGAGAGCAGGACGTCAACGTTCCATCCGAGAAGATCCGCCTGCGAAGCGTGGAGGAATTCGCCACGCGACTCTCAGATCATATCAGTCGGAATCGCATGAGTGTCGTCACCGTATTCGCGGGCGACGGTCATGGTTCGGGTTTCTTCATTTCGGAAGAGGGCCATCTGCTCACCAATGAACACGTAGTGAGAGACGCCCGATTTGTGACAATCAAACTGATCACAGGCCGAGAACTCGTTGGGGAAGTCCTGCGCACCAACCGCGTTCGTGACGTGGCCGTCGTCAAGGTCGAGGAAAAGGACATGGTGCCACTGCCAATCAGACGAACCTCTCCCAACGTTGGTGACGACGTATACGTCCTTGGTTCGCCCCTTGAGGAAGAGTTGAATGCGACACTCACGAAGGGCGTCGTAAGCGGATTCCGGAAACAGAACGACCAACGTTTCATTCAGAGTGATGCCAGTACATTGCCCGGTTGTAGCGGCGGTCCTCTCCTCGATTCGAATGGCAACGTAATCGGCGTCGCAGCCATTGGATTGTATACCGGCGGCATGGCCCCCATGGGCGTGAACTTCTTTGTCCCGATCGACGAGGCTCTCCAGTCAGTCAATGTCGCCTTCGACCGAACGGAATAGGATGAGGGTGTAACATGCCATGCCACTACGAATGCCCTGCGCCGGGTGTGGGCAGTAGGGCGGAGCTTGCCCCACTGTCTCTCTGGAGTCAGGTGAGTGGAGCCGTCGCAGCCACTCCAGAAGGCTGAACGCGTACGTCGACCCCAAGCGCATCATGCGGGCGGTTCGCAAGAGCCTCGCGGCCCATCAGGCGCCCAGCGCGCTGGTCACCCACGAACAGGTCATCCAATCGCGTCACTCCCTGGCCGAGGGCCATGACCGCGCGTTGCAGTGTCACTTCGTGGCGATGACCAAGGAAGGTAGCCGGAAGAAGGGCGCGTATCGAGCGAAGCTGACCTTCTGCCTCATCGATCCCAAGACCGGCCGCGTCCTGGCCGAGAAGACGACCGAGGGAACCTCGACCGATATCAAGAGCGGTCCCACCACCGCCTTCTACGCCTGCGTACAGAAGGCCGCCGACGCCTTTCTGGGCAGTAGCGATATCAAGAAACTTGCGACCGCAAGTTCTCGCTAGCGGCCCGGGCCCATCTCAAAACGAGGTAATGGGGAGAGAGTCGCCCGTGTAAACGGGGCCAGCCCCGCGTGATCTCCCGGCCGCCAAGGCTGATGACGTTGACCAGTGACGACATGGACAGGTTGCTGTCAGAAACGTACCGCGCCACGCGCTGTGAGCAGACCGTGACATCGGCGTAACGGTCGCCCTTCTCACTGCAACCGTGTGAGGTCATCACCTGTGACTTTCAAGACAATGGCATGCTTGGCCGGAGGCCTTACCGGCAGGGTCAGATCCAACCCCGTTTCGCTCTGATGCCATTGCACCGGCGCATCATGGGCGAGGAAACCGACCGTCCTTACCGTGCCTCGATCCGGAGTGAGCGAGCGCAGGGTCACCGCATCATCCTTCGGCCAACCGAAGAGGATGAGATAGAGGGCCGATCCGTCTTTGGCCTGCGTGAAGCGAATGTCCTCGGCGACAAAACCGTCGAAGCCAAGATCGGAGAGATGTCCCTGGGGCGTTGCCGTGGGGCCTTCGCCAAAGACCTTCCAAGGGCGGGCGCCGTAGATCGCCGCGCCGTTTTCTCGCAGCCACGCCCCCATGGCGCGGAGACGCTCCTTTTGCGGTTCCGGGATACTGCCGTCCGGATGGGGCGCAATATTCAAGAGCATGCAGCCGTTCTTACTGACGATGTCGACCAGATCGTGAATGAGGCGTTCGGCGGAGTAGTATTCCAGCTTCGGGCAGTAGCTCCAGGAGTTCTTCGCGATGGAGGTGTCGGTCAGCCAGGGTTCGGGATGGATATCCGGCATGCGACTCCGCTCGAGATCGATCACGCCCGCCCCGTCGGCGATGTCCTTCCTCTTGTAGGTGAGGACCACTTCCTGGTCTCGCTTGGCCGCCTGATTGTAGTAGTGGGCTGCCATGTCGATCCGGTAGGACTCATCGATGACATGCATCCGGTTGTCGAACCAGATCAGATCGGGGTGATAGTTGTCGACGACCTCTTTGACCTTGCCCAGCCACTCCTCGCTGAATTGCCGGTCGGGCAGCGGTGTGATATCCATGTAATCGGGTCCGGCGCCAACGCGCTTGCGCCCCCAAGCCGTCTCGGGCAGCACAGGGCCGTAGAGATCCTCGTATTGCGGATCCAAACAGTCGGCCCCCTCGATCGGCGTGGCATACCAGCCCCATTTCCAGTGATGATGAAACGAGGTCATGAATTTGAGTCCGCGAGACCGAATGGCCTTCGCCATCTCCGCGACCACGTCCCGCTTGGGTCCCTTATCGACGGAATCCCACTCGGTCAGATCGCTGTCCCAGAAGGCGAATCCGTCAGAGTGTTCCGCCACGGGACCGGCAAAGCGAGCGCCGGATTCCTGGTAGAGTTCCGCCCACGCGTCGGCATCGAATTTGCGAGCGGTGAATTGCGGGACGAGGTCTTTGTATCCAAACTCTGTAACAGGCCCGTACGTCTGAGCGTGGTATTTGTGAATGGCATGATCCGGCTGATACATGTGGTGAGAATACCAGTCTGTGGTGGTGGGAAAGGCCGGTACGCAGTATGGGCCCCAGTGGGCGTAAATGCCAAACTTGGCGTCGCGGAACCAGGCGGGGCACTCGTAGTCTTGCAGGGATTCCCAGCTCTTCTCATAAGCGGGTGCTTCCCGCACCGGCAGGGAACTACGACATCCCAACAACCCCAATGAGAGCAAGACAGATAAGCCAGCGATACAACACGCAGTTTCCAGTGATTTCAGCATAGTAACACCTCCTGAAAACAGGAACACGCTCGACCAGTATCAGAGATCTACATCATCCCATACCTATCTAGCATATCTAGGGACGGACCCTAGTTTGGGCGGGCAGCCCCAGGTAGTCCTGGATCATCCGGGTGAACTGTTTCATCCATTCGGACATGTCCTTCTTGCCGCGGGCGCAGATCAGGTTTTCGGAGCGCACTACCGGGTCGCCTGTGTAAACGGCGCCGCAGACCGTGGCGTCGAAGCGGCACTTGGGAATCGTCGTCACCTCGCGTCCTTGAATTACATCGGCGGCGCCAAGAATCTCAATCCCATGACAGATGGACGCGACAGGCTTGTTCTGGGCGAACAGCTCCCGGACGATGCGGATCAGATCGCTGTCATAGCGCAGGTACTCCGGCGCCCGGCCGCCGGGCAGGACCAGCGCGACGTAGTCGGCAGCATCGACATCTTGAAGAGCCACGTCAGAGTCGAGGTGATAGCCCGGCCGCTCCTGGGTGATGTCCCACCCATCGGCCAGTTCGTGGATCACCAGGTGATAGGTCCGCTTCTCGGGGGCTGCCACCGCGACCTGGAAGTCCTCGCCCAGACGATAGAAGGGAAACAGCGTGTCCATGACCTCGGCGCCGTCGCCGATGACCAGCAGCACC
>JANQFY010000354.1 GCA_028277585.1 Sedimentisphaerales bacterium
ACGCCCGAGCGGGAATACGCTTTCTCGGCGCGCGACCGAATCGACGAAACGGTCAACCGTATCCGCAGCGTGCGGGGCAAGCGCTACCACTACATCCGCAACTTCTATCCCGATCGGCATTTCACGTCGCTGAACCGGTACAAGGAGAAGTGCTTTCCGATCAAGCCGCTCATGCGGAAGCTGATGGCCGAGGGCAAGCTCACCGGCCCGCCGGCCGAACTGATGTCGCCAACGGTCGCGCCGGAACAGCTCTTCGACACCGTCGACGATCCCCACGAGATTCGCAACCTGGTCGATTCGCAGGTTCCCGAGCACCGCGAAGCGCTGATCCGCATGCGGGCGGCCCTATCCGTCTGGATGACCGAGACTCAGGACCAGGGCGTTTTCCCCGAGCCGGATGAGGTCGTGGCGCCCTTCGAAAAGGAGATGCACGACTGGTTCGGCACGCCCGACTGGTACGAGAAGCCGCGTCGTTGACGCAGCGCGAGAGCGCTTGACGATCCAGGTCGCCCCGTTGTAGACTGAGAGTGTACTGCTCGGGAGATAACCATGGACAACGAACATGTGTTGCGCCGACCTGCACGTCTCTGTTGGAATCCCTGCGGAGGTTTCACCCTCATTGAATTGCTGGTGGTGATCTCAATCGTCGCGCTGCTGATGGCGCTGCTCATCCCGGCGTTGAATCGCGCGCGGAAGCAGGCCGCCTCGGGCGTGTGCCTGTCCAACCAGCGACACCTCGTGCTGGCCTGGATCCTCTACGCCCAGGACAACGACGACCGGCTCATCGGGGGTCACGATGGGCATTCGTCCTCGCCCAGCCAGGGGTACGACTGGGTCCAGCTCCCCCAGACCGAGGACGGCACGGTGGTTTCGGGGACCGGCACGACACTGGACGACAAGAAACGCGGCTGCGAGCGCGGGGCGCTGTTTCCCTATGTCAAAGACGTCGATCTCTACCACTGCCCGGGCGATCGGCGCCATCGGACCGAGATGACCCATCGCAGTTACGGCATCCCGGGCAGTATGAACGGCGACGTGGGCAGCGGCGCCGGCAGTTGGCTCAACGAACAATGGGGCTATCCCTCGTACAAGAAGCTCACGGGCATCAAGAACCCGGGTGTCAAGTACGTCTTCCTCGAGGAGAAGACCGACGTCGGGGGTTGGAACTGGGGGTCCTGGAACCTCGAACGCGATACCGAACGCTGGTGGGACCCCATCGTCGTACGGCACGGCAAGCTCAGCGTGCTGGCCTTCGCTGACGGCCACGCCGAGAAACACAACTGGAAACAGAAGAGCACGCTGGAGATGACCCACGTGCCCTATCCCGACTGCATCCGCTGGCCCGCCAATGACGGCATGGACGATCTGGACTACATGCGCCGCGGCTACAATCCCGCCCGTTGAATTTCGCAGCGGGTCCGTGACATCCGGCTGGAGCTCCTGGTCCTTCGCTAGTCAATCCACCGGCTGCTGCGCACCGTTCTCCTTCCACCAGGTGGATCGATTGGCGGCGGTGACACGGTCCTGATCCAGCTTGATGACCTTGCGATCGTAGGTGTATAGCCCGTTCATCTCGTTCTCGACGTCGGTCCACTGCGTGTAGACTGCTGCGCTGAGGCCCTCGGCATCGCGCCAGGGGATCAACTGCTTGATGAACGTCTCGTATTCGACGGTCGCGGCCTCTTTGCCAACGTAGTTGTGATGGACCCAGGGGCCATCCGCGTCCCAGATATGGCCCGGGATCTTGTAGCCGATCGCGCCGTATTCGCCGCAGACGATCGCCCGCGTGTCACTGGCGAAGGGGCAATTGGGAGGGCGATAGCTATGGTTGTCGCGAATGTGACCCACCTCGAAGTCGAGGTTGGGCTTGCCCGCGTCGATCCCGCTGTTGCCCGTCACCAGCCGGGACCGGTCCAGCGCCATGACATCCTCGGTCAGTCGCCGCACATCGTAGAGCCCCCAGTGCTCATTGAAGACAACCCAGATGATGATGGAGGGATGGTTCCAGAAGCCCTTGACCATCCGCTGTAATTCCAGCTCGAACTGGTCCTTCTCGGCGTCGGTGCGGCCGCCGGGGGCATGCGGCATGTCCTGCCAGACGAGCACGCCTAGCTTGTCGCACCAGTAATACCAGCGGGCCGGTTCGACCTTCACATGCTTGCGGATCATGTTGAAGCCGAACGCCTTGATCTGCTCGACGTCCCAGCGCAGCGCCTCGTCGGTCGGCGCCGTGTAGATCCCGTCGGGCCAGTAGCCCTGGTCCAGAGGACCCATCTGGAAGAGGAACTCGTTGTTCAGGTGGAGCCGCTTGACGCCGTGCGTCCAGGTCCCCAGCGAGATCTTGCGCATGCCGAAGTAACTCTGCACGGTGTCCAGCATTCGGCCGTTCTTCTTGAGCTGCACGGCGAGATCGTATAGGAAGGGCGCGTCCGGGGACCAGAGCTTCGGATCGGGGATTGCCAGGGTCACAGGCTGGTTGGCCCGGCCCGTCACCGGCCCGAACATTTGTCGTTTATCGCCGGCGACGATCTCGACGTCCACGGCCCCGCGCGCCCCGACGGCATCGACCTCGACAGTGACGGTCCCGGCGTCGATATCGGGAACGATGTGCAGCGCGCTGATGTAGGTCTGCGGCACAGCTTCCAGCCAAACCGTCTGCCAGATCCCCGAACTGGGACTGTAATGATATCGCCCTGGGTCGGCGAATTTGTGGTTGGCCTGCTTGCCCTTGGCGATCTTGCCAGCGGTGCCCGGGTCGTAGACACCCACGATCAACTCCTGCGCGCCGCTGTCGCGCAGATGCGCGGTGATATCGAATGTGAAGGGGTCGTAGCCGCCGCGATGGATACCGACACAGGCGCCGTTGACGTAGACAGTCGCCTCCCAATCCACCGCCCCGAAGTGCAGGAGGACGCGGCCCTTGGGCCAGGAAGCGGGGACGGTGAAACGGCGGCGGTACCAGGCGCGATGCGAGTCGAAGACCTGCCGCACGCCCGACAGCGCCGACTCCCACGGGAAGGGCACGAGGATCTGGCCGGTCAGGTCGCGCCCGATCGGAACCGAGTCGCCCTCGGACGCCTCCTCGAACTGCCACAGCCCGTTGAGATTCCGCCAGTTGGGTCGCACCATCTGGGGGCGCGGGTATTCGGGCAGGACATGGTCCGGATCGACGTCCCCGGCCCACTGTGTCATCAAGGGCGCGCCGGCCGGTTGCCACGCAGCGCCCCAGAGGGGGTTCTGAGCGACCAGAGCCACGGCCGTGATGATTGCGATCGTTAGAGCATCTCTGCGTTGCATATTGCGTTCTCCACGCCCGAAGTCACTTGAGCTTTCGACGGCATCGACAGGTCGGACTATACCGGCTGGGCAACGGCGTGTCCAGAGGGGGAGGAACGTGAGTAGGGAAAGGAACAGGGGCGTCCCACGGCGATGCGGGACGCCCCTGAAGAGGGTGAATCCTTGCCGTTACTTCTTCGGCGTGATTTTGAAGACCGCGGCGTGGTCGCAGGGCTTGGTCTCGGGCATGGTAATGGTCAGGCCCTTGGCGGTGCGGTTCCATTTGAGCTTGGCCCGGCTGCCCACCAGTTTGACCGAGCCGATCTCGCCCGGATAGTACTCTGAGCCGGTTGCGAGTGACTTGATCGTCAGTGACTTGTCCGCCCAGCCCAGACTGATGGCGTAGAGCGTGTCCCCCTTCGTGGTGAAGCGGATGTCCTGGGGCTGATAACCTTCCTTCGGGTCGGTGACGCCCCCGAAGTGGCCGGCCTCGCCCTCGGTGGCGCCCTCGCCGTAGATCTTCCAGGGACGCGTGTTGTAGATGGCTTCCCCGTTGACCTTGAGCCATTTGCCCATCTCCAGCAGCACGTGACGCTGGTTCTCAGGGATCGTGCCGTCCGCCATCGGGGAGATGTTCAGCAGCAGGGCGCCGTTCTTGCTGACGATATCGACCAGACTGTGCAGCACGACGGAGGTGGGCTTGATCTTGAGGTCCTGCGTGTAGCACCAACTGCCCATGCTGATCGTGTCGTCGGTCAGGCAGTAGTTTGGGGTCAGCTTCCCCGAGCGGCCCTTTTCGATATCGTGCACGCTGACGGTCAGAGGCAGGTCGTTCTGCTTGCGGGTCGTCACGACCTCCTTGCCCCAGCCCTCGGCCTGGTTGTAGTAGTACGCCAGGTACTCCTTGAGCGCCGGTTCGGGGATCTCGTGCAGCCAGGAATCGAACCAGATCAGGTCGGGCTGGTAGTTGTCGATCACTTCCTTGAGCTTGGCGAGCCAGAAATCGACGAACTTCTCGCGCGGCATGTACCCGTACATGATCGCCTCTTCCCGGTCGTTCAGCAGGGAGGGGAAGTCCCTCTTGACGAAATCGTAATGGCCCGTCCACTTGCCATCCTTCTCCCACAGGTTGTTGCGGGCGTGGTGGAACGTTGCGACGAACTTCATGTTGCGCTTGCGGATCGCCTTGGCGAGTTCACCCGTGATGTCGCGCTGGGGGCCCTTGTCCATCGCGTTCCAGGGCGTCACCTCGCTGTCCCACATGGCAAACCCGTCGTGGTGCTCGGCGACCGGGCCGGCAAAGCGGGCGCCCGCCTTCTTGAAGAGCTTGGCCCATTCGTCGGCGTCAAAGTTCTCGGCCTTGAACATCGGGACGAAATCGGGATAGCCGAACTCGGTGTGCTTGCCCCACGTCTCGATGTGGTGCTTGTACTCGCGGGCCTGTTTGCGGTGCATGTGCCGCGGGTACCACTCGCTGCCATAGGCCGGGACGCTGTAGACGCCCCAGTGGAAGTAGATCCCGAACTTCGCGTCCTGGAACCACTCCGGCGCTTCGTTGACCTTCTCCAGCGATTCCCACGTGGGCTCGTACACCTTCTCGGCGCACGCCTTATTGCCTGTGGCGCAGCCGGTTGTCAGCAGCGCTAAGCTCACGCCGATGGCGAGAAGTATGCAGAGACGCGACTCGTTTCGATACAACCGTTTCATCATGATTCGACTCCTTTCAACATGTCATTGGGTTGTTTTGCTCGCACGTACTGATCTACTTCTTGGGCAGGTGAATCTTCAAGCCATACGCGAAGTCACAGGGCTTGTCCTTCGGGAACCAGACGCGGAGCCCATCCGGATGGTGCTCCCACTTGATCGGACCGTCATGACCCAGCAATGTGACCGAGCGAATCGCGCCGATACGCTGGTTGCCCGGCGCCAGAAACGCCATCTCCACCATCCGCTTGCCCGGCCAGTTGAGTACGAACGCGTAGAGGTACTCGCCCTTGGTGGTGTAGCGGATGTCCTTGAATGTGAAGGGCGACTCGATGGTCTTGTGCGGCATCTCGGTCTTGCCCTCGCCGTACATGTACCAGGGCCGCGTCGCGTAGATCCCCTCGCCATTGATCGCGAACCACTCGCCCACGTCCTCGAGGATCTGGGTTGCCGTCTCGTCGAGCGTTCCGTCGGCGCGGATGGGGATGTTGAGCAGCATGTTCCCGTTCTTGCTGACGATGGCGATGATCTTGTCCACGACGGCGTCGGAGGTCGTATACGGCGTATTCTCGTTGTAGCCCCACGAACCGATCGAGTCGTCCGTCTGCCAGGGGTCGTCCAGGATGTGGCTCGCCTTGCCTCGCTCGTAGTCCAGAGTGGTGATGCCGTGCGCGTAAAGGCCTTGCCAGGGGCGTTCCTTGACGCACATGACCCCTTCGGGCCGTTGGTTGTAGAAATGCGCGATGACATCCATGCCCGTGCGCCCGGCGTCTCCGCCCCGGAAGGGCACCGCGCAGTCGAAGTACAGATGGTCCGGCTGGTAGTCGTCGATCAATTGCTTGACCCGACGCGCCCAATGGTTGCGCCACGACTTGGGCGGATCGAAGGGCGCGCGCGGGTGCGTGCTCTGACCATTGTTGGGCGGATAGAGCCCCTTGCCGCGACCCTGGGCGCCGTCGTAAGGGACGCCTTTCTTCGGGCCCTTCGTGTCGGCCTGGTTGGCGACGTTGAGCCAACTGTAGCTGCGTGACAGATGGGTAGTGACGCCGAACCGCAGTCCCGCTTTGAGCGTCGCGGCCCGCCACATCCCGATCAGGTCCTTTTTGGGACCCTTATCGACCGCGTTCCAGTCGTGATACTTCGAGTCCCACAGATCGAAGTTGTCGTGGTGGACGGCACAGGGGCAGAAGTACTTCGCGCCGGCCCGTTTGAACAATGCCAGCAGGGCGTCGGGGTCGAAGTTCTCCGCCTTCCATTGAGGTACGAAGTCCTGGTACCCGTGCTCGGAGGGATGACCATAGTGCTTGAGATGGTGCTCGTACTCCTTGGTCCCTTCCTCGTACAGCTTGCGGGTGTACCACTCGCCTTGCCGGGCCACCGAATAAGCGCCCCAGTGCAGGTAGATCCCGAACTTGGCGTCACGAAACCACTCGGGGCACTCGTACTGCCTCAACGACGCGACCGTGGGCTCAAAGTCTCGGGCTGCGCTGCTGCCGGCGGCCAAGCTCAACAGCAGTAGAGCGATAATCATGCCTATGTGCTGTGCCTTTGGGTATACCATCACATCGTCCTTCACGCTAAGCCCCAACCTGTCATTCCCGCGCAGGCGGGAATCCAGACCTGAGATTCCCTACTCTGGACCCCTGCCTGCGCAGGGGTGACAAGGTCTTGGCCATTGCCGCGTCCTCTACCTGCTCATGTCGAGCTTGCCGTTGACGTTGATCCGGAAGGCGTACGCCAGGTCGTTCTGGTCCACGCCCGAGGGCATCTCCAGGTACAGCCCCATCCCGTTACGGCGCCACGTGACAGGCCGCTCACCATCGATCAGTGTGACCGACTTGATGCCGCCTTCCGCGATCCTCGTCTGGTTGCTCAGCGTCCAGATGCGCAGCTTGCCGTTCTTCGGATAGCCCAGCACGATCGCGTACAGGGTCTTGGCGTCCTTGGACCGGGTGAAGCGAATGTCGGAGCTGTCGCAATTGATGAACTTCCAGGACCGGGCGCGGAGCTTGGTCTCGTCGCCTTCGCCCACGACCTTCCAGGGCCGCGTCGCGTAGATCGCCTCGCCATTGGTCTTGAGCCAATCGCCCATCTCGAGCATGACTTTCTTCTGCTCTTCCGGCACCGTGCCGTCTGCCTTGGGCGAGAAGTTAAACAGCAGTCCGCCGCCCCGCGCGACGCGATCGATCAAGCCGTCGATGACCTCGTTAGCCGTCTTGTAGGTCTGCCCCTGAATGTAGCACCAACCTCTATAGCTGATCTTCATGTCGTCGATCCAGGGCCGGTCCACCCACGCCAGCCGGTCGCGCCCCTCCTCGAACGTCAGCACGCCGTAATCGCGCGGGAAGTTGAAGATGCCGTTCGTGGGCAGCTTGTTCAGCACGTCGACGGGCTTGCCCCACTGGGCGGCCCGGTTGTGGTAGTAGGCCAGCAGCTTCAACGCGACCTGCTCGGACGTCGGCTCGTCGCGGAACAACCCTCCGTCGAACCAGAGCAGATCGGGTCGGTATTTGTCGATTACCTCGCGCACCTTCGCTTGCCACTCCGTGAGAAAGTCCTCGTACTTGCCGCCGGCCAGAACATTCCAATACAGGTCCCCGTACTGCGGGTCGGTCAGGTCCCAGCCCTTCTCGCGGATCGCCTGCGCCTTGGCGGCGTCGATCCGACCGCCGAACCCGCCGGCCGCGGGCAGGTACCAGTTGAACGTGCGGATGTGGTGGAACGTCGCGATGGTCTTGAGCCCCTCGGCCCGCAACGCCTGGACATACTCGCCATAACAGTCCCGCTTGGGGCCCATGTTCTTGGCGTTCCAGCGGTTGACGTCACTATCCCAGAGCAGAAACCCGTCGTGATGAACGACCGCCATGCCGGCGTACTTAGCGCCGGTTGCCTTCATCAGCTTGGCCCACTTGGCCGGGTCGTACTTCTCGGCCTTGAACAGCGGGACGAACTTGCGATATCCGAACTCCTTCGGATCGCCGTAAGTCGCGACGTGGTGCTTGTAGATGGGCGACTTCTCGTCGTACATCCGCTTGGGATACCACTCGGTTTGATAGGCCGGGACGCTGTAGACGCCCCAGTGGGTGTAGATCCCAAACTTGGCGTCCTGGAGCCATTCGGGCATCTCCCGCGCGCACAGCGACTCCCACGTGGGCTCGAAGACCGCCGCTTGCGCGGGGGCGCAGCACGCCGCCGCGACCAGAAGACCGAACAGGGCCATGCGAAGGATAGTCTTTGTTCTCATCAAGTGTCTCCTGCCTGCGCTGATCTACTCAGCTACGGGGCGCAATTCGAGGTGCTCCAGATTGACCGAATTCCATTTGGGCTCGCTGAGCGGCTGCATCGTCAGCGTGTAGGTCCCGGCCGACGTGATCCGGACGCGGCCGACGGACGCCGCCTCGTATTTGCCCCAGCCTCCCGTATCCGTGACGTCTGCCATCAATTCCTGCCCCGCGATGGTTACTCGGTAGCGACCCGGAGCGCCGCTAAACGCCTGGACGGCGAAGACGTCGTAGGCGCCGGCCCGCTCGATAGGGACATTCCAGGAGACAGCGTCGCGCGAGCGCCAGTAGTCGATGCGCCCATCGCGGACGCGGAATCCGTCGCCATGCCGAACGCACATCGCCGGGTCGCAATAGATGGTCGAATCGGGCTTGAGAGTCTGCCTGAAGGCGGCGACCTGCTGAGCCAATCCATCGGTGGAGATCTTCAGGACATAGGCATGCTTTCCAGGCCGCTGGGCCGGGCGATCGATCCGCAGGGCGTCGCCGTCCTGTTTCCAGACCAGCGATCCACCATGACCGATCAGACGCACGTCGCAGATCTTCAGGTTCGCCGCCGTGCTGGCGCGGCGCCCGAGCGAGTGAATGGCGAATTCCCTCTCGGGCCAATCCAGGCAGATCGCGTACAGCACATCGCCTTTGCGGGTGAAGCGGAAGTCCTGAGCGGTTCCCCCCTTGTTCTTACGCTCCTGATGAGCGCCCTCGGCGGTCCCGGTGGGCCCTTCTCCATACTTGACCCAGGGGCGCGTGCCATAGATCGCCTGGCCGTTGGCCTTGAGCCATTGGCCCAGTTCGCGGAGGATCTGCTGCTGACCCTCGGGAATCGTCCCGTCCGGCCTGGGCCCGATGTTGAGCAGGAGCGAGCCGTTCTTGCTGACGATATCGATCAGGTCGTCGACAATCAGATTGGCCGGCTTGTACTCCGGGTTGCGGATGTAACACCACGAGCGGTAGTCGACGGAAGTGTCGGTCTGCCAGAAGCGCCAACGAATGTCGGCGAGCTTGCCCCGCTCGATGTCGAGCACGCCGGCGCCCACGGGCAGGGCGTCGTACTTGTACTGGATCAGCACGTCCTTGTTCCACCGCTTGCCGTGGTTGTAATAGTCGGCCGCGAAGAGTCGACGGTACGCCTCGAACTCGGGGTTGCCAAAGTAGAAATCGAACCAGACGATGTCCGGGCGATACTTGCGCGCCAGTTCCACGGTGCGGCCCAGCCAGTCGTCGAGGAAGGGCTTGTCGGGCCAGGGTTGATTCGGAGGCGAGCCGTAGAGACCGAAGTACTCTGGATCGCTGGTGTCGAATGCATCGTCCCGGGCGTAATACTCCCAGTTGAACGCGCGATGGGAAGAGACACCCACTTTCAGGCCCCGATCGCGACAGGCCGCGAAGAGTTCGCCCACGATATCGCGCTTGGGGCCCATTTGCCTGGCGTCCCATTCGGTGTAGGAACAATCGTACATCGGAAACCCGTCATGGTGCTCAGCCACGGGAACGACGTACTTGGCGCCGGACGCCTCGAAGAGGGCGGCCCAGGCCTTGGGGTCCCACTTCGACGCGGTGAAACGCGGGATGAAGTCCTTGTATCCGAACGTGTCCTGCGAGCCGTGGGTTTCGCGGTGGTATTTGAAGGCGCGGCTCCCTTTCTGATACATATTGCGCGGATACCATTCGTTGGTATGGGCCGGGACGGAGTAGACGCCCCAGTGGATGAAGATGCCCAGCTTGGCGTCCTGGAACCACTCGGGAATCGTGAACTGCGAGAGCGAGTCCCATTGAGGTTGGAACGGACCCTCAGCGGGCGCGAATCCCTCCACCCCGGGCAATTCCCTCGCGCCGAGATGGACGGGCAGCGCGACCATCAGGCTCAAGAGGGCAATCACACCCACCCGCGCAATGTAGTTCAACTGGTCGGGGCAAATCATGGCGTTCTCCTTTGCGTCCCAGCGCAGACAACGTCGTTCTCGAGCGGCTAGAGTCGCCAGGGGGCGCGGTAGGGCCGGGAACGCAGAGCATTGGCGCGCTCGTCGCCGATGAACTCTTCCTTGGCCGGGTCCCACTTGAGCTTGCGCCCCAGCTTCATCGCGATATTGCCCAGATGGGCCGGACTGATGGAGCGATGCGCGACGTCCACGGGCGCAGCCGTGCGTTGGCGGCTGACCACGCAATCGACGAAGTTCTTGTAGTGGTTGTCGCTCTGATAGAGGCGGGTCTCCTCGGGACCGATCGTGGATTGCCAGATGGACTTGGGCTCGGAATTGTGCAGCGTGACCTGGCCTTTCTCGCCCACGAAGCGGACCCCGCCGCCCCGGCTGGTGATGATCATGCGGACGCCATTGGCATAGCGGCTCTCCAGCTTGAACTCCGTAGCGGTGTTCCACAGGTCGCCCGGCGCGGGGAACTTGCCTTCGCCCTCGATCTCGACCGGGCCGGTCCGTTCGGCGTCCATGCCCCAGTGCGCCATGTCGATGAAGTGGGCGCCCCAGTCGGTCAGTTGGCCCCCGGAGTAGTCGAGGTTCCAGCGAAACGTCCAGTGGCACCGGTCGAGCGTGTACGGCGCCCGCGGGGCCGGGCCCAGCCAGGTTTCGTAGTCCAGCTCTGCAGGCGTGGGCATGATCTCGGCCGAGCGGCCGTCACGCGGATTGCTGTGCCCGCCGGGCAGGCCCACATGGACGGTGTGGACGCGACCGATACGACCGTTGCGGACCAGTTCGCACGCGTGGCGACACCGCCTGTCCGAGCGCCGCTGGCTGCCGCACTGGAACACGCGGTCGTAGCGACGGACCGCCTCGACCATAGCGCGCCCGTCCTCGATGGTCAGCGACAGCGGCTTCTGA
>JANQFY010000417.1 GCA_028277585.1 Sedimentisphaerales bacterium
CCAGTCCGACTATGGCATGCTCTTGCCCCGACAGGAGGTTGCGTGGCGCGAATGGTGGTATCCCGTGCACGGTCTGGGCGACGGTTTCGAGTTCGCCAACAAGGACATCGCCGTGCAGACATATCGGGAGGGCAAAGGACTGCAACTGCGCATCATCGCGACGGGCAGATTCCCCAAGGCGTCGTGCATTGTCTCGGACAAGAAGCAGCAGCGACTTGTCGAGCGAATCGAACTGTCGCCGAAGGCACCGCACGTCATCGATTTCGAGCTAGCGCCGTCGGGCCCTCTGAATGTGACAATCGAGACGCGCAAGGGAGAGGTATTGGCTGCGTTCACCACCCCCTTGCCGATCCCCGAGGTCACGCCGCCACCGCGTTCCAAGGTGATGGGCAAGCCGGACGCGGAGTTGACCCTGCAGGAGTTGTGTCTCAAGGCCCGCAAATACGACCTGGCTACGAATCGCACGAAGGCCCGCGAATGCTATGAGAAGGTCCTGGCTCGGGACGCCGGATCTGCGGCGGCGCTGCGCGGTCTTGCCGTTTTGGATTTCGAGGCCGGCCTCTACTGCAATGCGATCAGACGGCTCAACAAGGCCCTCAAACGCGATCCCGATGACGGCCTGGCATGGTACTTCCTCGGAGCGAGCCATCTGAGGTTGCAGAACGAACGGGAGGCTTTGCGTTGTGCTCGCCAGGGGGCGCTGTGTCTGGGAACGCGGGCGCTGGCTTACGATCTCGCCGGCCGGGCCCATATCGCGCTGGGAGAGACTTCCGAGGCTGTCGCCGCGCTCCGCAAAGCGACGGAGTTGAATCCCAGGGACAGCAAGGCGCGCGACCACTGGCTGCTCGCGCTCTACGCCGCGGGTGAGACACGCTCGGCATTCCGGCATGCTGAGGATGTCAGTGACCGGCATCCGACGGATCTCGTTCCCAGAGCGATCCTGGCTCTGCGGGGTGAGAAACAGATGGAGCGTTTCGGCCGCGAGACACGCGACTTCGTGGGCGAAGACGATTTCGAGATGTTGGAGACGAGTCTGACGTTCGCTCAGATGGGCCTGACCAAGGAGGCGGGCCAACTGTTGTCGGCCGTCTGCACGGACGAAGTTCCCCAAGCGCAGCGTAGTCCTTTGCCCTTGTACTACCTGGCGTACTTCGCCTCATTGCGCGATGAACCGGCAACCGCTCAGGTCTATCTCAGGCGCGCCGCCAAGACGATCAAGGACTACGTCTTTCCATCGCGTCCCGAAGCACTGGACGTGCTGAGATATGCGGCGCGGGAGAATCCGAACGACCCGCAGGCGCATCTGCATATCGGGAATCTCTACGCCCATCTGGGGCGCGTAGCCGAGGCGGCCAAGCACTGGCGCAAGGCAGTTCGGCTGGATTCGACGCTGAGTATCGCGCACCGCAATCTGGGACTCTACGCGCTGACGGTCGACGACGATGCGGCCCAGGCCGAGCAGGCCTATCGCCAGGCGATCAAGGCGCGTCCCAAGGACCAGACGCTCTATCGCGATCTGGCCGAGATCCTGATGGTCCAGGACAAGCGTCCCGAAGCCATCGGCGTGCTCGAATCCACTCCGTTCGAGAAACTGCGACGGGCCGATATCATCATTATGCTGACTCAAGCCTATTTCGACGAGCAGCGCTACGCCGACGCGATCGACCTGCTCGAATCTACGCCCTACTTAGTCAATTGGGAGGGGCAGACCGTAACGTGGAACCTCTTCAGCAAATCGCATACAAAGCGGGGCCAGGAGCGTTTCGCCGCGAAGGATTTCCGGGGTGCTCTGACAGACTTCGAAGCAGCGCTGACCTATCCCGAGAACATCGGCGTGGGGCGCTCGAACAAACCGCAAGAGGCGACCGCTCAGTATTGGCGCGGCAAGGCTCTGCTGGCCCTGGGGCGAACGGAAGCGGCTCACGTGGCCTGGAAACTCGGCGCCGCAGGGGTAGAGGGTTCCGACGAACAGAACACCCACCGCGAACTCTGTCGCACCGCCTTGGAGAAGACGAACTAGCGACTTCCCTTCGCATTTGGAGAGAGATTCGGCCATGGTGAGGAAGCACATCATGAGGGTGCTCGTTCTATGTACAGTGATATTGCTGATCGGGGCGACATCTTCCGGCGCCGAGCGCACGCCCCTCAAATGGCAGGAGAATGAACTTCCCCACCAGGAGCGATCGCGCGAGGTCGTGGTGACGTCCTCGCCCCAGCGGTACACGATTACGATGGGCGGAAACCTGGACATGGATCACGCTCTGACCCGCGAGCATGGGCGCTGGACCGTCGGCTGGCAGCCCAACGAGTCCCTTGTCGTCGAGAACATCGGTGCCGAGCCCGTCGAGAATGCGAAGGTGATTATCAACGGCCGGGGCAACTGGTACAGCATTGAGGAGATGCTGGCCGAGGTCCTGGCCACGGCCCGATCCGATCAAGAGAAGGTCTACTTGATTTGGCAGTTCTGTCGCTCGAATCGTCACCATGACGATCCCATCTACGGAGGCCCCTGGGACGCTGAACTACACGATCCGGTGAAGATGCTTGCGATCTACGGCGCCGGCTTGTGTGACGACGCCGGTTCGATTGGCGCCTCATTGTACGAGGCGGCGGGGTTGACCCGGCGCACTCCCACCGTGCGATGCTTGCACGGGCACATGATGTGCGAGGTCTTCCACAAGGATCGCTGGCAATTCATGGACATCGATCAGAATGTCTTCTATCTGGATCGGGAGAACGAACTGCCGGTCGGTGGGGATGCGGTGGCGCAGGACCACGACCTGGCTCATCGCGAGGTGCACTATGGTCCGGTCTTTCATGACTGGAAGACGTCGCGTCGTGCCGCCGGTCTGTTCGGTTGGGACGACGACCAAACGAAGCGACTGGAGAAAGGCTATCGCCTGCGGGTCTGTCTACGGCTCGGGGAGCGAATGGAGTACCGATGGGACAACATAGGCAATTGGTCCATGTACGAGCCGGGCCGGGGCCGTCGTTGGGTGGGGAACTCGCGGAAGGTTTATGAACCACGATTTGATTCCGAGCGGGGCGGGGCCGACACGGCGCACGACGTCTCATTGGTTCAGGTCAATGACACGCCGGCGCTACGCGGTGACAGCGACCAGGCGGCTCTGACTTATAGGATGAGCAGCGCCTTTGTCTTCTGTGGCGGTCGCGTAAATGCATCGTTCACACTGCGCGGGACCCAGGACAAGGCTGTCATCGAGGTGTGGGCGCGCGACAACAAAGGGCAGGGCCAGACGTCGCCCGTCCAGGTGTGGCAAGCGTCCGGCCCAGGGCCCAGACAGGCCGACGTGGAGATCGACAAGGCGATGGACCTGACCCATGGGGGACCGGAGTACGAGTTCTTTGTACGCGTTCGGCTTGCCTCGTCAGGCAACGACGGTGGCGCCGTTCTCACGCATCTGACTCTGCGCGGTGACTTGATGGTCTCTCCTCTGTTCTTGCCGCGCCTGAGGCTGGGAGAGAACGAGGTGGTCTACACGGATGGCAATTCAGGTAGCCGCAAGGTCCGTCTCTCCTATCACTGGCGCGAGACGACCGCAACGACTCCGCCTGACGCACCGGATCTTGTCTATCCGCCAGATGGACAAGCCGTCGACGACGAGATGCTCACCTACCGCTGGAGGGCGACAGAGGGGGCGCAACGCTACCACATACAGGTGGCGCGCGATCCCGACTTCCGATGGCCGTACCGGCCCGGACTCGATGTGATCTATGATGGGACAAGCTACGCCGTTCCTTTCTGGGGAGTCTATTCGCCCGAGACGGCCTACCACTGGCGCGTACGTGCCCAGAATGACAAGGGCATATGGGGGCCCTGGAGTACGCCCAACACCTTCACCTGGGTGGGCCCGCGCGTGCCGGTTGATGTCAAGCTAAGGCAGGAAGAGGAGCGCTTCGTTTTGTCCTGGCGCCCGAATCCGCGCGGGGCCCGTCCGGTTGCATACGAGGTCTATGCCAGTGACATCAAGGGCTTCAGTGTCAGCAAGGCTCCGTACGATGTCCCGACCCTGGGAACGGTGGGCGCCAATTTCCTGGGGGCAACGATAGAGACAGAGATGGTTGTCGCCGGTCCCGGTGTGCGGCCTGATACGGTGTCGAGTCCCGAAAATCTGAATCGCTGTTTCTATCGTGTCGTTGCGGTTGACGCCAGAGGCACCCATAGTGGCTGCAGCGCCTACGCCGAAATGCCTCACCCGTACATCTGGAGCAAGCCCAATCGCCGCGTCAAACGCGGAACATCGTATCGCTACCAACCGCAGGTCATTCGCAGTCTGGGCGATGTGCAATATCGCTACAGCTCCCCCGGGCACAAGATGTGGGAGCAAGAGCAGTTGAGCTTCTCCCTCGTGGAAGGTCCCACATGGCTCCAGATTGACCCCCAGAGTGGTCTGCTGAGCGGCACGGTGCCGCAGAATGCTGCGGGGGGCTCCACCGTCACGCTACGTGTGACAACCCGCACAGAGAAGCGAACGGGCAAGGATACGTTCACTACCGACTGGCCCGCACGCCATCATGAACAGACCTTTGAACTTGCGATAGGCGAGTAGGGGCTCCTTGCTGGTGTCGCACTAGGGGCCGATACAATAAAGATGTCGCGTTGTGCGGATGAACAGGTGTCCATGGGCGGCGACGATCGAGGCCCGGACGACCTCCCGGTTCGTCGGGTCATCCATCACGACCTCGTGCAGCGTCTTGCCGGTTGCAGCGTCGAACACGGCCGCTTCGCCTCCGTGGCTGATCAGGTAGATCTTTCCGTCGGCGGCTAGCGGGGATGCCTCATACTTCTTCTTGCCCGGTGTGCGGATCGTCCATTCGATCTTGCCCGTCGCCGGATCGACGCGTGAGAGGTGCTTGCGCAGGTCGTTGAGTACAAAGAAATCGCCGTCGTAATAGGCTGGGGTCGGGACATCGGATGAGACTTCCTTGGCGACCTCTTCGCTCGTCCAGGCGATCGCGCTGTTGTCAAGCAGGCCCGCCTTGTTGGGCTTAATGGCGTAGATCGGGCTGCCCTTCGGTCCACAGGCGAGGACGACACCACCGCCGACGACGGGGGAGGGGACCAGACGCCAATGTCCGATGCGGCGGGGATTCCACGCACCCCAGCGCCACAGTTCCTGGCCCGTCTGGAGGTCGTGCCCCGTCAGGGCATCGCCTCCGACGACCAGCAGTTGCGGTTTTCCATCGAGCGTGCCCGGGACCGGCGTCGTGAAGGCTTCGCGCGATTCGGCCTGGGCCTTGCTCGGGCGAACGATGCGCCAGAGGGTTTCACCCGTCTCGGGATCCATTGCCAGGATGTAGGACTCGTTCTTCCTGTCCGACCAGCCGCGACCACCCACGGGAACGTCACGTTGCAGGACCTGTAGGAATAGTTTGCCATCGGCCAGCGTTGGACTGCTGCTGAAGGTCCACTGGAAGGCGAAGACGCCGTAGTCGTCGTGAATGTTCCGCGCCCATTGGCGCTCGCCCTCCAGGTCGAAGCAGACGAGTTGACCACTGGCATAGAAGAAGATAACACGACATCGCCGAGAAGATCAGCCGGGACAAACGGAGCACCTTCGCAGCGCCCTCACCCGTCACGGACGGTAAGCGTGTGATCTTCTTCTATGCCAGTGGTCAACTCGTCTGCTTCGACCTGGAAGGCGAAGACGCCGTAGTCGTCGTGAATGTTCCGCGCCCATTGGCGCTCGCCCTCCAGGT
>JANQFY010000426.1 GCA_028277585.1 Sedimentisphaerales bacterium
CCGATACGGGGATGACCTTTCCGGTCCACCCAGAAACTGGCGCTGCGCGGCGCACTGACCAATTCCCCCTGGCGGATCTGCAGTCCCAGAGGATCGCCCTGATAAGGTCCAGGCCGGATGTGGAAGAAATCCCCGTTGACCGCCGCGACGGGCGTGCCCTGCGCGGGAGCAACCCCTTCGATTTGTTCGCTCATCGGAGCCAGACCGTAGATATGATTCTGCGCCATGGTGGTGGTCAACTGGAACGCCGCGTCCTTGCGGCTCACCTTCACCACGTGGATCGACCACGGTGCATCCCCGATGCGCTGATGGACATACTCCAAGCCGGGTGCGACACGAGCCGAGGGTGTCGCTGCGATTGCCGGGACCGAGATAATGGAGATCAGGCAAAGCGGTAGAATCAACCAGTGCCCGTATGCTGAGATAGTTCGGCCCATCGGGCGTGAGAGGTTTTCTCTGCATTGGTGAAGCTGGACCATAGCACCCATTTTCCGTTTTCTCACTTCTGCGTGGTCTAGATGAAGTGTGCTCATGGTATCGTGTTCACCAGGGTCGTTCAAGTCCGCTTTGAGGCAGCCTGGAAAACGGTCAGCATCGACGCGTTGGGGAGAATGTGCTACTCTGTTGCACACCGTTCGCAACGACGCGAGCGGAGAGAGGCAGCCAGGTATGGGGTCGTGGAGAAGAAGATGGCTGGGAAGGATGTTGCCAATAACTTTCGGATCGTTCTGAGCCTCCTCCTGATGGTGACATCTGCTGAGAGTGCTCTTGGGGCGACCACCGACGCCAACCCCAGAGTTGCGGATGTCCTGGGGGCTCTCCAACGCCTTTCGGCGACACCCGAGTCGGTGCCGTGCCGAGACGGGGATCTCTCGGTTCCGTCGGGCGGGCATCTGCAGGGCATTCAGAAGGCGACGATTGCGGGCGAACCGTTCGCGATTCTCAGCGGCAGTGCCGCGCGCGAGTCGTATCTGGCTCTGATCTCGCTCGCCGATTCGCCCGGACAGGTCACGGCGATCAAACCTCTGATGTCTCGTCCCTTCAAGCACGCCGGCGGGTTCCAGGTCTGTGGGGACTATCTGGCCGTGGGTATAGAGGACGACAACACCAAGGATACGTCTCGGATATGGATTCTCAGCCTGTCGGAGTTGCTGAAGTCGGCCCGACCGAAACCGGTCATCGAAATCAAGAGACAGGGCCAATACAAACGCGCGACCGCCGGCGCCGTCGGTATGGCGAAGGTGGCGGGCCGTCATGTGTTGTGCGTGGGGACGTGGGATTCGGCGACCATCGATATCTATCGTTCCAGTGGCAAGCCGTTGAACGATCCCACCTGTGCGTTTTCCCCGTTTGAGACTTGGGATCTGAAGCAGGCGGATCGATCGGAATGGTCCGGTCGCGACTTCGCCTCGTATCAGAATCTCAATCTCGTCGTGGGTGTGAAGGACCAGGTGTTTCTGATCGGCTTCGCCCGGACCGGAGGGGCGGATGTCGCGGACGTTTTTGCTCTTGACCTTGGCACATCGACGTCCGGTGCCAGGCGTCTTCAGAAGATCCGCCGGTATTCCTTTCGTGGCCGCAAGACCAGTTTCCGCCACGGTGCCGGCTTGGTTGTCACTGACGCTAAGACGCTGAGCATTCTCTCGTGCGGTTACCAGAAGTTCGTGATTGAGCGGTTCCAGTGATACTATCCGGGTAGCAGGATGACCATGAGTCACAACATCGCAAAGTTGGCGGCGAAGAAGACCGTTCGCGTGGCGGGTCTGATGTCGGGCACCTCGGCTGACGGGGTCGACGTGGCGGTCGTGGATGTGACCGGTTGCCGGGTCGATCTGATTGCGTTCGACATGTTCAGCTATCGGCCTGCTCTGCGCCGGGCGATTCTCGATCTGTGTGATCCTGAGTCGGCGCGACTGGAGGATATTTGTCATTACAATCAGGTACTGGGCGAGGTCTTCGCCGAGGCGGTAGTCGATCTGTGTCGGAAGAAGAGGGTCGCGTTGCGCTCGATTGACTTGATCGGCTCGCACGGTCAGACCATCTTTCATCAGCCTCAGGGAGGACGATACCAAGGGCGGAACATCCGCTCGACGCTCCAGATCGGAGAACCCTCCGTTATTGCAGAGCGAACCGGAATCACTACGGTCGCCGATTTCCGACCGCGCGACATGGCGGCCGGGGGGCAGGGGGCGCCGCTGGTGCCCTACGCCGACTACGTACTCTTCCGTAGCGGGCGCTTGTCCCGCGCGGTTCAGAATATCGGCGGCATAGCCAATGTGACGTTCTTGCCCCGGAAGTGTCGGCGCGAGGAGGTCACCGCTTTCGATACGGGGCCCGGCAATATGGTCATCGATGGTCTCGCGCGTCGGATCACCCAGGGCAGACGGCATTACGATCGGGGCGGGGCGATGGCCGCGCGGGGGACAGTGCACGCGGAGTTGTTGCAAGAGATGTCGCGCCATCCGTTCCTGCGTCGACGCCCGCCCAAGTCGACGGGCCGCGAGGAATTCGGTCAGTTGTATTGCGATTGGCTCTATCATGAGGGGCAACTCCGGGGTTTGAGTTCCGATGATTTGGTGGCGACCGCCACGGTGTTCACCGCGGAGACGATCGCTCAAGCGTATCGCCGATTCCTGCCCGCCATGCCCGACGAGATGATCCTCTGCGGCGGGGGCGCGCGCAACACGACGCTGATCGCAATGTTGCAGCGGGAATTGAAAGACGTTAAGATCCGCTCGACTGACGATTTCGGAATCGACGTCGATGCCAAGGAGGCCGTCTCGTTCGCGCTCCTGGCGCTGGCGACTGTGAAAGGAGTGGCGAACAACATGCCCGCTGCGACGGGGGCCGAGGGGCCGGTCGTGCTGGGCAAGATCGTGCCTGCCTGATGACGACACACAAGAAGCTGCCAACCACGGAGAAACGCAACCCGCGAAGTGAACGCATCGACGAGCAATCGACGCTGGAGATCGTCACGCTCATCAACGAGGAGGATATGCTCGTCCCGCAGGCGGTGGCGCGCGAACAAAAGCGCATCGCGCAGGCCGTCGATATGATCGTCACCCGGATGCGCGCGGGGGGAAGGTTGTATTACGTCGGCGCTGGCACGAGCGGCCGGTTGGGCGTGCTCGATGCGTCGGAGTGTCCGCCTACGTTCGGCGTCAAGCCCTCGCTGGTCCAGGGCATTATCGCCGGTGGTCGCCGGGCGCTGGTTCGCTCGATCGAAGGGGCTGAAGACTACCCCCAAGACGGCGCCGAGGCCATCGACAAGAAGCGGGTCGGCCCGAAGGATGTCGTCGTGGGGCTGGCCGCCTGTGGCGTGACACCTTACGTCCACGGCGCGCTGAAGCGGGCCCGCCGACTCGGGGCTGGGACGATCTTCGTTACCTGTGCGCCCGAATCGATCGATTCCATCCCGGCCGAGATCGTGATCAATCCCGTCGTCGGGCCCGAGGTTGTGACCGGGTCGACCCGCATGAAGGCGGGCACCGCGACCAAACTCGTCCTCAATACCCTCACAACCACCGCCATGATCAAGCTGGGCAAGGTCTACGGCAACCTGATGGTCGATCTGCGGGCCGTGAACAACAAACTCCGCGACCGCTCGGTGCGGATCGTGGTGGATGTCACCGACCTGTCCCGACGTCGCGCTCAGGCCTTGCTCCGGCGGGCCGAGGGCCGCGTCAAGGCGGCGCTGGTGATGCACTATCGTCAGGTCGACTTGCACGAGGCCCTCCGGATTCTGGACGAGACCGAGCAATCGCTGCGCCGAGCTATAGGAGACGCAAAGCGCCTATGATGTCCATGCACATACGTCTGTTCGTCCTTACGCTGTGGACGGTCGCTGGGGCGCCGGCCCAGGAACCTGTTTCGTTCGAGACATTCGTTGGCCCGTTCGCACCGGAGCAGCAGAACAGGGCCCGTGCGGTATGGGAGGGCATCGAAACGCCGAGCCCCGACGCACCGCGTGATATCGCTGACGACGAGGTCTTTGATGACGATCTGTTCGCGTCCCTTACCGCTGAGGACAAGGACGCTGCCTTGAAGGACTTGCGGGAATTGCGCTCGCAACTTGCGATCGCCCGCGCCGAGCGGAATGAGCTTGAACGCGTGCGGAGCAAGTGGCAGGCCTTCGCCGATCGCCTCGAGAGCATGCCCGGGATGGGCGCCGTCTATCTCGGCGCGTTGCCTGTCGCAAGCCAGTTTGGGATTCACCTTCAGGAAGTAGAGAGCCGCATCGTGTCGCTGGAGAAGCAGATCCAGGCCCGTCGCGTTGAGGTTGCGCTCGATGAGATCTCTCTGAACTTCACCAAGTGGGACTGGCTGGTCATCGTCGCTTATCTCGCCCTGACGACCGTGCTGGGTGGGCTCCTGGCGGGCAAGCAGGCGTCGATGAAGGATTTCTTTCTGGGGGGGCGCAGATTGCCTTGGCCCGCGGTGTGCGGCTCGATTATCGCAACCGAACTCTCGGCTGCGACCTTCCTCATCGCTCCGGCCCTGGTCTTCTCCCGGGGCGGTGACATGACGTACATCCAACTGGCGGTCGGTACGATCCTGGCTCGCTTCATCATTGGCTACTTCTTCATCCCTGTCTACTACAAGCGTGAGATTTATTCGCCTTACGAGTACATGGGTCGGCAGTTGGGCCCCCGCGTCAGGAACATCACGTCGGGTCTGTTCATGGTGGGTGGTATTCTTGCCCAGGGCGCCCGCGTCTATATCGCCGCCAAGGCGCTCCAGGTCGTCACGGGAACTGACACGAGGACCTCGATCATCATCATCGGCGTCGTCTCGATCGGCTGGACCATCATGGGCGGCATCACGACGGTGATCTGGACGGACGCGATTCAGTGTCTGCTCTTCACGATCGGCGCCATCGCGGCCCTGGTCTTCGCGGCGACCGCCCTGGACGGGGGCGTCATGACGCTCGTCTCCGAGGCTTACCACGCCGGTAAGTTCAAAGCGATCAATCTTAATCTCAACACGAAGGAGGCCTACACCCTCTGGTGCGGCCTGATCGGATTCAGTTGTCTGACGCTCGCCTCGCACGGGACCGACCAATTGCTGGTCCAGCGCATGTTCACATGCAAGAGCCAGAGCCACGCCCGCAAGGCGGTGATCTATTCGGGGTTCTCGCAAGTTCTGACCTATCTGCTGCTCGTCGTTGGCGCGGGGATCTTCGTCTACTACAAGCACTTCCCCTTGGCGCCGTCGGAGCAGGTCGTCGTTGCGGCCGACTCGATGAAGATCTTCGCCATCTACATCGTCAACGTCATGCCGCCCGTCCTCTCGGGACTCCTGATGGCGGCGATCTTCGCGACCGCCATCTCGACGCTCGACTCGCTGCTGGCTGCGCTGTCTCAATCCACCATCTCGATTCTGTACAAGCCCTTCATCAGGCCCGAGGCGTCTGACAAACACTACGTTCGTGCCTCCCGCGTGATCGTCCTGATCTGGGGTGTTCTGCTGACCGCCTTTGCGATCTATTGCGACGTGCTCGCCCGCTCGTACGCCGACCTGATCCAGTTCGCCCTGGCGATGGCGGCCTACACCTACGGGGCTTTGCTCGGCGCGTTCCTGCTCGCCTTCCTGCCGACCAAACGGGACGACCTGGGCTTGATGTGGGGCGTGCCGCTGTCCATGCTGACCGTCTTCGCCCTGAACTGGCACCAGCCGGTCCCGCAATGGATCGTCCTGATCGCGTCCCTGATCCTGATCGTCCAGGCCTTCCGCCACCTCAGGGCTCATCCCGAGCGAATCCTCTACGTGGGCTTGGCCGTCATCGTGGTCCTGATGATCAGCATGGCCGTCATCGGCAAGACCCCCGACGGCGCACCCGTCCACTTCACCCTCGCCTGGCCCTGGCATTTCCCCATCGGCACTGCCATGACCTTCGCCATCGGCTACCTTGTGGGCAACAAGCAGTCTGAGGAGCAGGCCGAAGAGTAGCAGGGCTGATACCCAGACGAATCCCCCGCAGCCCCGGCGTAAAATTGGCTTTGTTTGGCGCGTTCGGGCCATTGAGATTCCTCGGATTTCGGAGTCGCCAGCCTCGCCAAAGCCCAACCGAATTGGCTTTGTTTGGGTTTGTTTTCTCCATTCAACCCTGTTTACAGGCCCAAGAAGCAAGAAATTGGCTTTGTTTCGCATGAACAGGTCCCTGCTGGACACCTCCCTCACGCTTGCATCTCGCTGGTCAAACGGCGCGCGCAGACCAGAAGACCAGCCGTGCCGCGCGTTCGAATCGGGGCCTATCGTCATCTCGCTTTCCCTCATTATCCGGCGGGCCAACCCTTCAGCCCAAACCCCCGGCTGCCACACCATGACTTTTTGTGTACTGTATATATTAAACTAAGTAACTGCAATTGTCAAACAAATAATAGAGGAACCGCCAAATCATTGATGAGCGGGGAACAGCCGCGCCTCCCGCCGGCCGGCCCCTGCATGGCTATGTCAAGCTGGGTGTCACCGAAGCACCCGGCCACTGAACGAGACTCTATATGCGCCCTCACCCCCGGCCGATTGCAGCAATCCCTACTTGTCTAGGCGTTGATTCTCACCTACAATCCTTCCGACAGAAGTGAGCGTGACCAGTTTGAAGGCTGAGAAAACAGACGAGAAGACGTATCCGACTCTATTTGCCTCCGGAAGGTCGTACCTGGAGGCCTTAGCAAGAGAGTGGTGCTTGGCATGAAGAAACGCGCGTCTGTGGTACTTACACTATCAGTCGTCGTATTCGGGGTTGGTGTCGTGGCCATTTCGCTGATCTACCGGCGCGTCAAGGCACCTGCTCTATTCCGGCAATATATATTGGATCCGATCCCCGAGTCCGTGGCGCGGATACAGGCCGACCAGCCCAAGACACTGGGTGGCTACGGATACACGTTCCGTTTCGAAATTGACAGATCAGATCTCGCTGTGATCCTCGACTCGCGGCCGTTCGAGCGAGTCCACAGTATGCGTTACGTTGACCAGGTCCTTGATTGGGATTGGAGTCCATCGTCTGGGGTGATGATGTCCCCCTATGGCCCGGGTTCGTGGCCTCGTGAGCCAGAGTGGTTTGCAGACTTGGAGACATGGACGGATGTGGAAGCCTATGCATTGGACCAGGAGCGAGGCGACGGCAGAGCTACCGAGGTCTTGATCTATGATCCAGACCTTGGAGAAGCCATCCTCCTCACGTTCTATGCTCGCTGAGCCGGAGCGTCACGCGGCGGTTTTCAGGGTGACGTGTAGACCGGCTCGGGTGGCGAGGGTGATGAGCATTTCGAGACTGAACTTCTCCCATTTGCCTCGGACCAGATCGGAGACGCGGGACTGACTGACGCCGAGGATCTTGGCCGCTTTGGCCTGGATGAGCTTCTTGCTCTTGATGATCTTGCGCAGCTTGGCCATGAGATCGGCGCGCATCTGCAGGATGGCTGCTTCCTCGGGGGGGAAGCCCATATCCAGAAACACGTTGCCTGACGAACTGAGGATTTCCTCGCTCATGATTTGCCTCCAATCTGCCGGTACCGCCGACGCGTTCTTTCAGTGGAGCCTCGACGGTTGTCCACGCTGGGATTCGGATGGCTTGACGATTATATAGGTACTTGTGTCTGAACCGCAAGTCAGGTGTATGTCCACATCTTTCCTGTAGGTTGTGCGTCCTCGCACGACTATTCTAGACGAGCGGGGACGCTCGTCCTACGTTGGCTGCATGCTCACTCCAGAACAGGGCTGTGCCCCCAGGTCTTATTGGGGGCCGGTCCTAGCCAGAGTTCTAGTTGGGCACCTTGGGCGAAGTCTTTGTGGGGAAGCCAGCAGTTGTTCAGGGGCTTGCCGTTGAGCGTTGCTCTTTGGATGTAGCAGTTCTCTTCGGAGTTGTTGTGGGTCTTGATCGTGAAGGTCTTGCCCGGGTAGTAGCGGGGATCGAGCTGGATCGTGATCTCGTCGAATTCGGGGGCGGTGATTTCGTAGATCGGCTCCTTCGAGCAGGTCCCGCGCAGGCTGAAGAGGCCTATTTTCATCAGGGCGCTGACGCCGCCCATCTGGCCCTGGTCCTCGTCGTGCCCACCGTAGCCGATATTCGGATTCGTCCCGCCGTAGGCCTGCCGGCTGACACGTCGAACCCAATACTGACTCAGCCAGGGATGCCCCGCATGGTTGAAGACATGCGCGTTGGAGCAGCCCGGCTGATTGGCGTAGCTGACGTACCCACCCCCATAGGTGTAGACGAAATGGCTCGCCGCCGCCTGCTCGAAGGCGTAGTTGAGCTTCTCAGCCAGCACGTCCGGCCCGCCCATTAGTTCGCTCAAGCCCTTGATGTCATGCGAGACGCCGAACGTTCCTTGCCAGGCGTTGGCCTCGACCCAGCCGGCGCCGTGTAGCGTGTTCTTGGCCTTCGGACTCATCAGGAGGTTCTCGTTGGGATCGAAGCAGGCTTTCCACCCGTCGATCCAATCTTGATACGATGTGACATCCTCGTGCTTGCCCAGCTCGTCGGCCATCTGGGCTAGCGCCCAGTACTCGAACCCGCCCTGGACCATGATGCCTGGACTCCCGGCGTCGCCTCGAATGAGCTTCGGATGGCTTTGCTTCATCATCTGGTAGGCCTTTTCCTGATCCACCTTGGTCAGCAGGCCTTTCTGCCAGGTCGCCGTGATCAGACTGGTGGCGGGGCACCCCGTCATGATCCCGGTATAGCCCCCGGCGCTCGGTCCGCGTGGCAGGTGCCCCCCGGCCTCGGCGTACTGCACCATCGACGCGGCGAATTCGTCCAGCATCTCGGGCCAGCCCAGGCCCCAGAGGATGTTCAGGTTCCACATCGTCAGCCAGAGGGCGTCGGAGTTGTACATATGAAACCTGGGTTTGCCCGCGGCGTCCTTGGGCACGGTCCGGACGCGGGCGTCGCCCATGTAGCTGGGATAGTCCCCACTGACGTCGTCGATCTTGTGCCGGCCCAAGAGCACGTGCCAGAGATCGGTGTAGAACTTCACGCGCGTCTGCTCGGCCCCTCCTTTGACGTCGATCTTGCCGAGCCACTGATTCCACTGCCGTCGTGCGTCACTCCTGACCCGATCGAAATCCCAGTGGGCGCACTCGGCCTGGAGGTTCTCGCGGGCATTCTCGATACTGGTATAGGAAACACCGATCTTGAACTTAACCTCGTCGCCGGCCGCAACATCATAAGCCAGGGCGACGCCCGCCTGCTCTTCGGGCAGGTTCTTGAACAGGTACTTGCGTTTGTCCTGCTCGAGTCGGCCGGGCCGGATCGGGTTGGCGAAGTCGCGAATGTCACTCAGCTTCTCCGTGGCGCCTTTCCATCCATCCATGCGCTGGATCGGCCGATCCAGATCGATCACGAAATACACATGAGAAAGTTTCGGACCTCCCCAGAGGCGATCCGTCATGCCGTGTGAGCCCTCGATCCGCGTGGGGCTGGCCAGCCTGACCTTCGCGTCCACATAGCTGACGGCGCCGACGAAGCCGCCCAGTTGGAGCAGCAGATTCGCCTGGGTCGCCTCGCGGTACTTCAGGCGGTAGAACGCGACGCGGTCGGTGGAGGTGTATTCCACCTGCGTCTGGTACCGGTCGAGGAACAGCTTGTGGTAACCCGGTTCGATGGTCTCGGTTTCGTGGGCGAACTTCGATTTCCAGCCCTTCTCACCCAGATTGGGATTCACGTCGCCCGTGGTGGGCATGAGGTTGATCCCCGACATGATCCAGGCGTGGATCTGGGCGAAGCCGAGGATTTCCGTGCTGTTGTAGTTGTAGCCTCCTCCGCCCTGGTTCTTGTTGCGGGTATAGGCCGACGCGCAGACCATGCCGAACGGGCGACTGCCCGGCGTGCAGAAGAACCAGCGGCCGCGACCCGTCTCGATCGTCGGGTCTACGTACGACACGTAATCGGTGTAGTCCCTCGCTCGTTCGGGTTGTGGTTTGGCGGAGGCGTCGTAGTAAACCTCCAGTTCCGACAGGCCGATATGCCAACCGACGCCATCCGTGACTGTCAGAGTCATGCTAGTGACGGTGCGCGGCTCGAAGACCACGGTCTTGGGCGCCCCGTCATTGGGGACCGCCGTGACGTGGACTTCCGAGGCGTCGCTGAACTTCAGGACGCACGCCGCCATGTGCTCGGCTTCAGTCGGGCGGTCGTATATAACAACCTTGTTGACCTTCTGAGGGCCGTCCCAGCGCAATTCGAGCTTCGGATAGTCGATCCACCCGTACCAGGCGTTGCGGCTTTCGCCGATCCATTCACCTTCTCCGTCTCGTTGCTTGACGCCATCGACCGCTGCGGCATGTGCCTTGCCCGAGCCTGTCAGGGTGGCGCGTTTGGCAAGATTTCGGCTCTGGTGGTCTGCGGCTTGCGCTTGAAGGCAAGGCAGGGCCGCCAGAAGGATCGAAAGAAGGCTCAAACGAAGAATGGGCGTCGCGGTGTCGACCTGCATGGGTGGTCTCTCCTGGCAAACAAATCGTCCTGTGCGTTTCTCAGTGACGCCGATTATGGTATGCTGAAGGTCGCCGATTGACAACAGCAATGCTGTGCTTCTGGAGTGGAGAGCATGAATCTGCCGCAGTTGGCTCAATACAGCGAGGGGTTGGGCAAGATGCTTCGCAACGGCATCGAGTTGCGGCGTGCGTTGCACGTGGCGGGCCAGTGCATGGTGGCCGGGCCGAACCGCCGTTTCGCCGAGCGGCTCAGCGCGTCGCTGCAGGCGGGTGAAGACCTACCCTTCGACGAGTTCTCACGTACGATGCCTCCGTTCTACCTGACGATTCTCGATTGCGGCTTGCTCACGGGGCGCGTGCCCCAGGCGTTGACCTCGGCCGCCCATTACGTGCGCCAGGTCTTGCCCGTCCGGCACACGTTGCGACGCTGCGGGCGGTATGCTCTGCTGGCGTACCTGATTTGTATCGTCACAACGGTCGTCTTTGGGGGGCGACCCTCATTGGTGGCGCTGGTCGTGCTGGCCACGTTGTCTGTGTTGCCGCGCTGCTTCGAGACGCTGGCCTTTCAGCGCGATGTCCTGCTGGCGCGGATGCCTTTCGTGGGGACATGGACGCAACAGGTGGCGCTGCTGGAGTTCTTCTCCTGTATGGAGGTCTGTTACGACAGCACGCTGAGGGTCCCTGACATGTTCCGCGCCTCGATTCGAGCCGTGGGCAACCGTTTTCTGCGTCGCGATCTGTTGAGGGCCAAGGCCGCTGTCGAACAGGGTTGCAGCTTTGCCGACGCACTGGGGAAGGTTTCGTTCATTCCGGGCGGCATGATCGCCGACGTGGCGGCCAACGAGGTCTGCGGCAAACTGGAACTGAGCTTCGAGGGGTTCGCCCGCGAGCTGAGGAAGCTGATCGAGGCCAAGATGGAGCCGATCAAGGCGCTGGTGACCGCCTACGTCATCAGCTATGGGATTCTTATTCCCTTGATGATTGTCGTGCCGGTCTTCGTTGATTTCGACGCCGATCTAATCCTATTGTATTTTCTATCGCTGATGGCGTATCTCTGGTTCTTCAGCATGCGCATGGGGATCGGCAACTACCTGCGCAAGGCGAACGATGTCAATTGCTGGTGGGAAGGGCTGCGTGACATCCGAGATACGCAATGAGCGAAGACGGAGGTGCGATTGTGCGGAGATGGTTGTTGTTAGTTGGAGTCCTGGCGAGCGCGGCGGGTGCCGCTTCGGGACAGACAGTGTTGGAGCGGACGCGGGAACGGGCGGATGATCTGCAACTCGGCTCGTATGCGACGTCGGGGCAGGTCGAGCAGATGGCCCGCGACGAAGATTACCGCGCCCGGGTGTGGGAAACGCTGGAGCGGATGGGGATCACCAAGCTCTATCTGGAGGTCTACCGAGGCGGGCATACTGTGGCGCCCGCTCAGCTCATTCAAGTGCGCGACTGGCTCGTTGAGCGGGATATCGAGGTCGTCGGTGGGATCGCCACCGTGCCGGGTGGTGACGTGGGCGTGCGTCAGGAAGGGCCTCTGGGCTGGTTCAACTGGCAGAACGCCAAGACGCAGCGCGACTTGGAGCGGATCATTCGGGCCAGCGCGCCGATCTTCGACACCTTCATCGTCGACGATTTTCTCTGCACGGGCGATGTCAGCGCCGAGTCCCGTGCCGCCAAGGGCGATCGTTCGTGGGGGCAGTATCGGCGAGAGCTGCTGACGGAGCTGAGCCAGTCGATCTTCGTCGGACCCGCCAAGGAGGCCAATCCCGACATTACCATGATCGTCAAGTACCCCCAGTGGTACGATCGATTCCACCTGCACGGCTACGACACCGAAACGTTTCCGCGGATCTTCGATCGTGTCTGGGTGGGGACCGAGACGCGGGGTCGCAACACGCAACGGTTCGGGTTCGTTCAGCCCTACGAGGGGTTCGTCAACTACCGCTGGCTGGCAGGCATCGTGGGCGCGAAGATCGGCGGCGCCTGGTTCGATCACGGGGACTGTGCCGAGCACGACTTTCTGGACCAAGCCTACACGAGTGTCCTGGCCGGAGCGCCGGAACTGGTCTTCTTCAATCTGGGGAACGTCGTTGCGGACCATCCCGACCATGCGAAAGTCGTCGCGCAGTTCGAACAACTTGCCGACTTGGCGGCCTTTGTTCGGGAGCACCCCGTCGCGGGTGTCCCGGCCTACAAGCCGCCCAACAGTGATCCAGCCGGTGACATGTACCTCATGGACTATCTCGGCATGTTGGGAATCTCGCTGGTACCCGTACACGAGTTTCCTCAGAACGCACCGGTCATCTTCCTTCCCGCCCAGGCGGCGGCCGATCCCGATCTGTGCGAGCACGTCAGGAGGGCACGGGCTCGTGGCGCGCATTTGGTTCTGACAACGAATCTGTTGATCGTCTGGCCTCACGGACGTGAGTTGGCGACGGCACTTGGTGTCGATCCCAATCTCAGTTCAGCGCCGCTACAGGCTCGAGCAGGGGAGGCGATCGTCGATCTGGAAGCGCCCATCGAAGCGGCTTCGCAAGCGGGTGACGTAGTCTGCATCGACGGAACGCGAGAGTTGTTGTTGCTCCGAACGAAGGGCAATCTCTCGTTGCTCAATACGCACACGTACAATCAGGCGGATTTCGATGCCGTGGGCGAAGTGTTGCTCTGCCCGCGACGCCTAGGATTGCTCTCTCTGGAGGGGGAGGCATTGTCGGCACTTCGCCGAGCCTTCAGTGCGGGTGATCAGCCCAAGCTCGAAGGACCTGCCTCAGTCACGTACCATCCTTTCGTTGGCGCGACAAGAGGGGCATGTGTCGTACAGAACTTCAACGACGAGGTCGTCGAGGTGAGCCTGGTTCTGCCTGCCGAGCGGATTCGATGGGTTGATCGATTTGCGGGCACGCCGATCTCCGGCCGCGCGATCCGTGTGAAGGATGGAGTTCGACTTAGCTTCCCGATTCCGGCACGCGATCGAATCTGGATCTGGCCCGAATAGGACAGAGTGGTCCGTTAGTTCTCCTCGACGCGAACGTGCAGGTGAGTGACAGCCTGCTCGCCCCGTTCGTTGCTCCGGCGGACGGTGGCGATGTAATCGCCCGGTCTGTCGTAGGCGTGCTTCGTTACCGCATAGCCCTGAGGGTTGTGGACCTGTGCGTTGCCGTCGGATCGGACGGTTACCTCGGGACTGCCATCGCCAAAGTTCCAGGTCTCCTCGCCGTATGTCGTGCGGAAAGTGCGCACCTTGAAGGTCAACTCGTCGCCCGGCTTGATGTCGAACGTCGGATGGTACACCGCGTGGATCGCCGGGGGTGCCTGGTCGGGATGAGCCTTGTCGAGGATCTGCACGACAGCGAAGTCATAAGCGATGTTGCCCTGCGCATCGGTGACCTTCACGATCTCGTTGTACTCGCCCGGTTTATTGTAGGTGCGCCTCACCTTCGGCCCGGTCGCCGAGGTGCCGTCGCAGAAGGTCCATTCGTATCTGTCGATCGCGCCACATCGACTCCAGGACCGGGTGGCATCCAGTTCGACGGGTTCGCCCGCCCAACTGATGCAGTGGGGTCGCGCCACGGCGATGATGTCGGGTTCGTACTGGCGTTGGTAGACCTCCCAAATGAAGGGGTAGCCGTTCACCGTGCCCCAGAGGCCGGAGGGTTGCCGGGACTTGATGCCGAAGTGCAAGTGCGACCAACCGCCGCTGCCGCCTTCCTTGCCCAGCAGGCCCAGCCGCTGTCCCATCTGGACCCGGGCGCCGGGCTTGACCGCACCGTCGATTTCGTACAGGTGGCTGTAGCGGTAGGACCAGCCGCGGTCGTCCAGAAGGTAGACCACGTCGTAGCGCGGCGCCACGGGGCTGTCCTCGTAGCCGGGCAGTCTCTCATTGCCACACGAGACGACCAGGCCGTCCGTGGCCGCGACCACCTCAACCAGACCCTCTGCGCCGCCGAAGTCCAGGCCGTAGTGGTAGTAGATGTTCTTGTTGGCGGGGATCTCTCCCCCGTCGACGAAGACAGGGACGTTGGCCATCTGCGTATCGGACGCGAACCAGCGTTGTTTGACCGGGTAGACGAATGTCCCCGGCTTGATCAGGGCTGAGCCGGCCGGCCAGAGACGCAGGCGGGCGTCTTTGACCAGGCCCCAGGCGTTCTTCTTGCTGCTGTTGGCCGTGTAGCCCTTCGTGACCGCGCAATCGATTTGCACGTTGCCGACCGTCACGGGCAGACGGTACGTCGACGAAACGAGTGACACTATCTGCCTGCCGACCTGGACCTTAACGGTGGCGCGGCGCACGGCGTTGCGAATGTCGTCCCGGACCTCCTTGAGGTCGAGTAGCTTGACCTCAACGCCGGCGCCGGTGGCGAACTTGACGCTTCGCGACTGGCCGACATCGAGATCGACGACCCGCATCAGCGGGACCAGCCGAGGTTCGGGGCGCTCAGCCGAGATGCCCGAGTGAGCGGCGACGCCCAGCAAAGCCATACCGATTAGCAGTGACAACGAGCGTTTGCGGTTCGGCTTCATACGAGACCTCACATGCCAGATTCCGTACTACTTGACCGGGTAAGGGGGACGGCCCGGCACGTCCTTCTCCTGCGTTTCGAGTTCCTCGAGGATGGCCTCGATGGCCTTGTTGAGCTGCTGATCGATGCCGGCGTATTCCTTCGCCGGATCGTTGTCGACGTAGATGTCCGGCTCGACCCCCTTGCCCTCGATGATCCACTCGGTCCCCTCGACGTCGTAGCGGGAGAACTCCGGCTTATTCAACGTGCCGCCGTCCAAGAGGGGCAGGGTGCCCCGAATGCCGACGACGCCGCCCCAGGTCCGCTTGCCGACGACCTTGCCCAGCTTGTGCTTCTTGAAGCGATAGGTGAACAGGTCGCCGTCGGAGGCTGAGAACTCATCGGCCAGGCAGATTAGCGGCCCGTACAGCATGGCGCCCGGATCGGGCGAGGGCGCCGCGTTGCGCGCGACGTCGATCATAACGATCTCCCGCCGCAGCCGTTCGATGAGCATGGGCGAAACATTCCCCCCGCCATTGCCGCGGACGTCGATGATCAGCGCCTTCTTGCGGATCTGCGGGTAGAAGTGTTTCATGAATTCGTTGAGCCCGGGGCGACCCATGTCGGGAATATGAATGTAGCCGACCTTGCCGTCGGTGGCTTCGGCGACCTTGCGGATGTTGCCCTGGACCCAGCCGTAGTAGTAGAGTTGCCCCTCGCTGCCGGTGGGGATGACCGTCACTTCGCGACTGCCCTCGGACGTCGGTTCGCTGTTGAGTTCGAGCGTCACCTGCTTGCCGACCTTGTTGACGAGCAGTTCGTAGATGTTGTCGACCTCGTCGGTGGGCTGCCCATCGACCGAGAGGATGTAGTCGCCTTCGTTGGCGTCGACACCGATCTCGGTTAGAGGCGATCGCAAGCTCCTGTCCCAGTTCTGGCCCCGCAGGATCTTGGCGATCTTGTACGTGCCGGATTCGGCGTCCTGTTCCAGTTCAGCTCCGAGCAGGCCCAGTGAGATTCGCCGCGGCTTGGGGAATTCGCCCCCACCGACATAGGTGTGACCTGTGTTTAGTTCGCTAATGAGTTCGCCGATGATATAGGTCAGGTCGGCGCGATGGCTCACGTGGGCCACGAGCGGGGCGTAGCGGTCCCGCATCGCGGGCCAGTCGACACCGTGCATGTTCGGGACGTAGAAGAACTCGCGCATTTGACGCCAGCACTCGTTGAAGATCTGCGTCCACTCGGCCTGTTTGTCGAGGTTCACCTCCATCTCGGACAGGTCCAGCGTGTCTTTCATGTCGATCTTGCCCTTGGGTGCGCCGATGATGGCGTACCGACCATTGGCGCTGACGAGCATCTTCTTGCCGTCGGCGGATAGCTCATACCCTCCGATGGCGCCGAGTTCCGTTTCCTTTCGCTCCTTCAGGTCGTAGAGAAACAGTTGCGACTTGTTGTCCTTGCTGCCCCGTCGCATGAAGTAGAGCCCGTTCTCGACGGCGCTGAGATTGTAGTAGTTCGAGACGGGGCCGGGCAGAACCGCGATGCGGTCCTTGATCCCGTCGATATCGACCTTGATGGTCTTACGCTCCTTGTCCTTCTTCGGCTTCTTGGGCTTCTTCTCCTTCTCTTCCTTGTCCTCGGACTTCTCGGCTTCAGGCTTGTCGTCAGGCGCCTTCTCAGTCTCTTCGGCGTCCTTTTTCTTCTTCTTGTCCTTCTTCTCCTCCGGTTCCTTGATCTCGACCTCGTCATTGCGCGGCTTGAAAGGCGACTCGGTCTTCTTGGCCAGGGTCACGAGGTAGAGGCGCGACATGTCTCGGTAGATGTGGTTCCATTCGGTCCGACCGTAGATCGGATTGAAGTCACGCTGCGAGACGAAGAAGATGTACTTGCCGTCGGCGCTGAAGGTCGGGCTCGAGGAATCGTACCACCCGTCGGTCAGTTCGAAGGATTTCTTCTGACGCAGCGAGTAGAGGTACACTTTGCTCATGGTGTCGACCTCGGCTCGCGAGCAGGCGATCCAGCGGCTGTCGGGCGCCCAGGTGTAGTCGCGGATCTCCCATGCCTCGGAGTGGTCCACCTCGGTGATTCGTCCATTCTTGACGTTGACGAAACGTAGCCGCTGGCGCCGGTCTGACCAGAGGATCTTCTTACTGTCGGGCGACCAGAGGATGTGGTACTTGTACGTCTCGGCGTTCTTGGTCACCTGGCGGGCCGCCGCGCTGCCATCCTGTGGGACCACCCAGATCTCGTCTTCGCCTGTCTCGTCCGAGATGTAGGCGATCCATTTGCCGTCGGGCGACCATTTCGAGTT
>JANQFY010000428.1 GCA_028277585.1 Sedimentisphaerales bacterium
GAATACGGGCAAGCTGTTCGTCGCCAGCGGCAAGCAGGTCGGTCCGATCCCCGCGCCTTCCGGCCCGCTGCCCAACGGCGAACGGGCCGGCGTCCGGGCCCACGTCTACAGTTTCCTGAGGGACCCGAACGAGGCCGAACGGTTCATCGCGTTTCTGGAGAAGCCCGATCCGAACGCGCCGGCCGAGGACCTGAACCCGGACAGGAACAACTTCAAGGCCTGGTCGCAGGGCCGGCTGATCAAACGGCCCGGCAGCGACGCATGGACCGATCCCGCCACCCCCCGGGGACGCCAAATCTACGATGTTCTGGTCCGGCCCGATCGTTACGGCCAGATCCCGCTCTACCACACGCCAAGGTAGAACCGCGTGCTCTCGTTCGCGCGGGCCGCAGGGGAATACGTACTTTCCCGTATAGACGTCTGACCTATATCCCTGCTAGAATGCGGGGGTATCGTTCCTCTGGTGCGGCAGTCGATACTGAAGGAGGCCTATCATGCGCAGACGACTATTTCTGGTAGCTTTCGTGGTGGTGGTATGGGGATGGGCCTCCGCGGCCCTCGGCCAGTATGACCCTCAGATGGTGGGCTGGTGGACGTTCGACGAAGGAGACGGGACCGTGGCCGCCGATCGCAGCGGTCAGGGCAATGACGGGACCTTCGTGAACGATCCGCAATGGGTCGCCGGCGTGATGGGCGGCGCGCTGGCGTTCGGCGGCGACAGCGACGACCAGGTCGAGTTGGCGAAGGTCTTGCCCATAGGCTCTTCGTCCAACACCGTGGCGCTGTGGATCAAGGTGCCGGTCATTGGCGCGGGGAATCTCACTGCCGGCGAGCGGGTCGGGGACGTGCTGGGCAGCTATCCCGACAGCCCCAACAGCAATTGGGAACTGCACAACGCGGGCCAGATGCGCCTGTGGTGGAACGGTGGTGAACTCAACATCTACGGGTCGACCAACCTGAGAGACGACACGTGGCACCATGTCGCCTGGGTGCGGGACAAGGCGGCCGACGCCTGCACCATGTACATCGACGGCCAGTTGGAGGCGACGCATCCAGGCGTCGGGACGGATATCACCTTCACGACTACCCACCGGATCGGTGGTGACAACCGGAGCAACCCGCCGTGCATTCATGGTTTGATGGATGACTTGCAGGTCTACAGTCGGGCGCTGTCGCAAGGCGAAGTGGGCTCGATCATGAAAGGCCCGATCGATTCGCGTATGCCGTCGTCGCCGCAGCCTCCCGACGGAGCGATCGACGTGCTGCGTGACGCGGCTTTGGACTGGAGTGCGGGGACGAGCGCCGCCAGCCACGATGTGTACTTCGGCACGACGTTTGAGGATGTCAACGATGGGGTGGGGACACTGGTTAGCCAGGGGCAGACGGCTGTCGGCTACGACCCGGACGGTGTCCTGGAGTTCGGCCGGACCTACTACTGGCGCATCGATGAGGTCAATGGGGCGCCCGACAACACGGTCTTCAAAGGCGACGTCTGGAGCTTCACCGTCGAGCAGTTCGCCTATCCGATCGAAGGCGTCACGGCCAGCAGTAACGGGATCTCCGAAGAAGGCGCCGGGATCGGCAATACGATCGATAGCTCTGGTCTCAACGCCGCTGACGAGCACTCGATCGAGTCGGCCGACATGTGGCTGGCTCTGCCGGGCGACGAACCGATCACGCTGCTCTACGAGTTCGATCGCGTCTACAAGCTGCAGCAAATGCTGATTTGGAACTACAACGTGGGGTTCGAACTGGTGCTGGGTTTTGGGCTCAAAGACGTGACGGTCGAGTACTCGGCCGACGGCGCCGAGTGGACGGTTCTGGGGGACGTGGTGATCGCCCAGGCGACCGCTCAGGCCAACTACACCGCTAACACGATGATCGAGTTCGGCGGTGTGGCGGCGCAATACGTCCGGCTGACCGTCAACAGCGGCTGGGGCGCCATGGGCCAGTACGGGCTCAGCGAAGTTCGCTTCATGAAGATCCCGGCTCTGGCCAGCCAGCCGCAGCCGGCCGACGGCGCGGCCGAGGTGAGCGTCGAGACGACACTCGCTTGGCGCAGGGGCCGCGAGGCGATCTCGCACGAAGTGATGCTCGGTACCGATCCCGAGGCCCTGACCCTGGCCGGGACGGTCGGCACGACCCACTACGATCCCGGGGCACTGGACCTGGAGACGACCTACTACTGGCAGGTTGATGAGGTCAATGAAGCTGACGAGGTCAGCGTCTGGGCGGGCAATATCTGGACGTTCTCCAGGCAGGCGTATCTCGTCGTCGAGGACTTCGAGAGCTACGACGATGAGGACAACCGGATCTACCAGAATTGGGTCGACGGCTACGGCGTCAACGACAACGGTTCGACGGTGGGGCACCTGGAGTCGCCATTCGCCGAGCAGACCATCGTCAAGAGCGGCGCGCAGTCCATGCCGCTGTTCTACGACAACACGGGGGCATCGACGTCCGAAGCCACCTTCACACTGGCCCAGGACTGGACGGCCCACGGCGTCAGGAGCTTGTCGATCTCCTTTGCCGGTGCGGTGGGCAACCGTGGTCAGTTGTACGCCAAGGTCAATGGCGCGAAGGTCGCCTACGACGGCGCGGCGAATGACCTGGAATTCCCCGGCTGGCTGCCCTGGACAATCGATCTGTCCGCCCTGGGCGGCGACCTGAGCAATGTCACGACCCTGGTGATCGGCGTCGAGGGCGCCGGCGCGTCGGGCGTGTTGTACATCGATGACATCCAACTGTACCCGCGCCAGGCCGAGCAGGTCGATCCGGTCGAGCCGGACGATGCGAACCGAGTGGGTTGGTGGACCTTTGACGACGGATCAGGAACGGTGGCTCGCGATCAGAGCGGCCTGGCGAATGACGCGACCCTGGCTCTGGGCGAGTTGCAATGGATCTCCGGCACGGTCGACGGGGCGCTGGAGTTCGACGGCGTGCGGCACAAACTGGCGCTGACGTCGCCCTTGGAGGTGGGTTCTTCCCCCCATACCGTCGCGGTCTGGGTGAAGGTCCCGCTGCCCGGCACGGAGAATCTGGACGCCGGCGAGCGGATCGGGAACGTCCTGGGGAACTACCCCGACACGCCCAACACCAACTGGGAGCTTCACGACGATGGTCAGATGCGCCTCTACTGGAACGGCGGTGAAATCAACACCTACGGTACGACCGACCTGAGAGACAACGCGTGGCACCATATCGCCTGGGTCCGGGACAAAGCGGCCGACACCTACACCATGTACATTGACGGGCGGCTCGAAGCGGTCCATCCGTCGGCGGGTTCGGATGTCACGTTCACGACCGCGCACACGATCGGCGGCGACAACCGGGCGTCGGGCATTCCCCATTTCCACGGCGCGTTGGACGACCTGCAGGTGTACAATGAGGCGCTCTCGATGGCGGAAGTCGCCTGGCTGGCCGGTCTGCGGGAACCGATTATCATCCCGTTCTGAGACAGGGACGCCGGCGGGGCGTTTAGCAGCAGGGCGATCCTGTTTTCGGCCGAGCCGAGAAAGGGCCGGTGTTTGTGGACAGACCGAGAGGATTCACGTTAATCGAACTGCTGGTGGTCATCGCCATCATCGCCATCCTGATGGGAATCCTCATGCCCGCGCTGCGGCGGGTCAGGAGCCAGGCGCGGGCGGTCGCCTGTCAGGGCAATCTGAAGCAATGGAGCCTCGCCTTTCGGATGTACACCAACGACAACGACGGGTACTTCCCCACGGGGCCTTACAGCAGCGGGGGCAGTGTGGGCAACCTCATGTGGATGTCGGTGACGCGCCCATACGTGGGCGATAGCAACGATATCTACCTGTGTCCGGTCGCCACCACGCCGGGGGTGGACTGGTCCGGCGTCGCGACCGGGGCGCAGCATCCGAACCGCGCCTGGGGGGTCTACCAGAGCGCGACGGGGTGGGGCGCGCACAAGGGCGACGTGGGCAGTTACGGGATCAGTGAGTACACCGGCGGGCAAGGGCTTACGGGAGGGCGCTGGGAGCAGTACTGGAAGAGTCCCGATGTCAGGACGGCCGGCATGGTGCCCATGTTTGGTGATTGTACGTACGTTGACGGCACGCCGCGCCATACCGACCCGCCGCCGACGCATGATGGTCAGCCGCGAACTTCCGGCGGCACGAATCCCATCGGTGAGATGAACCATTTCTGCACCAACCGCCACAACGGGTCGATCAACATGGTGTTCCTGGACGCGTCCATCCGCAAGGTCGGGCTCAAGGAGCTGTGGACCCTGAAGTGGCACCGCCAGTTCGACACGGCCGGCCCCTACACCAAAGCCGGCGCCATGCCCGCCGCCGAGTGGCCCGACTGGATGAGACATTTCAAGGACTACTAACCGCGACCCAGATATCGACGCCGGGCCCAACGCTTGGTCCTGCGAAACTCAAAAGGAATCCGGTTGCATCGAATCGTCCTTATCGCCTGCGCTGCTCGGCGTGTTTGGGGCAGAGCCTGCGATGCGTGTTGTCGGGCATATGGATCCGGCGCAACGGGCCCCACTGGCGGGCCTCGTAGTTCTTTGGAGCGAGTTCTCGCAGCAAGAGATCCAATTGCAGTCGTGCCGCGCGCAGTTGGTCCTGCTGACTGAAATCTGTCCAAGCAAGTCAGGAGGGCATCCCGAGTTCCTGGATTCCCGCCCCCGATCATGTCGAGGGCAGGCTCTGCGCGGGAATGACAGGGTCTATGACCGAAGTCTTACTCAGAAACATGAAGTGCATCCGGGGGGGGTACTGATGTCACGTAGTGTCCCGGCGCATCTTGAGGGACCTGAACGAGTCCAGCGCTTCATCATCTATGAAGGTTTCAGGGTGACGCGGTAGGTCTTGTCTTTCATTTCTCCTATTGCGAATTCACGCTCGCCCTTATTCTGTTACTCAGAAGATGTACCAGCGAATCGATGCCTATGCGGCTCTTGATGCCGATGCCTGCGGCTCCGTCAAGGTGAGGGAACTGGCCGATATGATCGTGTGGGGTCACAGCCTCATGGCCATCGATCTGCGGGCTGTCCTGGAGATGGATGCGGCCCTGACGATCGTAGATGGAAAGATGGTTGATGAACGATGGACACAAGCGGTCCATATCGCGTAGGATACAATCGGTCTCATGGTTGAAGAAGTGAGTTTCCTAATCAGTTGACGAGGAGAGAAGCATGAAGCTCGAAGAACTGCTCAAGGGAATCCGGAGCGACCAGCCGGAGACGAGGACGGCCGCTTGGCAAGCAGCCGGCGCCCTCGGCGCATCAGCGGTCAAACCCCTGGCCCAGCTCTACACGGAAGAGAACGTGGAGGTCGGGCGCGCCGCCAGACGGGGCCTGGAGAGGATCGTTCGCACGGTGGGCGCTCCCGGTGCCCAACCGGCCAAGTCAGCTGTCATTCGGGAATTGCTCGGCCTGCTTGGCGATGATCATCCGGTCGCCCTGCGCCGAGATGTCCTCTGGTTGCTCTCGGAGATCGGCAGCGGCGAATCCGTTGAACCGGTCGCGGCATTGTTGAGGCATGACGTCCTTCGCGAAGATGCACGCATGGTGCTGGAGCGCATTCCGGGAGAGGAATCGCTCACCGCGCTTCGCCATGCCCTGGGGGCTGTGCCTGAGGGTTTCCGTCTCAATATCGCTCAGTCCCTCCGCGCTCGCGGGGAGAAGGTCGATCGACAGAAGTACCCGTGCCAGAAGCTTGTGCCGACGAAGTAATCCCACCAGAAAGGGAGATGTCAGATGAATTCGAACAAAGCGATCAAACGCCGGGATTTCCTCGCCACTGGGACCGCCATGCTCGCGGCGCCTTACATCATCCCCTCAAGGGCCCTTGCCGCACCGGGTCGACTCGGTGCGAATGAACGGATCACCCTCGGCTTCATCGGGGTCGGTGGCATGGGTAATGGACACCTCGGTCGGGGGTTGAAGTTTCGCGAACTGGGGCAGGCCGAAGTCGTTGCCGTCTGTGACGTCGACTCAACCCGGTTGGCGGGCGCCGTGAAGAGGTGCGCGGATGCCGGTGCCGACGTGAAGGCGTATGCGGATTACCGGCGACTGCTGCAGCGTCAGGACATCGATGCCGTGGTCGTCTCTACCCCTGACCACTGGCATGCCGTTCAAACGGTTCATGCCTGCGAGACCGGCAAACACGTTTATGTCGAGAAGCCGTCGTCCGTGACGGTGCGGGAAGGCCAGGCCATGGTGGACGCGGCACGCAGTAACCGGTGCAAAGTCCAGGTCGGGGCCCAGGGACGCAGCGGAAAACCGGCCTACTACACCTGCCGCGCGATTCGCAACGGAATCATCGGCCGGGTCACGAAGGTCGACTGCTGGCACTATGAGACGCCCTATGACAGGAACCCACTTCCCGACGGTGACCCACCGGCGCAACTCGACTGGGACATGTGGCTTGGCCCCCTACGCTGGCGACCCTACAATCCGCGCTACTGCCCCGGCACTTTCCGCTGGCTTATGGAGTCCGGCGGAGGCCAAATTCGGGATCGCGGGGCGCATCAGTTCAGCGCCATCCTTTGGTGTCTGAACGCCGATCACCAGACCTCGTTCACTGTCGAGGCAACCGGCACACCGCCTCCCATGGGACTCTGGGACTGTCCGCCGACGATCGATATTACCTATACTTTCAAGAATCCAGACTGGACACTCATCTGGAGCCAACCGGGGCGAAAGACGGGCAAGACGGAGTTCGGCCAGATGTTTTACGGCGAAAAGGGCCGCTTGCTCCTGGAGTGGGAGGGGGCCCGCAAGTGGGCCGAGCCCGAGGCGCTCGAGTTCAAACCGCCGGCCGGTGGTTTCGAACCTTATACGCCGGGACTCTTCGATGATTTCGGAATGAACCATATGGGCGAGTGGCTCAAGGCGATCAAGACGTCGGACCACCTTCCCAACGTCGATATCGAAATCGCTCATCGCACGGCTATCCTCTGTATCCTCGGCAACCTCAGCTATCTCCTCGGACGCAAGCTCGTCTTCGATGGACAACGGCAGAAGGTTGTCGGTGACGACCAGGCAAACCGGCTTCTCGGTACGCCGCAACGGCATCCGTATCATCTCTGACTTGCAGGGGACGCCAGTTTCCTATAATGCTGGGGGCGTATGATCCAGCACGGTGGGGTCGCGTCCCGGCATATGGTGACACGACATCTGGAAAGGGCGATTCGATGAAGTACCCAACAAAGGGCTCCAGACCCCAAGATACGTTGTTGTCGCGCAGAGGCTTCCTGCAAGGAGCAGCGTTAGCGGCTGGGTCGCTGGCGGGGCTGGGGGGCGGTGTTGGCTTGGCGGCGCCGGCTGCGAAGAAGCGGCCCAACATTTTCTTCTTCTTCGCCGATGACTGGGGGCGCTACGCCAGCGTGTACGACACGTTCGGCCCGAACGCCGCGCTGCGGACGCCCGTGTTCGATCGGTTCGCCCGCGAGGGGGTCCGGTTCAACAACGCGCACGTCACGGCCCCATCGTGTACGCCGTGTCGCAGTTCGTTGCTGTCGGGTCAGTACTTCTACCGCACGGGCCTGGGTGCGATTCTGCAGGGGGCGCGCTGGGACGCGGCGATCCCGAGCTATCCGTTGCTGCTTGAAAAGACTGGCTACCACATCGGGTACACCTACAAGGTCTGGAGTCCGGGCTCGCCCGTCGACGCGCCCTATGGGGGCAAGGCCCGCGCCTACGCCAAGGCGGGGCGGCGGTTCTGTGGGTTCTCGCAGAACGCGACGAAGCTGGTCAAGGCGGGGAAGTCACCCGAAGCGGCCAAGTCGGAGATCTGCGGCGAGGCGATGCGGAACTTCGAAGCGTTCCTCGACGATCGGAAGGCGGACCAGCCGTTCTGCTATTGGTTCGGACCGACGAATACGCATCGCAAGTGGATCCAGGGCTCGGGCAAGGCCCTCTGGGGACTGGAGCCGGATGACCTGAAAGGGCGGATGCCCAAGTTCTTGCCCGACGTGCCCGAGGTTCGCGAGGACATGTGTGACTACTTCGGGGAGGTGCTGGCGCTGGACCGGATGTTCGGCCTGTTCCTGGAGAAGCTCGAAGCGATCGGCGAGCGGGAGAACACCCTGGTCGTCGTCAGTGGGGACCATGGCATTCCGGGTTTCCCGCGGGGCAAGTGCAATCTCTATGACCTGGGGACGCAGGTCCCTCTGTTCGCTCAGTGGGCGGGTCGCGCGCCGGGTGGACGTGTCGTGGAGGATTTCGTGAACCTGATGGATCTGGCGCCGACGTTCCTGGAAGCGGCTGGCGAGTCGGTCCCGTCGTGCATGACGGGACGCAGTATCGTGCCGCTGCTGAGATCGAAGAGGAGCGGCTGGATCGACCCGCAGCGGGACCATGTCGTCACGGGCCGCGAGCGGCACGTCGCCAAGGCCCGCGCGGGACAGTTGCCCTATCCTCAACGCGCCATCCGGACGCGGGACTATCTGTACATCCGCAACTTCGAGCCAGACCGCTGGCCCATGGGAACGCCGACGGGGCTGAACGACCCGGCGACGGAGCCTGCCTTCGAGCGCGTGCGGGAGAATACGTTCGTCTGTTTTGGGGACCTCGACGCGAGTCCGACGAAGGCATGGATGGTCGCGAATCGCAAGGACCCGCAGTGGCGCGAGCACTGGCGACTGGGGTTCGACAAGCGGCCGGCCGAGGAACTCTACGACCTGCGCCGCGATCCCGATCAGATGCGCAACGTCGCGACCGATTCGGCCTACGCCGAGACGCGGGCCAGGCTGGCGAAGCGATTGATGGACACCCTGCAAGCGACCGGCGACCCCCGCGTCCAGGGAGACGGCCGCACCTTCGAACGCCCACCGTTCGTGACCCCGTAGACGCACCGGCCCGTCTGGGACGTGTGGATCTCTGAGCGGCGTCAGTCCTTTCTGGTTGCCGGCATGTTGGGGACGGGGATGTTCGTCAGCACGAACGGGATCTTCACTTCGACTGGCTGACAGACCACGACATGGCGAATCATGTCCCAATTGTCGCCGCGGGCCTGGCTCGCCGTTCCGGAACAGTAGGCGTACGTGGGATTCTGGGCGGGGCCGCACCGACCGTCAACCGTCACGCCACCTGCAGAAACCGACTGCGTCTCAAAAACGAACTCGAAGTTCCCCTGTGAATCGAACAGGCTGGTTCGAATGACAGCGTAGTCGAAGTAGTCCGTAAACCGGTGGCAGCCAGGGCCGCGAACGCCAAGGATTTGGGTCCCTGTTTTCGACTTGACTACCGTGTGATAATTATACAGGGTTGGTGGTCTTCTCGGATCGCCGAACTCAGGGGGATCCGGCGGAAACGTGGCCGGATTGACACAGATCACCAGATCGGGCGATTCCTCCACATCAAGACATCCGAAGTTCGGGTCGAAGGGGACATCCACGTTGAGGACCGTATCGCCGAAGAGGGCGTAGATGTATCCCCCGACGGACGAGATGGAAGAGGGCAACGCGCCGTTGGGGTCGGGGGGCAACTCGAAGGTGATCGTAAACGGGAACCACCGCTGAGGCAGAAACGACACGCCCGTCTCATCCCAGCCCCAGGCATACTCTTCATAGGCGCGCAGATACGACGCTTCAGTCGTCGGCACCCCCAAATTCTGTCCGTTCTCATCGAGCACCTCCCAGATCCCCACGCTGCTGATGTCGATGGTCGCCAGGTTGTTCGTATCGACGATGTCCACCAGCCCGGAGATGGTCAGGATTGGGACGTTGCCATCGGCGGGGGACTCGCCTTGCGGGTTCGAGACCTTCATCGACAACTCCACCGTGTCCCAGACGAACTCGAACGCGCCGGCCCTTTCCCAGTCGAGATCGTTGATGTCTACGGACAGACTTTGGAATGATGTGACGTCCGCGCCGAACGCGGCGGCCGCTCCCAGCAGCACAACCGCTGCGCGGATCACGGACGATGTACACCGACGCTTTTCCTGCAATGCTCCCATAAGGCAGCCTCCTTCCTTCGACAATCAGTATACCGCATCGAGAGGCCATAATCAAGCCGCGATACGATCGAGAAGGGTGCAGGTCTCCTACGCCGTGAGTGATTCTCTTGCGGCGCTGTTCCGGGCGTCTATAATGACCCAATGAGGTGCCTGTTGGGCCCCGAGTATGACGCCCATGGGACGTGATCTGGTATATTGATTCGTTACGATCATGACGGCTATTCTTTCATTGCACCCACAATTGGACATTGCCCTGGAGCACGGTGAGGGGTGCGTGCTCACCGATGTGCGGGGGAAGACCTATCTGGACTGCGAGTCGGGCGTCTGGAGTGTGAACCTGGGGCACCGCCACCCGGCGATCGACGCCGCACTGAAGCAGCAGTGCGACCGGCTCGTGCATTGTGGGTTCCGCTTCGGCGCCGATATCGTCGAGCGGGCCGCTCGCGCGCTGCTGGATGTCACCGGCATGGGCTCGGGCAAGTGCGTCTTTCTGAGCAGCGGCAGTGAGGCGGTTCATCTGGCGATGCGGATCGCGCAACTGGCGACGAAGCGGAATCGCTGGGTGGTTCTCGATCCGTCGTACCTGGCCGCCTATGGGGAGGGTGACATCGCCTGCAGTCGGCGCTGGGATGTGATCGATCGCGAGGCCCCCGAGCCCGATCGAGGCATCGCCTGGGACCAGGCGGCCGGCTTCGTGTTCGAGCCGGGCAGCGCCGGCGGGCGCGTCCACTTTCCCGAGGCGTCGCTGGTTCAGACGATCGTCAGCGGCGTGCGCGAGAACGGCGGCCTGATCGTGGCCGAGGAGGTCACCACCGGCATGGGGCGGACCGGGGCGTGCTTCGGCTTCGAGCACTACCAGCTTCAGCCTGATATCGTCGCGGTGGGCAAGGGGCTGGGCAATGGTTATCCCGTCAGTGCGGTGGTGGTCAGTGACCCTGTGGCGGAGATCATTGAATCGCTCGGGCTGCACTATGTCCAGTCGCACCAGAAC
>JANQFY010000453.1 GCA_028277585.1 Sedimentisphaerales bacterium
CTACTCCGTGTGTACAGGCGTGACACTGGGCAAACACGGCGACGAGTTTGACAACACCTCTGCGGATACGGCTGAAGGCTATGTCAAGACCATCGAGCGCGGCCTGGCGCAAGGCTGGTCGAAAGAGAACATCGGCCATCACATCGTGCGGAACAATCGCATCGCTCACTGCGAGCAGGCGGGAATCGTCGGCAGCCTGGGGCCGGTGTTCAGCGAAGTCACAGGCAATACGATCCACGACATCCACGTGCGCCGCCTGTTCACCGGCCACGAAATGGCCGGGATCAAATTCCACGGCGCCGTGGACACCCTCATCAGTCGCAACCATATCTACCGAACCACGCGCGGGATCTGGCTGGACTGGATGACCCAGGGCACGCGCGTCACGCGCAACCTGCTGCACGACAATGGGCCCAGCGAAGACCTCTTCGTGGAAGTCAATCACGGCCCCTTCCTGGTGGACAACAACATCCTCCTGTCCGACATCGGTATCCTGGTCAACTCCCAGGGCGCCGCCTACGTCCACAACCTGATCGCAGGCCAGGTGCGCGTCCTGGTCGGCGAACGCCGGCTCACGCCCCATCTCGAAGCGCACGCCACCGACGTGGCGGGCCTGGCGCCGAACCCCAGCGGCGACGAGCGTTACTTCAACAACATCTTCGTCAATGGGGGGCTAGCCGCTTACGATCCTGCCAAGCTACCCGTCTTCATGGAGGGCAACGTCTTCGTCAAGGGCGCCAAGCCGTCGAAGCATGAGGCCAATCCGCTTGTGCAACCCAAGATCGATCCCGGACTCAAACTCAAACAGAAGTCCGATGGTTGGTACCTGCAGATGAGATTCAACAAAGCATGGGCCGATCGCGAAAGGTCACTGGTCACCACCGAGATGCTTGGCAAAGCCAAGATCCCCGACCTGCCCTACGAAGATCCGAACGGGAAGCCCTATCGCATCGATACCGACTATCTCGGCAAGAAGCGCGACACGGCCAATCCCTATCCGGGTCCCTTCGAGGCGCTACGCGGCCGCAAGAGAACCATAAAGGTCTGGCCCTGATCTTCGCGTCTCAGTCGCGTGGAATGCTGCTATCACCAACCGGTGTGCAATCACTTTGAGGAACATGCCATTGCATCACAATAGCCCAGTGCGTATCTCCGTCTCATTCGTAATCCGGTGTGTCTGTCTGTCCAGTATAGCCCTACCCGCAGCCTGGGCGGTGACGAAACCGGTCCCCAAGCCAATCTACCACGACCCCCACTATCACGGCTCATGCGATCCAGAAATCGTCTGGAACACGCACGCTCAGGAATGGTGGATCTTCTATACGGCCCGCCGCGCCACGCGCGCCAGCGCCACCTACGTGGGAACACCCATCGGTGTCGCCGCCTCCAAGGACCTGCGCCAATGGCGTTTCGTAGGCTATTGCTCGTTCGATGGCATTCCGGGCAGCCCCGACATACCGGTGACCTTCTGGGCGCCGGGCATCACCCGGCGCGGAAACACATATCACATGTTCGTCACCCACAAGGACAACGCCGAACCACCCTGGGGCGGCAGCGGGCAGATCGTCCACTACGCCGCCCCGGCCGACAACCTGCTGACCGGCTGGAAGAGGGTCTCGGTCCCCGCCTTCGCCCAACCCGATCCGATCGATGCGACGTTGATTGAGGTGGACGGTCAATTCCGGGCCTACCACCGTGTCGGGAAAGGCGGAGGCATCCAGTGGGCCGTAAGTGATAACCTGATCGAGTGGACGACCAAGGGCAGATGCCCCGGCGACATAAACGATCCGAACAAGCATGGTCACCATTACCAGGAGGCCCCATACGTCTTCGAATGGCAAGGCTCCTACTGGATGCTGACCGATCCCCATCAGGGTCTCGCCGTGTACCGGTCCACCGATGGCATCACCTGGACGCTGAATGGGCATATCCTCAAGCAGCCAGGAACGGGTCCCCAAGACCACACGCGGGCACGGCATCCAAGCGTAGCGGTCATGAGCGAACGGGCCCTCATCTTCTACCACGTCGAACCGAACCGGCCGTACCCTTCCCCACCGGCCGAAAAGAGAACGATCGAGCAGAAGATCTCGTTCTTGCAGATGGCGGAATTGGAACTGGTCGAGGGCCAACTGACCTGCGATCGCAACAAGACAATACACGTGGAGGGGCTCCCCAACCCGGCGGTGTCCCCCCGGAAAGAACAGTCCGCGCCGAGAGCAACGGTGCGCGATCTTCATGGCGATCCCGGGCTCTTCATCGACGACGCACCCTATCCGCCCTTCGCCTACATGTCGTATCTGGGCGAGCAAACCTGGTACAAGGAAGCAGCGGAGGCGGGGATCCATCTGTACTGCTTCCCGGCCTATCTGGGCGATCGGGGTATCAACTCGAACTCGGGGATCGGCCCGTTTCGGCCCGGGATCTGGCGGAGTGAGAAGGAGTTCGATTTCAGCAGCATTCGCACGGACTTCGCAAAGATCCTTAGCGCCGATCCCGAAGCGATGGTCATCATCCGGTTCCATCTCGATCCGCCCAGATGGTGGGACCAGGCTCATCCAGAAGCCTGTTGCCTGTTGCCCGATGGCACAACCTTTCGCCAGTGCTTCGCCTCCCCAGTCTGGCGAAACGCCACGCAAGAGGCGCTGCGCCATTGCGTATCCTGGTTGCTCGAATCGGAATACGCGAAGCACCTGATCGGTATCCACGTCGCAGCCGGCGGGACCGAGGAGTGGTTCTATCACTTCCGGGGCGGCTTCCACGACCGCAACCCGGCCCGCACCGAGGCCTTTCGACACTGGCTGGGAGAAACCTATCCCAGCGACGCGGCCCTGAGACAGGCGTGGCGCGATCCGAACGTCACGCTCCAGACCGCTCACCCGGCGGATATCAGTGGCGTCGAGCACCCCCGGCGCTGGCGCGATCCGAGTCGCGAGCGAGCCACACTCGACACGTTCCGCTTCCACGCCCAAACGCTGGTCGACAACATCGCCCTCTTCTGCCGCGTGGTCAAAGACGTCAGCAAAGGGCGTCTGCTGACCGGCGCCTTCTACGGATACCACTACTTCGTCACCGACCCGCGCCGGGGCCACGGCGCGCTGCACAAGCTATTGAGTTGCCCCGACCTGGACTATCTCTCCAGTCCCAACACCTACTACCGCGTGCCCGGCGAGGATTGGCCGCCCATGGTGGCAATCGACTCGGTCCAGTTGCACGGTAAACTCTGGATGGCGGAGAACGACACGCGCACCTCGATCACCACGCTGCTCAAGGACCGAGCGCCGGATATCTGCCCACCCGGGCAGTACGCCAGCGGCGTCTGGCTCGGCCCGCCCGACATGGAGACGTCCGTCGCCCTGCTCTGGAAGAACACCGGGCGCATGCTCGCCTGCGGCTACGGCGGATGGTGGTTCGACATGTGGGGCGGATGGTTCAGCGATCCCAAGCTGCTCGACGTCTTGAGCAAGACCCAGGATCTCTGGCGCGCGCACCCTTCCCAGATCATCCCGGCGATGGAGCCGCAAGTCTGCGTGGTCGTCGACGAGGAGTTGTGCTTCCACGACGCCAGCTACGGCGCTCTGACCGAGGAGATCCTGTCAAACCGCTATCCGCTGGCCAAAACCGGCGCCCCCTACGATCTGTACCTGCATCAGGACCTGGGCGCCCTCGACCTGCGGCGTTACCGAGTCCTCTGGCTCCTGGGCATTCCCCAACTCCACAGAGCCGCGCTCGAGCAATTGCGCGCCACCAGGAAGGCCGGCATCACCGTTCTATGGACCGGTGCGAAAGGGACCCAGATACAACTCCCCAACAGGCCCAGACAACACATGCTCGGCAAGTTCCGCTTGAGCCCCGCTGAACTGCGCGACCTCTGGCGCCGGGCCGGCGTCCATCTGTACGGCGACAGCGACGACGTCCTCTACGCCGGCCGAGGTTGGCTCTGCCTCCACTGCATCCCCGGCGGAGAACGGCAAATCCACCTGCCCTTCCCCGCCCGGGTCACGAACCCCACTACGCAAGAACTTATCGCCTCCGACACCTCAACCTTCCTGATCAACCTCCCAGAAGACTCGACCACCCTCCTGCGCCTTGCGCCAACCGCCCCGTGAGGCCTGATCGATGTCGGTCTCCCAGGAACATCTGGACAGACCGACGGAAGGAAGGTAGATATGCCTCTGGTAGTTGCATCACATCTTAGGAGAATCACACGTGTTTAGAACGCTGCTGTGCTTGATCTGTCTGGGCTCTTTCGGGATAACTCTGGGAGACGAGGAGAAGGCCGCATCCGAAGTGTCTGCACCTCCGGTGGGAACGGAGGATCGATTTGAGATTCGCAATATCGAGGGCTGGACGGTCTATACGAATCGGGCGCTGTTCGCCGAGCATCCGGAGGAAACGGCGCAGACGCTCGAACATCTGCGGTGGGAGCTGTATCAAATCAAGCTGGCGGCGCCGGCGCAGGCGGTCGCCCTGATCCAGGCGAACACGCCGATCTGGATCGAGTGGGACAAGAAGGTCAGCCTGTCGTACCATCCCAGCCGCCAGTGGCTGCTCGATCGTGATTACCGCATTCCCGCCGACCCGCGTTCGATGATGTCCCTGAGCGTCAAGACGCACTATCCTGACAGCTACCGACACCCCTTCTCCGTCTTCCACGAAATGGCGCACGCCTACGATTTCTACTTCACGGGTCGGGGCCGGCGGTATGGCAACGATGAACTCCAGGCGGCGTACGAACGCATGATGGAGCAAGGCAAGTACAAGAACGTCCTGATCTGGAACGGCCGATACGACTCACACTACGCCTGCTCCAATCGCATGGAGTACTGGGCCGAGAGCACCGAAGCGTATTTCGCCGTCAACGACATCTATCCCTTCGTCCGGGCCGAATTGCGTCAGTTCGATCCCGAGCAGGTCCGCATCATCGAAAGGTACTGGGGAATCGACCCCGCCAAGGTTCAGCAACTCGAAGATGAATTGGTCGCGTATCTGGAGCAGGCTCCGACCGAAGAGGCACACGCCGCCTCGATCGGGCACATGCCCACCGAGCGCTATGACAAACGCGAAATCGGGGGATGGACCGTCTACGTACATCCTCAGTTGGTCCAGAAGCCCGGGCTGGGCGACGCGCTGGTGACCTTTCTCACCTACAAGCTGCACATGATCGACCACTTTGTTTCGGAGCAGGGCCAAGAGCAGTTACATCAGATTCCGATCTGGTTGGAGCACGGCGTCCCCGGCCCGTACGTTCAGTATTGCGGCGATCGAGCAGAAATGCGGCGCCAGGGACTCAATCCCGACAAGTTCCAGGCCGTGGAGATCCGTGACCCGCGACGCATGATGAAGTGGGCCCTGCTGGAGCAGTCCGATCTGCTTCACTGCCTGGCCCTGGGGTACTATGACCGGTATGCCGGCGAAAAGGACTCTGAACTGGCAACCCGGATTCGGGCCGCCTATACCCAAGCACTGAAGGACGAGAAATGCCAATCCGTTCTGCGTTTCGATGGACAGCGCGTGCGGCATCCGGGATTGAGGGACGAGAAGACCTACTTCGCCGAGTCGCTGGAGAGCTACTTCCTGGTCAACGACCACTACCCGTTCATCCGCTGTGAACTGAAAGAGCAGGACCCGGCCGGATACGGCGTCATCGCAGGGTTGTGGGAAGGTTGCCCGCGTCGCTGATCAATCGTAATCGGGCCAAGAACACCATTTGACAAAACGCCGCCCCTGGCGTTATAGTCTGATCATCGCGTTCCCCGGCGGCTTGGGAGTACCCTGTAGCAGAGGAAGAGATGGCTCCGGTTTGCGCCGCACGCCTCGGCCTTGACGTCGTAGGAACAGCGGATATCGTGTGGGGTATAAGAGAACATTCAGAATAATCGAGCCAGTCCATGACAAGCTTTCTCAATAATCCATTTTGGGCCGATCAAGACAACTGGCCGGGCGAATCGTCCGGCGCCGAGGGCGCGGGTATGGAACCCTACCTGACCGACGATGACATGGCGATCTCGGAGAACGATCTTGAGCCGAAGGTGCCGGACGTAATCGGGATTCTGCCCATCCGCAACACCGTCGCGTATCCGGGCACGGTCACGCCGCTGACCATCGGTCGGGAGCGCAGCAAGGCCCTGCTGGCCGATACGGAGCCGAATGAATCGCTCATCGGGCTGCTGACCCAGCGCAACCCGGAAACCGATCGCCCGGGCTTCAGCCAACTCTACGGTATCGGCACCGCCGCCTCGGTCCTCAAGACCGTCAAGATGCCTCAGGGCTCGGCCAATATCTTCGTGCACGGGATCGCCCGGTTCAAGGTGATCAAGCCCGTCGCGACGGAGCCCTACCTCAAGGCCAAGGTCCGAATGCTCACCGTCCGGACCCGCATGACCAAGCAGCTTCAGGCCCTGATCGTCAGCGTGCGGCAGAGCGCCAATCGCGTCGTCGCCCTGAGCCCCAACGTGCCGGAAGAGGCGTCGGTGCTGCTTGAGAACATCGAGGACCCGTCCGCGCTGGCCGATTTCCTGGCCGCCAATCTGAGTATGGATCTGGCCAAGAAACAGGAGTTGCTGGAGGAGTTGAACCCGACCAAACGGCTCAAAGAGATCTCGATCATCCTGGCACACCAGTTGGAGGTGCTGGAACTGAGCCACAAGATCCAGGGGCGCGTCCGCGATTCGGTCGACAAGAGCCAGCGCGAATACTTCCTGCAGGAACAGCTCAAGGCCATTCAGTCGGAGTTGGGCGAGCAGGACATGCGAACCGAAGAACTGCGCGAGCTGCGGCAGAACATCGCCAAGGCCAAGATGCCCAAGAAGGTCGCCGCCGAGGCGCTGCGTGAACTGGACCGACTCAGCAAGATCCCGGCCGCTTCGCCCGAATACAGCGTCATTCGCACGTACCTGGACTGGGTCTGCGAGTTGCCGTGGTCGATCCAGACGGAGGACCGCCTGGACATCGCCCAGGCCGAACGCATTCTCAATCGCGATCACTACAACCTCAAGAAGGTCAAGAAACGCATCCTCGAATTCCTGGCCGTCCGCAAGCTCAACCCCAAAGGCAAGAGTCCGATCCTCTGCTTCATCGGCCCGCCCGGCGTGGGCAAGACGTCGCTGGGCAAATCCATCGCCCGATCCATGGGACGCCAGTTCGTGCGCGTCTCACTGGGCGGCATCCGCGACGAAGCCGACATCCGGGGACATCGTCGGACCTACATCGGCGCTCTGCCTGGGCGCGTGATGCAGGAACTGCGCAAGTGCGGCAGTCGCAACCCGGTCTTCATGCTGGACGAACTGGACAAGATCGGCAACGACTTCCGGGGCGATCCGGCCAGCGCCTTGCTCGAGGTGCTCGATCCCGAGCAGAACAGCAGCTTCTCCGACCACTACCTCGATCAGCCCTTCGATCTGTCGAAGGTAATGTTC
>JANQFY010000466.1 GCA_028277585.1 Sedimentisphaerales bacterium
GAGTTCGAGCCCTTCGGCACCATGACCTCCAGTTCGATGCGGCAATCGCCGAACTTGGCTTTCGAGTAGAGATCCTGGCTCTCGCCGTGCTTGGGCGCCAGGTTGATCAGTTCGCCCGTGCCCTCAACCTTCACCAACTGCTTGGGATTGCTCTCGGAGACCTTCGCCTTGCCGGTGGTCCACTTGTTGGCCTTGCCGGAGCTGGCCTTCGTCGTCCACTCGTCCAGATTCAGGCCGTTGAAGGCGAGCTGAGCGTCGCCGATCGCGGGCAGCTTCTTGACGCGAATGTCCTTGAATTCGACCCGCATGGGCGGCCCGGAGTGGATCTGCAGGGCCAGCACGCCTTCGCGGATGGCGCCCTTGCGGTCCTTGACGTCATCCGGATTCGTGACGCGATCGTTGTCAATCAGCTCCATCGTCTGGAAGCCGTTGAGGAAGTGCTGGACGTGGTTGCCCTGGCAAATGATGTGGTACTCGTTCCAGTCCTTGTCGGTGTAGTACCCGGCGTCAATGATCGCCTTCTGGTCGTTGACGTTGCTGACGACACGTTTCTCGCCCTTCTCGTCGATGACCATGAAGTCGCCCACATTGACGAGCCAGCCGCGGCCGCCCTCGTGGTAGAGGAAACCGACCTTACCCTGGTTGTTCTCCACTTCCGCCTGGTACCCGGTGATCCGCCACTTGGCGAATTCCTTGCTGCGGTACTGCACGCCCGAATTGCCGTTGCGGATACGGAACTTCAGCTTCAGTTCGAAGTCTTCCAGCCGACCGCCCCGCCAGATGCAGAACGTGTTGCCCTTGGTCTGCTTCTCGGGAGTGGTTTCGCCACGAATGACACCGTCCTGCACGCTCCACAGCCGCGGATCGCCGTCCCAGCCGGTCAGGTCCTTGCCGTTGAAGATCCACTGCCATTCGCCTGCGCCCAATTCATAGGCCGTTTGCTCGAAGAAAGCGACGCACTTGGCGATCTCAGGCATGGAATTGAGCCAGTTGTGCTCGTACTCGATGGAGAAACTGCCGTCAAAACCAGTGCTCGCCAGCACGCCCAGGACCTCGCGGACGTTGCTCTTGCCGGTCCCCCAGGGGACATCGTGGGCGTTGCGGACGCCGAACTGGTTGAGGTCCTTGAAGTGGAAACTGCGAATCCGGCCGGCGATGCCGAGGGCCCGGACCGCCTCGACCGGGTTGATGCCCGACCGCGTCCAGTGGCCCGTATCGGCACAGGCGCCGATCCACTTGCTGCGGCCTTCGCAAACGCGCAACACGGTCTTGTAGTCCCAGTAGTGCGAGGGCTTCGGGTGGTTGTGCAGCGCCACCGCGATCTTGTACTCCTGGCACAGCTTGTCGATCAGATCAATGGCGTCTTCCGGCGGTTCCGAGACGATCGTCGTGATGCCCATCGCCCGAGCGAAATTGAAGACCTTACGGCACTCTTCCTCGTCGTTGGGCAACCCAACGACGCCGTAGTTGACCAGCTTGACGCCTTTGGCCTTGAGCATCTGCTTGACTTCCAGCGCCAGCTTCGGCGGCATCGTGTGGTGGAACTTCGCATCCCCATGGTCGGCGCTGAGCTTCTGACCCGGATAGGCCTCGATGTAACTCATACCGAGGGCCTGGTTCTTATCGACCGCTTCGTAGAACGTGAAACGGTTGAAGCTATACGCCTGCATTCCCAAACGCCACTGATCCTGCGCCTGGGCGGTCATCGCCCCGGCGACACATACGAAAAACCCTGCGACCAGCAAGGCCATCGTCAACTTCGTCCTTCTACCCATCTAGCTTCTCCTGACTTGAAAAGGCTCTACCTTGTTCTCCAGCCTGACGCAGGGCCGAACCAGCTTAGAGCGTCCATCCCTTGCGGTACTTCCGAGTGAGGTGCTGATTCATCTCGGGCATGTTGGTGACCTTCATAGCCTTGCTGTCCCACTCGATCTTCTGGCCGGCCTTGGCCGCGATGTTGCCCAGCAGGATCGCCTCAGTCAGCGGGCCGGCGTAGTCGAAGTTCGACAACGGCTTGGGACCGCCCTTGCAGGCCCGGGCCCACTCGTGGTAGTGACCGGCCGCGCCGGCCTTCTCGCGACGGATGAACGGATCAGGCGCCTTGAAGTCTTTCATCTTGCTGTACGGAACCAGTTGCGGATTGCCGCCGTGCGGCAGCATGAGCGTGGCTTTGTCGCCGTAGTAGAGTCCACCCTGACTGGGCATCTTGCGCCGCTCGTCCATCTCCTTCGGACGCGGCGGGCGGTTTTCGCCGTCGAACCAGCGGACCGTCACCGGCGGAAGACCGCCGCGGGCCGGGAATTCCCACGTGATGATCGTCTTGGTCGGATAGGTCTCGTCGCTGAACGGGCCGGGCTGGGCTTCGATGGACGTCGGCGCGTCCAGTTGCAGGGCCCACCACGCCGGGTCGATGATGTGACAACCCATGTCGCCCAAGGTGCCGGTCCCAAAGTCCCACCAGCGTCGCCACTGGCCGGGCAGGTACGTCGGATGGTACGGGCGATACTTGGCCGGCCCGAGCCAAAGGTCCCAGTCCAGCGTCTCAGGCACCGGAGGCGTATCCGTCGGGCGGGTGCCGCCGCCCCAGTTCTTGCCGCTCCAGAGGTCCACTTTGCGCACGTTGCCGATCGCCCCCGACTGGACGATCTCGACCATCTTCTTCATTTCCGCCGTCGCGTGCAGTTGCGTCCCCATCTGGCTGACGACGCCGTGCTCGCGGGCCGCCAGGGTCAGACGACGGACCTCGTACACATCGTGACAGAGCGGCTTCTGGCAGTAGACGTGCTTGTTCCGCTTGATCGCCGCCATCGAGGCAACCGCGTGAATGTGGTCGGGCGTCGAGACAGTGACAGCGTCGATGTTCTTGTCCTCGGCGTCGAGCATCTTGCGGAAATCGCGGTACTTCTTGGCGTTCGGAAACTTCTTGAACGTCCCGGCCGCGTGCTTCCAGTCGACATCGCACAGCGCCACGATGTTCTCGCCGGCGAACTGGCCGACGTCGCTGGCGCCCATGCCGCCAATGCCGATACAAGCGATGTTGAGCTTCTCGCTCGGCGCGATATGGCGGGCGCCGCCCAGTACGTGCCGCGGAACGAACGTAAAGGCCGCAGCCGCCGCGGCACTACCCAGAAACTGTCGTCTGTTGATCTTCATGTCCTTCACCTAGACCTCTCTGATTCAATAACTCGCGAGATTTCCATCCGTTACAGCGTCCAACCCTCACGAAAGGCCGGACGAATGTATTTGTCTGCTTCGCCGCAGTTGGTCACCTTCATGTTCTCGCCGTCCCATTCGAGCATCGTGTTCTTCAGACGCATCGCCAGGACGCCGAGCAGGACCATTTCCGTCAGCGGGCCGCCGTATTCGAAGCTGGAACTGGCGGGCTTGCCGTCCTTGCAGGCGCGGACCCAGTCCCGCTCGTGGCCGCCGGCGCCGTCCTTGACACGGGGCATGGTCTTGAGCGGGCGCTGGTACGCCTTCATCTTGACCTCGGGGATGATCCGAACCCCGCCGGCGCCGTGGGAGCCGTGCATAATAGTGCCCTTATCGCCCATCAGCAGCGCCCCGTTGGTGCCCAGCTTGCGGCTCGGCTCCAGATCCTTCGGCCTCGGGGGCAGGAGCCGACCATCGAACCAGGTCAGCTTCACCGGAGGCATATCGCCCCGCGCGGGGAACTCGTAACGCACCACCGAAGCCAGCGGATAGGTCTCAGCCGCGATCTCGGGAACGCAGTGCGTGGTCACCGCCTCAACGCGCGTCGGATGGCCCAGCTTGAGCGTCCAGAAGACCGGATCGAGGATGTGGCACCCCATGTCGCCCAGGGCGCCGGTGCCAAAGTCCCACCAGCCGCGCCACGTGAGCGGGTGATAGATCGGGTGATAGGGCCGGTACTGGGCCGGGCCGAGCCAGAGATCCCAATTGAGCTTATCCGGCACCGAGGGCTTTTCCTTCGGTCGCGCCATGACCGGGAAGTCCGACCAGGGATTCCCCCCTACCGGACGATCGCTCCAGGCAAAAACCTCTCGCACCGGGCCGATCGCGCCGTCGGCGATCCACTCGTGCAGCAGCCGGATCTCGTTGGAGGAATGCCCCTGGTTGCCCATCTGGGTCTGGACCTTGTGCTTCCGCGCCGCCTCGGTGAGCATGCGCACTTCGTAGATCGAATGGGCCAGCGGTTTCTGCAGGTACACGTGCTTGCCCCGCCGGATGCACTCCATACCAGTCACCGCGTGCGTGTGATCGGGCGTCGCGATGATGACGGCGTCGATGTTCTTGCCCTCTTTGTCCAGCATGACGCGGTAATCGCGATATGTCTTGGCGTTGGGATACTTCTTGAACGTCCCGGCCGCGTGACCGTAATCGACATCGCACAGCGCGACGATGTTCTCTTTCGCACAGGCGCGGAGATTGCCCCCGCCCATGCCGCCGACACCAATACCGGCGATATTGAGCCGTTCACTGGCCGGCCGCGCACCACCTTTGCCCAGCACGTGCCCCGGAACGAACGTAAACGCTCCGACGGTCCCGACGGCGCCGCGCAACACATTGCGGCGGGAAACGCGACTGCTTTCTTTGCTCATAGTTGACACCTCCAGTGATTCACGTCGGGATTACAACGTCCAGCCTTCGCGATACTCGCGTTTGAGGAACTGATTCGCCTCGGGCAGGTTGGTGACCTTCATCGCCTCACCATCCCACAGCAGTCTCGTTCGCGCGACTTTGTCTTTCAGACTCGGTTGCAGGGCCAGGTTGCCCAGCAAGACGACCTGAGCCAGCAATCCGGCGTGGTCGGGGAAGTTCGACCCGGCCGGCTTGCCGCCTTTGCAGGCATCGATCCATTCCTGGTAATGGCCCGGGGACCGGTCGAGCTTCCTCGGCGGCTTGCCATAGGCGGCCTGGCGCGATTCGGGCAACAGGCGCGTCTCATACATCTTGCCTTCGTCGCCCACGAACAGGATGCCGTTGGTATCCCATGCGCGACCGTCCTCCAACTCCTTCGGCCTGGGCGGTTTCATTCCGCCGTCGTACCAGTGCAGCGTCACGGGCGCCAGGCCCTGGCGGGCCGGGAATTCATAGGTCACGCGCGAGGCGACCGGGAAGGTCTCCTCGTTGACGATCGTACAACAGGCCTCCACGCTCGTGGGGTGCCCCAGCTTCAAGGCGCGGAAGATCGGATCGATCCGATGACAGCCGATATCGCCCAGCGCACCGGTGCCGAAATCCCACCAACCACGCCACCTGAACGGTATATAACTCGGATGATAAGGCCGCTCCGGCGCCGTACCGAGCCAGAGATCCCAGGCAACCTCGTCCGGAATCGACGGCTTGTCGGTCGGCCGCCCTACTCCCTGCGGCCAGTACAGCCCGTTGATCCCCCGCATGGGCCGATCCGTCCAGACGTGAACCTCGCGAACCTCGCCGATCGCGCCGTCCCAAATCGTTTCGCACATCAGGCGAGTCCCTTCGGACGCCTGCCCCTGGTTGCCCATCTGGGTCGCCACGCCGGCCTTGCGGGCGGCTTCGGCCAGAACCCGGGCTTCGTAGACATCGTGCGTCAGGGGTTTTTCGCAGTAGACATGCTTGCCCCGCTTGATCGCCGCCATGGAGGCGACCGCGTGCATATGATCGGGAGTCGCCACCACGACGGCGTCTATCTTGTCGCCCTCCTTGTCGAGCATCTCCCGATAGTCGCGGTATCGCTTGGCGTCTTTGTGACGCTGGAACATGCCGCGCGCCCGGCGCCAGTCCACGTCGCACAATGCCACGATGTTTTCGCTCTCCATCTGCCGCAGATCGTGCGCCGCCTGCCCCCCGGCGCCGATGCCCGCAATGTTGAGCTTCTCGCTCGGGGCGGTATGCCCGGCGCCGCCCAGGACATGGCGGGGAACCACGGTAAAGGCCGCCGCGGCTGCGGCAGCGCCCACGAAATCACGTCGTGACATTGTCTTTTCTTCTTTCACTATGCTACTCCTCAGACCTGTTATTGCGCCAGAACTCGCTTCGTTACAACGGATTAGACCAGAAGTTAGAGCGTCCACTCCTGGCGGTACGTATCCCGAATGTACTGGTTGGCTTCCGGCAGATTGGTCACCTTCATGCCGGGACCGTCATAGTGCAGTTTCAGACCCTTTTCGTAGAGTTGCTTCTCCATCCGTAGAGCCACATTACCGAGCAAAACCACCTCGGTCAAGGGCCCCGCCCAGTCGAAATTGGCTCGGGCCGCCGGGCCGCCCTTGCAGGCGATCAACCATTCGGCGTGATGCCCCGGCGAACGCGGAATCTTCTGCGGAGGCTTGGCGTACTCTTTCATCCGGGGCTCCGGTATCAACCGATGGCCCAGCATTTTGCCCTTTTCGCCGATAAAAAGGTTATCGTCAGCGTTGCCGAACCGTCGCCCCTCTTCCAGCTCCTCGGGCCGCTCGGGCATGAGCCCCCCGTCGTACCAGGTCAGTTTCAGAGGGGGCATCCCTTCGCGGGCCGGGAACTCGAAACGCACCAGCGACGATTGCGGCGCCGTTTCGTCGTTGACCCCGCTGGAAGAGGCTTCCACAGTGGTCGGATAGCCCAGCTTCAGGGCGCGGAAGACCGGATCGAGCTGATGACAACCGATATCGCCCAGCACGCCCGTGCCGAAATCCCACCATCCCCGCCAGCTAAACGGCAGATAGCACGGATGGTAAGGACGCCGCTTGGCCGGGCCCAGCCAAAGGTCCCAATCCAGCGTGCTGGGAATCGGGGGCGTCTCCTTGGGGCGCCCAATGCCGCGCGGGGAGATGTACCGGTTGCACCAGGCGTGCACCTCGTGCACCGGCCCGATCGCGCCGCCCCAGATGAACTCCGAGACCAGCCGGTTGCCTTCGGACGCCTGCCCCTGGTTGCCCAGTTGCGTCGCCACGCCGGCCTCGCGGGCCGCTTCAGCGACCTGACGAGCCTCCCAGATCGAGTGCGTGAGGGGTTTTTCGCAATAGACGTGCCTGCCGCGTTTGATCGCTGCCATGGAGATCACCGCGTGCGTGTGGTCGGGCGTGGCGATCACGACCGCGTCGATGTCCTTCTGCCGATCGAGCATCTTGCGATAGTCGCGCCACTTCCGCGCCTTCGGGTACTTTTTGAAGACCTTGCCCGCGTAGGAATCGTCCACATCGCACAGCGCCACGATGTTCTCGCTGCCCACCTCGTGCAGGTCGCCCTGCCCCCGCCCTCCGATACCGATGCCGGCGATATTGAGTTTCTCGCTCGGTGGCACATGCCGCCTTCCCCCCAGGACGTGACGCGGCACGATACTGATCGCCGCCCACGTCGCCATGCCGCCAATCACCCGACGACGAGATATGCCCGTCTCCGCGCGACCGTCTGTCCCCCTGCCGGTTGTCACGGTCTCTCTCATGAGGGCTCTCCTTGAAAAGAACGGGGCCTGCTATTGCCGTCGCGCAGGCCCCGTGTGTCTGACAGGCGCGCAACGGGCTAGGTGATGCTGTAGCCGGCGCGATAGAACTTCGTGATGTAGTTGTCCGCTTCGGGACAGTTGGGCGAGCGCATCGTCTTGGCGTCCCATTCGACGCGTTTCTGCAGCCGCACCGCCAAGTTGCCGACCAGCAGTGCTTCGGTGAACGGCCCGGCGTACCAGAAGCCGCTCTTGGCGTCTTCCGGCTTGCCCGCCTTGCAGGCGTCGATCCATTCGCGATGATGGCCGGGCGACCTGGCCAGTGTCTTGGGAGGCTTGCCGTAATCCTTCATGTGGGTCTCGGGGACGAGCCGAGGCACGCCCGCATGGCTGCCGCCCATCAGCATGCCCTTGTCGCCGATGAATAGGATGCCGTTGCCGCCCATGCGACGTCCTTCCTCGAGTTCGGCCGGGCGCGGTGGCAGTTTGCCGCCGTCGTACCAGGTCATCTTGACCGCCGGGCGCTTGCCCTTGGCGGGGAAGTCGAAGCGAATGATGTTCGAAACAGGCAGCGTCTCATCGTTGACCGAAGTCGTCTCGGCCTCGACCGCCGTCGGGGCGTCCAGGTCCAGCGCGAAGAAGGCCGGGTCGGCGTTATGGACCGCCATATCGCCCAGGGCGCCGCAACCGAAATCCCACCAGCCGCGCCAGTTGAACGGAACGTAGCTGACCTCGCCGCCGCGACCGTTCGGGAACTTCGCGTACGGACGCCACCTGGCCGGTCCGAGCCACAGGTCCCAGTCGAGACCATCGGGCACCGGGGCGCTGCCCTTGGGACGATCGATCCCCTGGGGCCACCAGGGGCGCTCAGCCGTGCCGGCCCGGTCGCTCCAGACATGCACCTCGCGCACGTCGCCGATCGCGCCGTCGTTGATGAACTCCCAGTACAGCCGCAGGCCTTCGCCGGCGTGCCCCTGGTTGCCCATCTGCGTGACCACGCCGGTCTCCTTGGCCACTTCCGTCATCCGACGGGCCTCGTAGACCGTATGCGCCATGGGCTTTTCGCAATAGACGTGCTTGCCCATCTTCATCGCCATGATCGCCGCCGGGCCGTGGATGTGGTCGGGAGCGCCGATGACCACCGCGTCGATGTTCTTGCACTCCTTCTCGAGCATCATGCGGAAATCGCGATAGACCTTCGCGTCGGGGTGTTTCCTGAACGTTCCGCTGGCGCGTTTCAGATCGACGTCGCACAGGGCCACGATATTCTCGCTGCTGACCCCGTTGATGTCGCTGGCGCCGCGACCGCCGACCCCGATGCCCGCAATGTTCAGCTTGTTGTTGGCCGAACTGGCGCCGGCCTGGCCCAACACGCGTTTGGGCACGTACGTAAAGGTCGCCAGCGCCGCCGCAGCGCCCACGAACTCACGCCGCGACCACCCGGCCGATTTCGTCTTGTCTGAGTGCTTCATGGCGTGTCACCTCAAGAACGAGACCGGGCGCGGCGAATGGGGAACACCCGCCGCGCCCGATCGGAGTCGTATTACATCTCCAGCGACCATCCGTCGCGATAGTGCGGACGGACGTATTCATCGGCCGTCGCGTCGTTGGTCACCTTCATGTTCGCGCCGTCCCAGAGCAGTTTCTTGCCCACGTTCTCCGGGCGAATCGCCAGGTTGCCCATCGTGACCATCTCGGTCAGCGGGCCGGCATAGTCGAAGTGCGACGTCGCCTGACCGCCCGTCAGACACGCCTCGACCCAGTTGCCTTCGTGGCTCGTCTTGATCCGCTTGAGCGTCTGCGCCGGTTTGTTCTTGGCGAACTCACGCATCCGCGAATAGGGCAGCAACTGAGGATTGTCGCCGTACTCGCCGCAACGCAGCACGCCCTTGGAACCGATGAAGAGCACGTTGCTGCTGGCCTGGTTGAGCTTGCGGTTGTCCTCGAGCGCCTCGGGCCGTTCGGGCTTGAGTCCGCCGTCGTACCAGTGGACCTTGACGGCGGGCATGCTCTCGCGGGCCGGGAACTGATAGCGAACGATGGAACCCAACGGGAACGTCTCATCGTTGACCGGCGTACAACTGGCCTCGACGCTGGTCGGGTACTTCAGCTTCAACGCCCAGAAGACCGGGTCGAGAACGTGACAGGCCATGTCGGCCAGGGCGCCGCCGCCGAAGTCCCACCAGCCGCGCCAATTGAACGGCAGGTAGCGCGGATGGTAAGGACGCATGGGCGAGGGACCGATCCAGAGATCCCAATCCAAGCCGTCCGGGATGTCATGCTTGTCCGTCGGACGTCCAATCCCCTGGGGCCATACCGGGCGGTTGGTCCAGGCGTGGACCTCCTCGACATCGCCGATCACACCGGCCCAGATCCACTCACAGATGTCACGAACACCGTCGCCCGAGTGACCCTGGTTGCCCATCTGGGTAACGACCTTGTACTTGCGGGCCGCCTCGGTCAAGGCGCGTGCCTCACCCACCAGACGGGTCAGCGGCTTCTGGACGTAGACGTGCTTCTTGCGCCGCATGGCCGCCATCGCGGCGACCGCGTGGAAGTGGTCGGGCGTCGCGACGATGACCGCGTCGATGCTCTTCTCGATGTCGAGCATCTTGCGGAAGTCTTTGTAGCGGGCCGCCTTCGGGTACCGCTTGAAGGTCCCATCGGCCCGGCGCCAGTCGGCGTCGCACAGCGCGACGATATTGGCGCCCGCCTTGGCGCAGTTGTTCGTGTTGCCCCCGCCCATGCCGCCGGCGCCGATGGTCGCGACGTTCAGCTTCCCACTGGGCGGGCTGGCCAATACGTGATTCGGTACAAACGTGAAACTCGCCAGCGCAGCCGCTCCGGCGCCGACGAATTGACGTCGGGTCAATCCGCTCGTCTTTGCTGCATCGTTCGGCTTCTTCATCGCAATCACCTCTAGCTAAATCCAGCTTGCTCAGAATCGGCTAATCCGATCCCTGATTGACGTTTGACTACAGCGACCATCCCTCACGAAACGCGGGCTTGACGAAGGCGTTGGCCTGCTCGTCGTTGGTGACCTTCATCTTGGCGCCGTCCCAGAGGAGCTTCTTGCCCGGGTTGAGCACGGCCAGGTTGCCCATGACGACCGTCTCGGTGAACGGGCCGGAGTAATCGAAGTTGGAACTGGCCGCCGGGCCGCCCTTGCAGGCGCGAATCCAGTCCTGTTCGTGGCCGGCCATGCCGTTCTTGATGCGCGGAATCCGGGCCGGCGGGCGCTTGTACGCCCGCATTTTGGTCTCCGGGAAGATCCGCAGATTCTCGCCGTAAGTTCCAGTGAGGATCTTGCCCTTGGTGCCCACGAAGATCGAGCCGTTGTCGGGGACGCGCCGTCCGGTCTCCAGGTCTTCCGGCCGTTGGGGCAGGATACCGCCGTCGTACCAATGCAGCTTCACCGGAGGCATCCCCGCTCGCGCCGGGAATTGGTAGTGCACCACCTCGGCCCGCGGATAGGTCTGCTTGTTATCGAAGCGTTTCCACATCTCGCGGACGTCGTACGAGTGGCTGGCCTCAACGCTGTCGGGGTACTTCAGCTTCAGGGCCCAGAAGGCCCCGTTCATCACGTGACAACCCATATCGCCCAGGGCGCCGGCCCCGAAATCGATCCAGGCCCGCCAGTTGAAAGGCAGATACGCCGGATGGTAGGGGCGCATCGGCGAAGGACCAACCCACAGGTCCCAGTTCAGACCGTCCGGCACGGGCGGCGTCTCCTGGGGCCGATCGATCCCCTGCGGCCAGACCGGACGATCCGTCCAGCAGTGCACCTCCGTCACGTCGCCGATCGCGCCGTCTTCGATCCACTCGCAGAGCATGCGTACCTCGTCGCACGATTGCCCCTGGTTGCCCATCTGCGTGGCGACCTTGTACTTGCGGGCCGCTTCGGTCAGCATGCGGGCCTCGTAGACGCTGCGGGTCAGCGGTTTCTGCACATAGACGTGCTTGCCCCGCCGCATCGCCTCCATGGCGACCACGGCGTGCGTGTGGTCGGGCGTCGCGACGATGACCGCGTCGATGTCCTTCTGTTCGTCGAGCATCTCGCGATAGTCGACCCACGTGCGGGCCTTGGGGTACTTCTTGAACACACCGGCGGCGTAATTCGTGTCCACGTCGCACAGCGCGACGATGTTTTCCGTCTCACAGGCGCGGACGTTGTTCTGTCCCATACCGCCCACGCCGACCCCGGCGATGTTGAGCTTCTCACTGGGCGCTTTGTACCTGGCACCGCCCAGGACATGGCGCGGCACGATCGTGACCGCCGCCAGGGCAGCGGCCGCAGTGTTCATGAAGTCGCGACGAGAAATGCGACCATCGCGTCCTCGAATTTTGGTGTTGTCCATTTCAGATTCCTCTACAGAACCGGCCGTTTTCAACTTCTCTGCCAGAAGTATAAGGCCGCTTGAGAGCCCCGAGTTACGGGTTCAGCCCCCGGCGTTCGACCGGAGCGTTGTCATTTCGGTGCAGGCGCTGCGCCGTCGAGTTGCTTGACGACCTCCTGGGCCTGCTCGCGAATCGTATCGTTCTGAGTGCTTTCAATCACTTGTGTCAGCACGGCCTTGCACGGCTGCGGATGCTTGGCGCCGATGCTCCGGGCGATCCTGACGGCCGCCGATTCGGCCTCGAGATGCAAGACCTTGTCCTTGAGGTAGCCGGCGACCATCGTCAGTGCTTCCAGCGAACCGGCCGCGCCAAGACCCGACAGAACACGCTTCTTCTCCAAGTCGTTGGGCGCCAGGGCCATCGCCTTCTTAAACAGAGCAACGGTCTCCTGGGCCGGTCGATCGCTTTCGAGACTGAGCTGACGCACCAGACCGCGCAGGCCCAGTACTTGATGAACCCGATTCTTCGATGTTTCGACGACCTTAACCAGATCCGGGACCGGTTCGGGCGTGGGCCAGTCGCACAGCGAGCGAATGGCGGCGTCCTGAACAGCCTTCTCCGAGTCGGCCAGCGCCTTCCTCAGAGCGGGCAGCGCCGTGGGGTCCCCAATGCGTCCCAGGATGCGCAACAACGAAGCACGGTTATCCGTCTTTTCGGCCTTGGCCAGCGCGGCCAACACGGTAGCAGCCTGCTTGTCTTCGTCCTCGATCTTGTGCGCAACCGCAGCGACCATCTTCTCGGCCTCGTTGCGATCCGACGCACTGACCAGATTCGAAATGAGTTCGACCAGAGCCGGCAGATCGTCCGGCCCGGTGATCACCTTGAGTACCTTGAAGGACGCCTGTCGCACCTTGCGATCTTCATCCCGGGTCGCTTTCAACAGCGTGTCACGACCTTCGACAATGTTGCGCTCACCCACGGCGCGAATCAGTTCGGCCTTGACCTTGGCCGGCGCCGACGCGAGTTGCTGCAGAATCGCCGGGCTGATGTCGGCGCCGCGCAGGCGGTAGAGACTATCGCGGGCCGCCTTCTGCTCCTGGCCCCGCGTCTGGGCCGCTCG
>JANQFY010000474.1 GCA_028277585.1 Sedimentisphaerales bacterium
CTCTATGCGGCCTACGAGGAGATCAAGGCGTCCGAGGCAATTGGAGAAACCGACGCCTTCCTTTCTTATTCGCTGGCGAAGCTCTTCGAGCCTACGTCCGAAGTAGGCGCTGTCATAGAGTTCATGGGCTCGGCTCTGAGTTCGGGAATCATCAATACGAAGCCGCAGGTGTTGCTCGACTACAGTGAGGTTCTTTCAAAGGTCGCCTCCTATGATGTTGCCCTTAGCGCGATCAACAAGTACGAAGAACGCTTCGGCGCCACCGCACGCAGTCGCATGCTCCGCGTCAAGACTCTGGTGGGCAAGGGACACATGACGGAAGCGGAAGAGGCCTTGCGCCAATTCGACTCGACCGATTCCAGCACCGTGGGGTTGCGCCTGGCTCTGGCGGTTGCCCAGGCTCGGCAACTGCAGGAGGCCATTCAGCGAGCTGATTCGACCCGCGGGGACGAAGCGATACAGGCGATGACAAGGGAGCTTCATCAGTGGCGCCGACGCCAGGCGGATCTCGTCGTGGCGCTGCTTGCCGAGGACCCGACGGTTGTCACGGTGGAGCGCTTCCGAAAGCTCTGTGAGGCCCTGGCGGCGCAAGGGGATCTCGACCATGCTAGGAAGATGGTCCAGATGTTTCTCACGCATCATCCCAACAGTGTTGCCGCACTGTTCTACCAGGGGCTGTTGTCCGAATCGGACCCGACCACGTGCCCGGAATCTCGGCGTAAGGAAATCCATGTGCAGGCGGTGAAGCGTCTTGCCGATCCCGTGGAGAAGACCACGGAACTTGGCTTCTTCTATCAACAAGAGCATCGCTTTGACGAGGCGATCGCCCAGTGGCGCAAAGTGCTCGACATGACCGTGACACAGGCCGGCGGGCGCGAACCGGCGTATCTGCGCAGTGAAGAAGTGAATCCTCGCTACGTGGCGGCGGGCCAACTCTTCGATATCGCACGGCGACGCCAGGACTGGGCGCTTGCCGAGGAAATGGTGGAACTCGTCACGGAGGGCAATCTGGATGACTGCCAGGGGCGTCTCTATGCCGGTCGACTGGCGCTGGCGCAGGAGCGGTATCAGAAGGCGCTGGCCCATCTGGACGAATGCCTCAAGCAGCGACCGGTCTTCGCCTATGGGTACATGCTGCGCGGCAACATCCAGGCGGCGCTGGACAATGAGCACGCCTCGGTGGAGGATACCCGCCGGGCGTCGCATTTGAATCCGGTGGATCCCCTGGTTGCCAAGGCGCTGGCCAATGCTCTGCTGGTGCGGAACCGTCGCCTGGGGGAGAATGTCTCGCTCGAGCAGCGGCGCGAAACCAAACTGGCGATCGAACGCGCTCTGCAGTTGAATCCGCGGGATACTCAGGTCCTCAACGCATACGCGGAGATCATCGGGGCGACCGAACCGCTTACGGCCCTGGCCATTCGACAGACGATGCAGGCCAAGGCGCCGAGCTTCAACAACGCCGTCATGTTGGGTCGCCTGGCTACCCGCGTTGCGGTCAAGGAGCCGGACCCGAAGAAGCAGCAGGCGTACTTCGCGCAGGCTGAGAAGGCGTTTGAGCAGGCGCGTCAGATGGACCCTAGAAATGAGTTCATGCTGGAGAGCTACGCCGAGTACTACCGGGTTACAGAGCAGAGCGATAAGGCTCGCCAATTGCTCGAAGGGGCGGCCGATCGGCGACTCTTATGGCGCCACTACTATCGCATCGGTCGGTACGACGAGGCGCGCCGGCTTCTGCAGGAACTCTACAAAGACCCGGCCCGTCGTGGTGACGCACTGAAGGGGTTCGTCCTGGTCGGCGAGATCACCGGCGACAAGGAAGGTGTCAAACGCCACTGCGAGGAACTCCTTTCCATCGAGGACAACGTGATTAACCGCCTGGCCCAGCTGCGTGCGTATCTGGAGGTCGGGCTGGTGAAAGAGGCCGGCCTGCGACTGCAGAGTTTCAAGGAACGCTTCCCGGATGAGCCCAGAATCCTTCTCATGGAGGCTTTGCTTGCGAAGCGCCAAGGTCGCCTGGAGCAAGCCTGGACTCTTGTGAATCGCGGGCTCGAACAGAAGCAACAAGATGCTGCGGCCTGGCGACTGCGCGGGGAAATCGGACTCTTGAGAGGCGATTGTGACCAAGCCATTCTGGATTTTCGCATGAGCCGACTCCTGGAGAGCGATCCTGTGACGATGGTGGCGCTTGCTCAGGCCTACATCTGGGCGGGGCGCGACGAAGAGGCAATCAGTGAGTTGCACGAGGCGCTGCGGTCTCCCCATGCGCCGCCGCAGGCGGGACTGCTGCTGGAGCGCCTTTATCGGCGACTCGGCCGCGAGGATGCTCTTGAGCAGTTCTATGCGAACCGGCTGGCCGAATCGCCCGACCGCGTTGACTGGCTCACGCGAGCGGGGGCCTTTGCCATCGAACGAAAACAGTACGACAAGGCGATTTCGCTCTACGAGAATGCCTGTCAGATCAGGCAAAACGAGATCGCCGGTGCAGATGGTTTCGATGCGCCGCTCGGCGCTGCTCTGGATGGCTATCTGCACGCCCTGACCCTCAGCGCCGGTGACCGGATAGCCGGGGGGGGGGCCTGGCGGCCGGAAAGACTCGACCGGCTGATCAAGGAGGGAACGGAGTATCTGAGCACGGACTACGCGGCGATCGTCCTCCTGCATATGGCTGAGGCAAAAAGTCGATTGGGTGATACCGTCGGTTCTCAGGCCTATTGCCGCCAAGCGATCGATCAAGCCTGGGGCAAGGAGCACTTGGTTGGCAACGCACTATTGCGCGCCCATCGCTTGGTGGGCGCCGAAGAGGTCTCGGCCCACTGTCGTGCACGCCTGGCGAAGAACACCGATTCGCCAGAGGCCAACCTGGCGATGTTCCACCTGGCCCAGATCCAGAACGATTACGACGATGCGAATGACTATATCGACAGATGTATCGCCCTGGGCGGTTCGGATACCCAGAGGCTTGTCGGATACCAGCTCAAGAAAGCCCATATGCTGACGATCGCCTACAAGCGGACGTCCGATAGTCGATATGTAGAGGGCGCGATTGCCGTTTACCAAAGTCTGGTTGCAGGAATGCCGACGAACACTAGTGTTTTGAACAATCTGGCCTATTTGCTGGCCCAGAACGACCAGCAGCTGGGAATGGCTCTGGAGTACGTCGAAGAAGCCCTGGCGTCTGATCCGGACAACGCGGTATATCTGGACACGTACGCGTTCGTTCTGCAGAAGAATGGACGGACGGCCGAGGCGGCTCGAGCCATCGCAGCGGCGCTCCAGCAGTACCAGATTAGAGGAGGTGCTTCGGCCGAGGTGTACGAGCACCTAGGGATGATCAGGGAGGCGCAGGGCGATACAGACGGCGCCCTGGCGGCTTACCGTCAGGCGCTGGAACTGGGCGGTGGGGCGTTGTCGGAGGTGGCGAAGGAACGCATAGATCTGGCAGTCGGCCGTCTGCAGTAGGGTGGTGAGTTTCACAGGCGCATCGGTACGGGGCGCGCCAATCGGAGAGTGGTATGACCAGAAGAGATTCAAGGGGGCCGGACAGAAGGCCGAGTCCTACCGGACCCGTCAACGGATCACCGGCTAGCCTGACGCCCAAGGAAGTCTTGGGTATGCTGCGCCGGCACCTCTGGATGATCCTGTTCATGACGATTCTCGGAGGGGCGCTGGGGACCGGAGGATGGTATCTGATGCGCCGGTATCGGCCCCTCTACCGGGCTGAGACGATCGTCAAGGTCTTGCCGCCCATTGACACCGATCCGATGGACATCGTCGCGACCCAGGTGCAGCAGAATATTCAGTACGGACACCGGGTGTCGCTGGCGAATCTCATGAAACGCCAGAGCAGTCTGCAAGCCTTGCTGCAGAGCGACAAGGTCCGACAGACCAAGTGGTTTCGTCGAACGCTTAAGGAGAACACCGAGGACGCGGTTGCCTACCTTGAGCGGAACCTCAACGCGTTTCCCCATCGAGAAGCCGAACACATCAATGTCTCGATGAGTTGTCGCAGCCCCAGTGAGGCGGCGCTCCTCGTTAACGAGATGACGCGCCTCTTCGTCAGTCAGCACGGCGACACGGAACGTCAGGATATCAGCAACAAGCTCATCGAGTTGCAGGAACGTCAGAGTGTCGTGGAACGCGAAATCGCCGACAGTGAGCGAGCCATGCAGCGACTCCGCAGCGAAAGCAAGTTGACCGATCTGGAGCGGCCGCAGGGGCGCTATTTCCAGCACACCGTCACGCTGCGTCTGAACGACTTGGAACTCCAGGAGAGTGAACTGTCCTTGGCGATCAAGCAGCTTCGAGCCGACATCGAGAACCTCAAGGTCCTGGCGGAAGGCCCGATCACAGATCAGATCGAGCACGCCATTGAGCGCGATCCCGTGATGATTGCCCTGGCGCAACAGCTAGCGCTTCTGGAAGGGCAACTCTCGGGACGACTGACGAAATTCGGCGCCAACCATCGCGTCGTGCGGCAAACGCGGGAGTCGATCGATGAGATCGAAAGGACGCGCCAGCAACGGCGGCGAGAGATTGCCGAGCAGACCCGCCGGGCGAACTTGTACAATGCGCGGGACACACTCCGCGTGCTGGAAGAGCGTCAGGGCGAACTGCAGGCTCTCAGGAATCAGGCCCAAGTCAAACAGAAGGACCTCGACGATGCGCGGTCCCGCTATGAACAGTACACCAAGACGCGCGACGAGCGTGTGGAGATGCTCAACCAGATCAAGATGCAGATTGAGAAGCTCCGAATTATGCTGGACGATCCGGATACGGTGAAGGTCCAGCAACTCGGTCTGGCGCCGCCGCCTCTGAAGATGGTGATCTCGCGACATATCATGCTCTGGACGCCGGGCGGCACGATGCTGGGACTGATGTTCGGCCTGGCGCTGGCGTTCCTGACCGAGACGCTGAATGATCTGGTTCGAACGCCCAGCGACGTCAGGCGATTTCTGCGTCTTCCACTGCTCGGCGTCATTCCGGATGAAGACGAAGACCGCGCCGTGGACGACATCGATTTGTGTCGGGTGGTGGAACAGGCGCCCTATTCGCTCTTGGGTGAATCCTACCGGCGCTGTCGCACCAATCTCGATCTCTCCGGGCAGACCGGCTCGAAGACGCTGCTGATCGGCAGCGGCAGCCCGGGAGACGGCAAGACCTCGCTGGCCTGCAATCTGGCGGTCGCCTTCGTCGCCAAATGCGAGAAGGTTCTCCTAATCGACGCCAATCTTCGGCAGCCCAGTCTGCACCTGGTCTACCCGCGCACGGGCGCCGATGAAGCGGTCGAGGTGCGCCGGCATGGATTGACCAGTCTGTTGACCGGTCAGTGCGGCATCCAGGATGCGATTCAAGCGAGTCAGACGGAAGGTCTCGATCTGATCTACGCCGGTCCGCCGACCACGAATCCCGCCGAGTTGCTGGCCAGTCATCGGATGAAGACGCTGTTGGAAGGCGTTGCGACTCGGTACGACCGCATCGTGATCGACAGCCCACCCGTTCTGCTGGTCAGCGATGTCAAGGTCCTGGCCCGGCTCGTCGACGCCACGCTGCTCGTGTTCAACGCGGCTCGTACGCGACGCGGCGCTGCGCAGAGAACCGTGTTTGAACTGCAGGACGTCGGCGCTCCGATCATCGGCGGCGTGCTATTCGGCGCCGAGGCCATGAAAGGCGGCTATTTCCACCAGCAATTCAAAGCCTATCGCAAGTATCTCAAGCCGCAACTGGCCGCCAGTTCAGCCTGATGGGCGGATACCGAACTCAAAGTCATCAAAAACAGTTCCCAAGGGGCTGATTGTCCTGTAAGATAGCGTGCTTTGTTGTGATTGACTATCTCAGATGAGAAGGGACGATAAGGATGGAGAAGTTCCTGGTGACGGGCGGAGCCGGATTCATCGGCTCGAATATCTGCAGACGACTCGTAGCTGATGGGTGTTTCGTACGTGTCGTGGACAACCTCCTGACAGGCAAGCGCAGCAACCTGGACGGCGTGATCGACAAGATCGATTTCGTTGAGGCTGACATGGGCGTGCCCGAGGTGGCGCAGTCCGTTGTTAAGGACATCGATGTCGTGCTGCACGAAGGGGCGCTTCCATCCGTGCCGCGCAGTGTCGACGAACCTGAGCTGACGCACCAGCATTGTGTCGACGCGACCTTCACATTGTTGATGGCGGCGCGGGATGCGGACGTCAAACGTTTCGTCTATGCGGCCAGCTCTTCAGCTTATGGCGATACGCCGACCTTGCCCAAGATCGAGACCATGCCGACCTGTCCTCTCTCGCCCTATGCGGTCGGCAAGCTCGTGGGCGAGTACTATTGCTCGGTTTTCGCCAAGGTGTTCGGCCTGCAGACCGTTTCGCTGCGCTACTTCAACGTCTTCGGTCCGTACCAGGACCCGACCAGTCAGTACGCCGCGGCGATCCCCGCTTTTGTGACAGCGATCTTGAAAGACCAATCGCCGACCGTCTATGGTGACGGCGAGCAAAGCCGCGATTTCACTTACATCGACAACGTGGTCGCCGCCAATCTCTGTGCGGCCCGGGCGGAGAAGACCAACGGTGAGGTGGTCAATGTCGCTTGCGGCGAGAGAGTCACGGTCAACGCCATTATTGGGATGATCAACGAGGCGCTGGGCAAGGATATCAAGCCAATCTACGAGCCGACGCGGCCGGGGGACGTCAAGCATTCGCACGCGGATATCACGGCCGCGCGAGAACTCATCGGTTTTGAGCCGGTCGTGCTGTTCAAGGAAGGTCTGGACAAGGCAATCGACTGGTACGGCGAGAACCTCGTCTGATAGAGGAAACGCCGGACTCTCGCGTTACTCCATCTCGCGGCGGAGGGCGTCGCCCTGCTTGACGAGTTCTTCGCGCGTGGGGTCCTGTCGCGGCGTCAATTCGAAAGTCCATTCGTACTCGTCGACGATCCGGCCCGGATAGAGCACGTGGGCGATGAAGTCCAGGCCGGGCCAGTCGTGCAGAGGGGCTTTCAACTCGCGATGCGTCTCGAGTGTCTCATACCCCTCCTTGCTGACGCGGACGTTGTAGTCCCCGTACCAGTTGAACGCGACCGTCACCGGCGAGACGCCGATCTGCTCGTCGTTCAGTGTGACCAGTCCCCCCTGGGGCTCGGTATTGATTGTCAACTGGCGCTCGACGCAGCCGGTCAACAGAACTGCGAAGCACCCGGCGACGATGAGTAATCCTGCCGAATGTGTGTTCATATCCCTAGTCCTTTGGTCGATGGAAACTCCTTTGGTGCGACCATTATAGGGAAAGCCCGCGCCGTGGAAAGGCGAAATCCGATTCCGAGTTGAGAGAACTGCGGCCAGGGCGGTTGCCGCGGCCTCAGTCAGCGGGAACGCAACGCCCCTGGGCCCATTCGCGCAGGGCCTGGATCTTCTCGGCCATCGTCACCGAAAG
>JANQFY010000475.1 GCA_028277585.1 Sedimentisphaerales bacterium
CACTCGAATAGATGAATTCGTTCGGGATCGATGTGCAGGCGGACTTCGTCACCCACCGCCCCCCCAAGACGCGGTGCGGCAATGACGGTGCAGCCAGCTCCCGAGGGCAGCTTCACACAGAGATCGGTGTGCGAGCCAAGCCGTTCGAGTCGCGTGATGTGCCCGGAAAGACAGTTGCTCGTCCGATCCGCGGCCGACTCCAGGGAGAGATCGTGAGGTCGCAGCCCCACGATGATCGATTGGCCGGCGTCGCGCGTCGCAGCCTTCGCCAGGTGTCGCGGGGCTTCGATGAGCTGGTCGCCCACCTCCAGGCCCAGCGACCCGTTCATGGATCGGACGCGGGCGTCCAGGAAGTTCATGGGAGGGACGCCAAAGAAACCGGCCACGAAGCGGTTGGCCGGGCGGTCGTAGATCGCCTCGGGGGATCCGGCCTGCTGCAACCACCCTTCGCGGAGAACACAGATCGTCTGCCCCAGCGCCATCGCCTCGGCCTGATCGTGCGTCACGTGCAAAACGGTGGCGCCGAGTCGCTCGTGCAGCGCCTTGAGTTCCGAACGCAGCGCCAACTGCAATTGGGCGTCCAGATTGCTCAACGGTTCGTCGAAGAGAAAAACCCCCGGTTCGCGGACCACCGCTCGTCCCAGCGCGACGCGCCGTCGCTGGCCCCCGGAGAGTACGACGGGTTTGCGGCCCAGCAGCTCCGCAACGCCCAGCATCCGAGCCGCGGCGGTTACTCGATGGCGAATCCCCCCTTCATCGCGCTTCTGCATCCGTAAGCCGAAAGCCAAATTCGCGTACACGTCCATGTGCGGATACAGCGCCCCATCTTGAAAGACCATCGCAACATCGCGCTGCTGAGGAGGGATCCCCTCCATCGTACGACTCGCGACCCGGATCTCTCCTCGCGTCGGGTCCTCCAGACCGGCGACCAGCCGCAGCGCGGTGGTCTTGCCGCACCCACTGGGACCGACCAGTACGGTGAACTGCCCGTCAGGAACCTCCAGCGTCAGATCCGACAGCGCCGTCACATGTCGGTCGAACACCTTGGTCACATTCTGAAACGAAACAGACGCCATGGCGCGGCCCTTCGGAGAACAATCAAACGGGGTTGCGGCGCAGCCTTGACCAGGCCCGGCCGAGGAACGCCATGGCGACCCCGGCATAGCTGATGACAACGAACATGATCCAGGCCATGGCCGAGTGCACGTCACGGGTGCCGGCCTGAATCCACTCATAGCGATCGAGCATCCCCTTGTCGGCGGTCGCGGCGGTGATCACCACCGCGTGAACGAAGGGATTCATGTCCATGTACCACTCCAGGAAATCGTCGTTCGCGCGGGAGATGCCGATGATCATCGCCAGAAACAAGGGAATGATCGCCCAGATCCCGGCCGCCAGAGCGACGTTCGAGACCACCGCCGTCGTGGTTCGCTTGAGTCGCGTGCTGAAGTAAAGCCCCGTCCCGCAAAGGAAGAACGTGACCCAGCCGGCGAGAATCGCCAACTGGACAATGCCCATGGGATGGATGAAACCGACCAAAGTAAACAGCAAGACGTGGGCGAACAGAGGCACCCAGGCGGCCGAACTGCGGCGCACGGCCCCGAAGAACTTGCCCCAGAGAATCTCCCAACTGCTAACGGTCGTGGTCAACAGGATTGGCCAGGCGCGGGATTCCTTCTCGGAGGTAATCCCCGTCGCCGGCTGAACCATGGTGAAAAGGACCCCCAGGCTGGTGAAGACGATGACATAGGCCATCTGCACTTCCTCGTCGCCCAGCATGTTCTCGCGCCAGCAGAGGATATACGTCAGGGCCACCAGCCCAACAACAAGGAGGGCCAGAACAAGCCGCAGAACGCTGAAGCGGCCCAGCCAGGGTGTGCGGCGCTCCTTCCAGAACACGGGGGGACCGACGACGCGGCGCAACCGGTCGGAGACGGACTTGCGCGTGCGGGTCTTGACCTTCCCCTTGCCGATGAGGATCACGTCCTGGCCCGTCGCCTGGCGCAGCGCGACTTTGCGAACAAAGATCGTCGCCAACAACAGGAGCAGCGCCGAACCGGCCAGCGCGATCCCGCAGTGGGCGGGCCAGTTCGTGAAGAGCCCGCCGCGCGCCGACATCATCGAGTCGGTGGCCTCCGATAGGACCAGATAGGGATTGACATAGGCGACTTTGCGGATGATGGTCTGCTCGTTGTAGACCCGATGGAACATCAGCAGGCTCAGCAGAGGGACCAGGATGAAGAAACCGCCGGCCGTGACGAAGCTTCCGATGATGACCGTATGGGCCCGGCGGGTGAAGATCGAGAAGAACAGGCTCAGACACCCCAGGGCCAGCGCGGTCGTGAGGGTGACCGCCAGACCACAAATAAGGAAGTTCCAGGGCACACCGCCGAAGACGCGTACGATGGCCAACAGGGGCAGCGTAATGCCAAGCAGCAGAACGAGTTGCAGCAGTTTGCTGAGCAGCTTGCCCAACACGATCTGCAGGCTGCCGATCGGCGTGGTCATCAGCAGGCCAAGCGTCTTGTTGTAGATCTCGTCGCTGATCGCCGTGCTCAACGTGACGATCGAGATCATCTGAGTGCCGATGAATTGGAACCAGACGATGAACAGAATGATGGTCTGCCCCGCTCGACTCATGCGGGAGACCTGGAAGACCGACGTGGAGCCCCGTGGAACCGCCTCGACCCAGACCAGCGTCGCCAGGGTGGCGAAAAAGGTCACGTAGAGGAAGCGCAGCACATAATTGCGCCGGCGCCGACTCGAGACCCGCAACTCCTTGTCGAAGATCGGACCCGTCAGCCAGGAGAGGCTCACCAATCGAATCAACCAGTTGAGAACAATGGTTGCCATGTAAGATTTCCCAGGGCTCGGCGACCGGCGCCGGAGCCGTTATTGTCCTGGGCAAGTATAGAGCGTGACATCCGCTCCCGCAAGGAGGCGCCCCCTTAGAATATGTGGCGGCGCAGACGACACCGCGCCCGCCAGAAGAAGACGAGCCCGAGCCCGATATAGACCGCTCCGGTGCCCAGCAGGATAACGGTCATCCGGCCCACGCCGAACGCGCGGCGGGCGGCCCCGAGCAGGATGCGTTCGTTGCCGTAATCCAGGGCCGCCAGGGGCAAATCGGCGTTATCCGTTCCCGAAGCGCCCGCCATGATCAGTTCGGTCTGGACGCTCGGATGAAAATACATGTAGTTGACCACCCTGTCGGCTCGATTGTTCAGCAGCGCCAACATCCCACCAACGATGGGCCCCAGCACCCAGAGCCCCAGCGCCAGAGCGAACACAGCGACAACCGACGACGTGGTCCGGTTGAAACGGGTGCCGAAATAGAGCCCGGCCCCCGTGACGAAGACGGTCAACCAGAGAATCAGAATCGACAGATGAAAGACCGCGATGGGGTGAATGTAGCCGGCAAAGATGAAGATCGCCAAATGCCCCCCGAGCAGAGCCCAGATAGGGAGACAACGTCGAAAGGCGCTGACGGCCTTGCCGAACAGAACCTGCGTACTGGTCAGAGGCGTCGCGAGCAACAGCGACCAGGTCTGCGACTCCTTCTCCGAGGTGATCCGCGTCGCGGAGAAGACAATATTGAAAATGCCCCCCATCGAGACGAAGAGCAATCCGTATGAGGCGTGGACGAAGGATTCGTCCAGCGAGCCGTCTTGCGACACCACCCAATAGGTTCCGAGCAGCGCGACCACCGTGATGATCAGACCGATGTAGCTGTTGCGATTGTCCACGCCCTGGATGAACGGGGCGCGCAATTCCTTCCACACCACCGCCGGCCCCAGGACGCGTTTGACCGGTCCTTCGACCGAATCGGTCCGCCGCCGCTTGCCCAGGGCGAGGCGCCGCCCATTGGCCGTCAGTTCCAGTTGTCCGGTCGCCTGCCGCAGGGCAATCTCCCGCACGACCTGGACGGCGCGGGCCAGAACGATGCCGGAAAGGCCAAGCATGATCGTGCAGTGGGTCGGCCAGGAGAACTGGAGCCCCGTTCCCGGGGCCAGCATGACCTGCGTGACATGCCCGATGCCGTAGCAGGGATTGATGTGCATCAGCAGCGCCAGCAAACCGATGGAAGACGTCGACCCGGTATTCCCGAACCCGGGGGCCCAACCGACCCGCAGCACCGCGGCGAGCACCAAAGGCAATACGAAGTAGAAGCAACCGAGCACGAACATCGCCCGGACGATCACGGCGTAGGCCCGGCGGTTACGAATCGAGATGAACAGACTGAGCGACCCGGCGAAGATGACGGCCGTCAGGGTAATGCAAAGACTGGAGAGAAGGTATCCCCACGAGACGCCGCCCAGGACCCGCACGATCGCCAGGATGGGCAGAGTGATGCCAAGCAACAGCAGCAGTTGCAGCAGCTTGCTGAGCATTTTGCCCATCACGATCTGCAGGCTGTTGATCGGCGTGGTCATCAGCAGCCCCAGTGTGCGATGGTAGGCTTCGTCGCTGATGGCCGTGCTGAGCATGATGACCGCCAGGATCTGTGTGGCGAAGAACTGAAACAACACCACGGTCATGACGATCCGCTTGCCGGCAACCGCCATCCGCGACTGGGCGAAGGCCGTGCTGCCCTGATACTCCACCACCCCGAGCCAGACGATCGCCACGAAGGCGGCCAGCAGGAGAATGTAGATCGACCTGAGCCAATAGTTGCGCCGGCGGCGCGAGGAGACGCGCAGTTCCTTCTCGAAAATCGGCCCGGTCAGCCATCCCGGCCGTACGAGCGTCCCCAACATCTGTCTGACACCAATGACCATAGAGTAACCCTACACAATCAGTTGACGCGACGTCTGAAGGCGCGCAACGCCGCAACCAGGAACAATAACGAAATCAGTACGTGAGCCAGCATCGAAACCAGCATCGAGAAAGTGACATTGGCGGCATTCATGGGATAGCCGAACCACGAGCCGTAGTCCCCTCCTTCGAGCGTGGTGCCCATCAGCAGCAACATCTGGGCAAAGGGCACCCCAGCGAAGAAACGACCATCATCCCACTTGCCCTGCGCCAGCGTCGCCCAGTGCCCCACCAGGGGCAACACGCACCAGACGACCCCGGCCAGGATCAGGTTCGCGGTGACCGCCTCGCCGGTCCGATCGAAACGCATGCCGAAATAGAATCCCGTCGCCGTCAGGAACACCAGCGCCGAGAGCACGATCAGAACCACCTGAGGCACGGCCCATCCGTCGAAGCAATCGGCGTAGGTGAACGTGACCACATACGCGAGCAAGGGCAGCCAAATCGGGCCACAACGCCGCAGTACGCCAGCGCATTTGCCCAGCAGAATGTCGCGGTTCCGCAGGGGCGTCACCAGCAACAGCGGCCAAGTTCGCGACTCCCGCTCGGCGCTGACGACGGTCGCTGAGACCGAGGTGGTGAACAGCACCCCCAGCGCCAGGAACGTCCAGAGGAAGATCAGATGCGTCGCCTCGTAGCCGATCGCCGGCATGATGATCGGGAACGAATAGGCGATGCCAATCAGCAGCACTTCGATGCCCAGCGTCAGATTGGTCACGAGTTTCTGACGACGCGACAGCGTACAGGTCAGCTCTTTCCAGACCATGGCCGGGCCGACGACCCGGCGAATCTTCCGATCCGGCCTGCGCGATCGCGTCTCGGCCGAGAAGGCAAGGCGGCTCGGACGCAGCATGTCCATGAACGTGGGCTGTCCCATGGCCCGACGCAGCGCGACCAGACGCACCAGGCGGGTGGCTGATAGGAGTAGCGCCGAGGCGCCGAGAAGAAGAAACGTGCAACAGCAAATCGGTGCCGCAATATTGACCACCGTACCGCGGCGCGGCGAGAGCATGTGGTCCGTACAGCGCTGCAACAAGACATAGGGACTCACGTGCGAGAACAGCCAGAAGAATTCCCGTTCCGATAGCCACCCATCGAATATCAGAAGCGTTAGAAAGGGAATCAGCACGAACAGCACGCCGACACTCAGGGCGCTGAGCAGCACAACGATGTAGGTGCGACGAAAGAGCGTCGAGAAGAACAGGCCCACCGCCCCGACAAACGTTACCGTCACAAGAGTAATCATCAAGCTCAGGCACAGATAACCCCACGGAACGCCCCCCAGAACGCGGACGATCGCCAACAAGGGCAGACTGGTGGCGACCAGCAGCAGAATCTGGAACAGACGGCTGCACAACTTGCCCATCACGAGTTGGAAACTGCTCAGGGGCGTCGTCATCAGCACGCCCAGCGTCCGGCCGTAGACCTCGTCGCTGATCGCCGTGCTCATCGTCATGATCACCACGATCTGGGCCGCGATGAACTGGAACCAGACGATCCCGCGCGTGATGATCTTGGCCGCCAGCTCCATCTGGATCCTCTGCTGGGCGAATTGGCGGGGTAACTGTACGGCGCCGATCCACACGCTCCCGATGAACGTCATGAGCACAAGGACGTAGGCGCAGCGGAGGGCGTAGCTGCGCCGACGCCGACCGGCCACCCGCAGGTCCTTGTCGAACAAGGGCCCGGTCAGGCGATTCATTCCCGCCAGATTCAAAGGCCATCCGGCCCTGAGAATGCTCATTGCGTCCATTCCTATGCAAACACGTTCCGACGCACGCGACGCATCGCGGCGGCCAGCGCGGCCAGCCCCACCAGCACGTAGATGAATCCCTGGAACAACCCGGCGATCGGCATCATCGCGCCGGGGGCACCGCTAACCATGACCATCATCATGGCCGCGAAGGTCAGGACCATTCGCGAAGCCAGGTAGATCCCCCAGGTCGCGACCACCGCGACCGACGTTGTCTTGACGCGCGTCCCCATGTACAGCGCCATCCCGACCAGGAAGACCAGAGCGCCCAGGACCCGGAAGACCCAGCCGGCCAGATAGTAGACCGCCTCCCACGCCCCACTGATCTCATCGAACGCGACGATAAGAATCAGCAATCCCAAGAAGGGCAACGGCGCCAGCAGGGGCAAGTTCCAGCGCAGCGCGCCGACGGCTTTGCCCCGCACGATTTCGCCGTTATCCAAAGGAGTCGTCAGCAGGATGGGCCAGGTGCGGGCTTCTTTCTCGCGCGTGATCGCCGAAGCCGAGGTCGACGTCGCGTTCACCACGAACATGAGCCAAAGCAGATAGGCGACGCCGGCAGCCAGGCCGACCAGCGGCACCATGTCGTAGGCGACCAGGACGACAAGACAAATGGTGATGGCGGCAATCGCCAGCAACAACGTGATGAAGCCCAACAGTTGTCTACGGTTGCGCGGCAGATAGGGTCGGCGCAGTTCCTTCCAGACGATCGGGGCCCCCTTGACGCGACGAATCGACCGGTGCCAGAGCCAACGGCGATTGCTCCCGGAACTATCGAGCCGCGCGCCGATCGCGTCCAGGCGGGCGCGACGCAGCCGCCAGACGGACAACAGAACCAGAACTCCCGCCGCGGCCAGCATGAACAGGCAATGCCATCCCCAGGGCGACGCCCCCTTGCCCATGAACATCGCCTGCGTCTGCTCAATCATCACGAGGGGCGGACTGATGAGCCGCGCGATGCTCTCGGACTGAAGCGGTGTGAGATACTTGACGAAAACCAGCACGGACAGCACGCCCAGGAGCCCGCCCCAGAGAATCAGGCACCAGGCGAGCACCGTCGCCATCACCTGGTGCGTCTGCCGCTGGGTGATCGAGCAGAACAGGCTCAGCGATGCGACGAAAACCGCCGCTGTCAGCGTGATGCAGAGCCCCGAGACGACGTAATTCCAGGGCACGCCGCCAAAGACGCGGACGATCGCCAACAGCGGCAGGCTGATCGCCAGCATCAGGACGAGTTGCAGCAGTTTGCTGAGCAGTTTGCCCAAGACGATCTGGAAGCGACTGACCGGCGTGGTCAGTAACACGTCGAGGCTCCGCTGGCGAATCTCACCGCCGATCGCCCCGCTGAGCAACACAGCCGCGATCAGTTGGCCCACAATGAACTGGAACCAGAGAATGGTCGTGATGATCTGCTTGCCAGCCTCCGGCATGCGTGAGACCCAGACAACCGCCGAAACGTTCCGATTGCCCCGCACGACCGAAAGCCAGAATTGCGCCACGACGATGGCCAGCAGCGCAATGTAGGCGAAGCGCAACAGGTAGAACCGCCGCTGGCGACTGGAAACCCGCAGTTCCTTGTCGAACAGCGGGCCCGTCAGCCGGGACAGAGGCAACAGCCTGGGAATGGCCCGGATCGAAACACCCAAGTTATGTGTTAGTTCGCTCATCTAGACACCACACCGCTGTGTGACACAGCCGATGCGTAGAAGACAAGTCCAGCGCCGGCGGCTGGAGACGCGGAGTTCCCGGTCGAGAAGCGGCCCACTTTAGTGGACGATGCCCTTGGTCAGTTTCAGGAATGCGTCGTCGAGCTTCAACTGCTCCGGCTGCAGGTAGACGAGATCGACGCCGCCGTTGACGAGCGTGCGGGCGATGATGCCATCGGTCTGCTCGCCCTCGCGGAACGTTACCGACAGATACTCTCCGGCTGATTCGACCGACTCGATCTGGGGCAGCGCGGTCAATAACTCGATCGCCTGTTCGTCGCCATCGAGGACCTTGACGCGCACCTTGCTGTGAAGCCCCAGGCGCGGCCGGATCTCTTCGATGGTCCCGCCGAAGACGAGTTGCCCGTGCTCGATAATGCCCACCTGATCGCAGATCTCCTCAAGTTCGCTCAGGATATGGCTCGAGATCATAATCGTCTTGCCCATCCGCTTCAGTTCGCGGAGCAGTTCGCGGATCTCGATCCGGGCCCGCGGGTCAAGCCCGCTGGCGGGCTCATCCAGAATCAGGACCTTCGGGTCGTGGATCAGAACGCGGGCGAGCCCCAGCCGTTGCTGCATACCGCGTGAGAGGCTGTCGACCGCCGCACTTTGCTTGGAAACCAGATCAGTCAGTTCCAGCACACCCTCGACAATCGCTTTGCGTTTGCGATACTCGATCCCGAACGCGGCCGCGAAGAACTCGAGATACTCGAACACCTTCAGATCGTCGTAGACACCCATGAAGTCGGGCATGTACCCCACGCGCCGCCGAACGTCCTTGCCCTTCTTGGTCACATCGAGACCATCGATAAACGCGGCGCCGCTGGTCGGTTCCATCAGCGTCACCAGAATTCGCATCGTCGTGGTCTTACCCGCGCCGTTGGGCCCGATGAACCCGAAGATGTCACCGGCCTCGATGCGCAGGTCCAGGCTGTCGACCGCCGTGAGGCTCCCAAAGCGTTTTGTCAGTTTCGTGATTTCGATCATAGCGTCTCTTCCTCATTGCCGTCTTTGGGAAAAACAACCAGTCGCGCCCACTGAATGTGGTCCTTCTCGTAACTGCGATTGCGCACGCCGAACGGGGCCGGCGCATCTTGGAACTTCACGCACACCAGCGCCGCGCCGGTGCGCAGATAGGCGTGCATCGCCACCGTGCGGTCGAAACAGCCCTGCGCCATGAAGGCGTTGGACGGAACACCCTGCAGGTTCCCCGGATACTGGGGGATCGGAGCGCCGCGCCCCCCGCGACGCCGATGGTTCGGACGATAGGCCGTTCGCCAGGGACTGA
>JANQFY010000005.1 GCA_028277585.1 Sedimentisphaerales bacterium
GGCCCAGCATGCCGACTACTTCCGCGCCGCCTGTGCAGTCAATGATCTGTTTGCACAGAACACGACGCCGAGTCCCGAATCCGACGGAATCGACTTGCCAGCCGTCAGTTGTCCTGGCGACAGCCTGAGGGGACTCATAGTACGCAATCTGGACACCGGCCTGCGCGCACTTCTCCTCGGCTAGCAGGGCGTAGAGGAACTGATTGACCCGCACCTGATTCTTCCAGTGGCGGTCCGGTACCTTGGAGAAGTCAGGGAGCGTGCCCCCGTCCAGTGCCACGCTTTCGCGCACAAGTTCCCAGCCGATCCCGGCGATGATCTGCTTGCCCCAGGCGTCGAAGAGTCCTGGAAAGGAAACGCCCGCGGTTGTCGTCGTTCCGCCCAATTGGCTGTTGCGTTCCAGAATCAGAGTCTTGGCCCCGATGCGCCCGGCCTGAATCGCCGCAATGGTTCCTGCCGTACCACCGCCAACGACCAGAACATCGCACTGGGTCGTAACAGATCCCTCCGTGCGCATGGAGTTGGGCTGAGGCTTGATATCGGCGTGTAATCTCCCGAGGGACGAAGCGACCAGAGCCATACCGGCGCCAGAGTACTGCATGAACTGTCGTCTTCCGAAGTGGCCACCTTTCATTGGACTTCCCTCAGACAAAGATGGTTTCCGAATCCATGAAACCGTTTCGGCCTCTAATCGCTCATTATCTCTACGGGACCTAGTAGCCCGGATCGCTTTAGCGTCCAATCGTCACGGATCTTGATGTTCGTCTTTGTATAGCGATCGTCCTGTGGTTTCCCGCGGTCGCCGATCAGGCGGTTTTGCCAGGAATTGGCCACCGTGATCTCTAGTCGGTTTCGGCCGGCCTCGAGGGCTTTGGTGATATCCACGCGGAAGGGCTTGGTCCAGGTGATGCCGATGGCCCTGCCGTTGAGCGTAACGGCGGCAATGCCGACGTCCGCCACTTCGTTGAGTTGGAGCCAGTAGCGTTTGTCACGGGCAGGTGTCAGATTGAAGGTTGTCGAGTAGGTCGCCTTGCCGGAGTAATACTTGATTCCCTGATCGGCGTGCTGCGTCCAGTCGATCAGTGTCGTGAATTCTGTGGCCGCTGGGCCGCCCCATGCAGGATCGAAGCCGACCTGCCAGGGTCCTTGAATCTCTTTGACCACATGCAACACGGCGCTGTTGGAAGATTCCGAACCATGTCTGGTTGCGGCGATGGGATTGCGGAAGACAACCAGCCAGGAACCATAGGGATCGAATTCGATCGGGACAATCGTGCGCCCGCTGGTCTGCCTGAAGGCCTTGGCCGTCGCTATGTGACCTGATACGGGATTCCACAACTCGGGCTGCTTCTCGCAAACGCGGAATGCGCAGTCAACTGACTTGGGTTGATCCGTCTGGTTGCAGACGAAGTACACGTCCGCATCCTCTACGATGAAATGGATGTACTGGTAATCCAGTTGTCTCCTGGTGTCAAGCACCTCGAAGTCCGGGGCAATGCCGTCCTGTTGTAGGAATGCACGAGAGGTCTGCCCCCAAACAAGACGTCCCTTTCCGATTGCCTTGCGTCCTGTCGTCTCCGGGTCGTCACCCCACAGTGTATCGGCGAGTCTATGGAATCTCTTCTGTGCGGATTTGCCACCCACGAGACTAACCAGACGTTCCGGCTTGGGCCCCAGCACGGTGGCTCCCTGCTCGAGCAGAGTCCGGACCTTTTCCAGAACCGCCAGCGACAAGACCTTGTGATCCGGCAGAACCAGCATGCGATAGGCGAGTCCACTGGGAACCACCACTCTGCCATCGACAACCTTCAACCGCAGCAGAATCTCCTCATTGGTTACGTCGAAATCGTAACCAGGTAGGGCGCCGGGCCGGTTGAAGCCCTTGTGTACGGCGATGTTGGGCACATGGTCTCCATAGTAATACAGCACATCGGCAACGAAGGTGCCGCGTTGAACGATAGCCTGGATGCGATTCATGTAGTCCATGAACGGTTGCGAGAGATCCCACCAAGTCACCTGCGGGTTCACATGTGTACCGGCAAAGTACTCCTGGCCCGGGATGCCCATCTCCTCCGGCGAGCAGGTGAAGGTGTGGAAGAAGATCATGTTCAGGCCTTCACAATACTCGAAATCCATGGCCGGTTTCATGTCCCGCCAGGGCGTGACGGCCCAGTGGGGGTTCCTCAGTGATGTGAACGACTCTGCGCCTACTATCCGTCTACCGTAGATATGGGCCGCCGACGAGGCCTGTTTGATGTAGAAGCGGTTCTCTGGCCTGGGGCGGTGCGGGCAGGGTATCCAGAACTCGCTCATGACAATGTCACTGTGCTTGTAGTTGGTAATCCCGTCAAGCGGGGCGGCGTGCGGGCCGGAACACTCGGGTTGGATGCCCATCTTGTACCGTGCCGCGTGTTCGGCGAACCTCCGATAGTGATTCTCCGATACGCAGTGGGCGATGGTCTTTCTCAGATCGGCCAGGAAGGCGTTGCTGACCTGGCGATTCTCAACGATCTTGCCGGCCACCACGGGAAGGTACTTCATGATGTCATAGCCGCAGTATCGCTCGAAATCCGCAGCGAATCCCGGGCTCCAGTTCATACCGCCGCACTCCCAACTGTCGGTCTCCAACTGGGTCAACACGGTCCCGGCCAACGGACCCGCCTGCTGCAGTAGCGGATCCACCACCCTGTACCAATAGCGGTCGAAGACCTCGCTGCTCAGATAGTCGATGACATGTCCCTTCCAGTTGTCGCTGGACGTCGCCACATGCGCCCTGGTCGGGATGTAGCCGATCCGCAGGATCGTCCACTTCCCGGCCGGTATCTGCCATTTCAAGGTGGCGTCTTGACTCAATCCATCGGTGATGTCGATGATGTCCTCAAGAAGCGTGTCCTCTTCGCCTTCCACTGCAGGGTGATCGTTCAGCAGAAAGCGACAGTCCGGCGCCGAGCCACCCAATTCCCGTGCTCCGGATTTGGCCGTCAGGTCACTGATGGGCTTTCGAGGTTTGACGGGGGGCTCTTTCTGGGGATAAGCCAGCGCACAGATGTCACGGTAGTAATCGTAGTTGGGTTTTGGGATGGGCAGTTTCCGATCGATCCGAGCTGGGCCGTCCAACTGGACCTCCGACCAGGTGATCTGCTTGGCTTTGTCGTCGAGGGTGACAAAGGGCCCGCCGAGATTCCACCCACTCTGAATGGAAAGCCCCAGTTGGAGGCTCAAACGCCGAGCTTCCTTCAGGGCATGAAGATAGAGTTCGGTCCATTCCGGCCCGGCGAACTGAGGGCCGTTGGGAACGTTCCTGTCGGGCCCCCAGCGCAATTCGGTCCCGGCGTCGAAGATCATCGCCCCGCTGAAGCCCTTGTCGTGCATGGCTTCGAGGTCCCGGGTGATCGCCTCTTTGGTGACATTGCTGTTGAGCCACCACCACCAGCAACGTACGCCAGCCTCCCGCGGCGGGGTCCGGAAATCGCGCTCCAACGTGCCGGCCCCTGCTATCGTTGACAGGAGCATCAGAGTGATGAGATTGCGGGAGAAAACGGCTCGCATTACTTGTCTCCTCGGTTGCCTGGGAATGGTCGTCTTTGCATGAATGATGGCCAGCGAGTCGGACGGTACGCTAGCTATGTCCTTCCTGAAGGTCTGTTCCGTTGCCTTCGGTGCTACCCGGTGTACGTCGTCAGCAAGAATGAGATGGAGTGGCCCTTGAGTAAGGAGACGATTCCAACTCTGTTGTTCATTGTAGTGGAGATCATGGCTCTTGCCTAGATTTCTCGTGGCGGTTAGAATCCCCAGATGTGTACGATTGAGGCGTCTGGCCTGGTCGCGAACGGCGCTTACGGATTCGGTCAATGATGATATCGCCGCAGAACATGTTGTCTCCGCATCATACACTGGCTCTTTGGCTGAGTGCCAAGGCCGGTCTCTGACATCCCACGATCCCTGGTGTTCTCCCATGGCAGATCGCTTCGCTGGGAGCCAAGCTGCTATTTGCTGGACAGACGAGCCAATTACCTTGCTAATCCGCGGTTGTAGGAGGCTGAATATGAAGGCACATCGGGCCGGTTGCTTCAGGGTGGTGTTTCTCTTGGCCGTTGTCCTCGTGTTCTGGGCCTGTTCACCGGTTTCAGGTCAACCGGCGGGAAAGAGCCCGGTCAAGGTGTTCGTCTTGGCCGGTCAATCCAACATGGAGGGCAAGGGGGCCATCAGTGGTGGTGCAGGCACTTTGGAGGACCTCTTGCAGAATGACGCCCGGGGGACTTATTCCTATCTGGGGAGTGCGAACGGTCAGTGGGCGGTGCGCGACGATGTGTGGATTACTTACGAACGAAGCGCAACCAGCATACGCTCCGGCGGGTTGACGGTTGGATACGGCTCGAACGATACTCAGGTGGGACCCGAACTCGGTTTCGGCCACGTGATGGGCGATGCTCTTGAGAGCCAGATACTACTGATCAAGACGTGCTGGGGCGGCAAGAGTCTGGCCGTGGATTTCCGTCCGCCCAGTTCGGGAGGGGCGGTTGGCTTCTATTACACGGAGATGCTCAGACTCGTAGATAAGGCGCTCGCCGATCTTGGGACGACCTTCCCCGACTATGACGGTCAGGGATACGCACTGGCCGGGATCTTCTGGCATCAGGGCTGGAACGACCGGGTGAACCAGGGATTCAACGATGAATACGAGGTCAATCTGGCCAATTTCATTCGCGATGTCCGCCGGGATTTGGGCACTCCCTCTCTGCCCTTTGTGATTGCCACCACCGGCATGAGTGGCTGGGACGAGACACATCCCAGAGCGCTATCACTCATGGAGGCCCAGCTGGCGGTGGCACAGTATCGGGAGTTCCAGGGGACGGTAGCCACTGTGGATACTCGACCGTTTTACCGACCGGCGAGCGAATCACCATCCGGTCAGGCCTATCACTGGAATTCCAACGCTGTCACCTACCTCGATATTGGCATAGCGTCAGGCGAGGCTATGAAGGAACTGCTCGATCCCATGGCGCCGTCTCCGGCGGACCAGGCTACCGTTCCGGTTGGCGACGTGGTCTTGAACTGGACGAATCTGGAACCGACTGTCGCGGGCGAGCCCGTGTTCGTGGATGTGTGGTTCGGCACGGAGCCGAACGCGCTGTCGCCGGAGTATGATTACACCCGCGTGCTTGGCGCTGGTGAAGATGTCAATACGGTGACGGTCAACGCGCCACTGGCGGGGCCGTACTACTGGGAGGTCGTTTCGTATGTGAACGGTGATCCAGCCGGCGAACCGATCCACGGGAACGTATACACGTTCTATGGATCCACAGATCGCCCCCCGACTGTGGATGCTGGCGAGGATAGGGTCGCCAAGTCAGGGGAAGCGATTCAGTTGAACGCGACCGTTGTCGATGACGGCGTGTCGGCCTTGACCTATGCCTGGCGTGCGTACCCGGCCGAGGGCGTGGTCTTCTCTGCAACGGATGTCGAGGACCCCATTGTGACGATCACCCGGAACTCCCGGCAATCGATTACCTACATCTTAACGCTGGCGGTCAATGACGAACTCTACCGAACACCCGTGAAAGACTCCATGGAGATCATCCTGCGCCCCTGACTGAATCCAACGGCGCGACGTGCAATCGCTGGAAGGACGTGCAAGAGCCAAGACTAGTGAAACGACTTCTCTGAAGAGAATCAGCTATGCAAAGAAGCTACTGTTGTGTCACCCTGTTGGTGGTCGTACTGTTGTGTTCATTGGCACAGGCCACCTCGGTCACCGACCTTTCCACGGCCATGCTCCAACTCAAAGGACATATCGACCAGACCTCGATCTTGAACGCAGATCAGATCAAGCAACAGGCCGAGATTATCCGGAAAGACATCAGCCGGATCGGGGCGACCTCCGACATCATCACCGACGCTCTGGATCTGGTGACGTCCTATGAAACCAAGGTGGGCCCGCTATTTCTGAATGAGGCCACGCGGGGCGGGTTTCCACGAAAACCTGCCGGTGGTTCGGAGCTACACCGCGCGCTGTTTGCGGTCCAGCAGGGGCTCATTGATTACGCCTTCACGCCGGATCATCTGGAGAAGTTCCAATCGATTCTCGATGGTGCTGCATTCAAGACATCCGCCTTTTTCCCGGGGGCTGTCGACGCGCCATTAGACCCCGCAGTCGTTCATGAGGTCACCATCAATGCCTCACAGCCGTCGTGCTGGGGGATTCCGGTCATGGACAACGAGAAGCCCGCCCGACGTCCCACGGGGTGCTACCTGGCGCCGGGAAGCATCGCCGAGGTGACCGTGCCCCGTTCGATGGTGGGCAGAGGGTACAGCATTCGCGTGGGGGCGCACTCGTGGGATCTCCGGAAGAAGCCCAAGATCGTCCGTCTGGACCGTGTCTCGCTTGTCTACCCAATCGAAGCCGTCTGTACGGCGGTTGCCAATCCTCTGGGGGGAGGCATCTACATTGAGGTGCCATACCAAGCCGACGCGGGGATTGTGAAGGTGAGCATTGCGAACGCCGTGCGCGCTCCCTTTTTCTCGGCCCGGAGTTTCGACAAGACGACGCTAGCGCAGTGGAAGACAACCGAGCGTCACTATCCCGGCCCCTGGGCGGATTTCGAATCGGACAAGTTCATGATGCAAGTGCCCACCGACTGGATCTACAACTACGATGATCCGGTGACCCTCATGCGGGACTGGGATACCGCTATGGACATGGTGTCCGATCTCTTCGGCCTGCCTCGCGTGCGATCGAAAACCGTGTTGTATCTGCAGGTCGATCTGATCTACCGGGGCGGCGCCAACTTCCCCGGCTATCCGCAATCCAACTTTCGCTACAATCCTAACAAGAAGGAGAACGGGCACGGCGGCCACTGGCTTCTCAAGGGCCCGCAGTCGTCCGGCGAGATCATCTTTCACGAATTGGGCCATGCGCATCTCTTCACCAAGTTCAAGGGGGAAGTGGAAGCCGTGGTGAATTTGCCCTATGTTGCGGTGTTGAACAGAGGCTTCGGGGTGGATCTGGACACTGCTTTCGGGAGATCCTTCAGCAAGCCGTATGTTTCTCTGGACCAGGCGGCGATCATGTGGATGGTCACCGACAACTTCCGCCAAGGGAATCCGATGAACATCTCCAACAGTCCGGCCAACGAAGTGCGATACCAGCACCGGGGTTATGGCAAGTACGTGGAGATCGTTCATCTGTTCGGGTGGAAGCCGCTCCAGGATTTCTGGCATTCGGTCAACCTGGACTACCAAAGGGGTATTGAGTATCCGCGCAACACCGATCCCACCGACAACCGCATATTGAGGATGTCACGGGCCGCCGGTGTCGATCTCAGACCCCTGATTCACTTCTGGGGAATCCACCCCGAGGACAATGCAACCCTGGCAAAGGTCATGGCTGGAGAGGGGCTCACACCGTCGCCGTTGATCTATGATCGGCTCCTCCATTACAAGACCCTGATACCGATGAACAATGCCGAGTTCGCCAGACACGCCGAGATTGTCAATCCCAGGGGAATTCGCGAAGGAAAGAACCCACTGTACGGGGAAGGCTGGTATCATGTCTGGCTGCCGAAGTACGATGCATCGCACGGACGGGCCGGGCAGGCCGCCCTGCAGAAGATTATCGACCTCTATTTTCCGGACGGACGTCCAAGGGGATGAAGGAATACGAATGGGAAAACAGTCTCGTACCAAGATGAATGCGGCGTATCCCTACCGTGTGGCGCTCGCCGGCGGATGGGGGGATCATAACTTTGTCAATTTCCTTGCTGACGGATACGTCGTTGTCGTTCAGATAGAACCGACGGTTACCTTCCACGATCGATGCGGGATTTGCTCCAGCACGCGGAAGATCCTGATGGAGAAGTATCCCAAAGGGGTTCCCGGAGGCATCGATCGCTACAAGTTGGCTTCGGATCTGTACTACTGGGAAAATGAGCGGAAAGTACCCATCGGAGGCTCCCAGGATGCCTGGGGCTCGGTCTATCCCGGGTTCAACCTGTTGCACTATGATTTCAGGCATCACAATGGAGTGCTCCCCAAGAAGGTCACCTCGATCCTGGACCGGCGCACGGCGAAGTGGTTCGAACGCAACTTCTGGATAGTCGACTGCGTGGGGCCGCGTCCGGAGGGGTACAATCCATTTGACGGGGGGCGTTTCGCCAGTAGCAACGTCGTGAGCCAGTTGGGCCAGTCGGGCCGGGATTGCTTCGCCGCGATCAAGAACCGGGATGTGGCGGCCCTGGGCGCCTCGTTCAATCTGTGTTCGCGTGCCTGGCGAAAGATGTTGCCCGCCATTTTCGAACACCCCACTATCGAAGTTCCCGTTATGAAGCACTTGCGCCACTACCAACGCCGGTATGCGGGCGCCATGCCCTCGGGCTGCGGGGTGGGGTATATTTATGTGGCCTCCTCGGAACCCGTTGAAGGTGGCTTCCAGGTGAAGGTCAATCTGGATTAGGAGAAGCGGATGTTGGATGAGTGTTGCTATGCCGTGGTCATGGCCGGTGGGGCCGGCACACGGCTCTGGCCGTTGAGTACCCGGGAGTGCCCGAAGCACTTGCTGAAGCTGTTTGATGGCAAGTGCCTGATCGAATTGACCGTTGAGAAGTTAAAAGGGCACATACCCGACGAGCGTATCGTCATCCTGACGAGCGTCCACTATCGGGAGTTGACGCAGCAAATACTCTCGCATCTACCGCCTGAGAATTTCATCTATGAACCCTGCGTTCGTGACACGGCCAGCGCGATCGGGCTGGCCGCCGCCGTCTTGAAGCAGAGATGCGCGTCGGCCACCATGATCATGTTGACGGCGGACCAGATCATCGAGCCTGCCGATCGATTCAACGCGGCGATGGCTCACGCGGCTCGCTTCCTCGAGTCACATCCCGAGAAGCTAATTGCCTTCGGAGTAGAAGCCATTTCGGCCAATACGCAAGTTGGGTGGCAGAAGCTGGGCAAGAACGAGGATTTTCAGGACTGTGAGGTCAGAACGATCGATGCGTTCACGGAGAAGCCTGCTCTGGCTCTTGCGCAGAGGTATGTGGACGAGGGCGGCTACTGTTGGAATTCAGGGCAGTTCGCCTGGAAGGCCGAGACGATCCTGAAAGAAATCGGTGCGTGCCTGCCCCAAGCCATGCCGCTTCTTGAGGAGCTCGGCGCCGCCTGGCACACCGCGTCACGTGAGAAGGTCCTGAGCCGTCTGTTCCCACAGATGCCCAGAGGGTCTATCGACTATGAGGTCATGCAGAAGACGGATAGGGCTTGCTCCATCATGCTCCCCTGCAGTTGGGAAGACATGGGTACCCATGCCGCATTGATCGAGAGAACCGGGACGAAGCAGGGGGCGAACATCGTTTCGGGCGAAGCCCTTGCCAAGGGAACTGGAAATCGAATACTAAATCAGACGGATCAGTCCGTGGTGGTGGCATGTGACAACGCAGTCGTGGTGGTGGCGAACAACACGGTGTTCGTAGGAACGCCCGATACGGATATGAAGGCGCTGGCCGAAAGTGTCGCCCGCCAGGAACCGGAGAATTGAGGAAGGCGGAACGGATATGAACAGCAGTATTTCAGTGATCGACACCGTCATTGTCGTTGCCTACCTTCTGGGGATCATGCTGATTGGCATTGTGGCCGGCTACCGCAGACACGCGTCCTCGGATCAGTTCTTCCTGGCGGGGCGGTCGCTGCGCTGGCCCCTCATCGGCACGGGGCTGTTCTGCGCCAACATTTCGACTATCCATCTTGTCGGCCTGGCTTCCTCGGGGTACAAGGACGGACTGGTCATCGGCAACTTCGAGTGGATGGCGGCTTTCTGTCTGATCCTGCTGGGGATCGTGTTTGCCCCGTTCTACTTTCGCAACAGAATAAACACCCTCCCGGAATACCTGGAGAAGCGCTACGGCAGCAGCGCCCGAACGTTTCTGGCATTTATCTTCATCATGTCCGCGCTGCTCGTTCATATCGGAATCAGCCTCTACGCCGGCGCCAAGGTCCTGGAAACTTTCTTCGGTATCCCCTATATGTACTCCATTATCGGGATCTCGGTGATTACCGCCGTCTACACTATCATCGGCGGGTTAAGGGCCGTCATGGTTACCGACGCCATCCAGGCCGTGCTGCTACTTGGCGGGGCGGCGATCCTGACTGTAGCCGGACTCCGTGCGCTGCCCGGTCTGGGAATCGAAAGCTGGGCCCAGTTCAAGGCGGCCTGCCGCCCGGATCAACTCAGTATGATTCAGCCCATCACGGACGCGGCGGTGCCCGGCAGGTTCTCCCTGCGCGAGTTCTCCTGGTATTCGATCCTTTTCGGTTACCCGATACTTGGAATCTGGTACTGGTGCACCGACCAGACCATCGTCCAAAAGGTGCTTGCCGCCAAGACCGAGAAGGACGGTCGTGACGGCGCGATATTTGCCGGTTACTTGAAGATCCTGCCGGTCTTCCTGATGGTGCTGCCCGGCGTCATCGGCTACGTCCTCTATAAGGACACGATCGGGACGGATAACGACGCCACCTTGATGGTCATGATGAAGAATCTGCTTCCGAATGGTATCAGGGGATTGATGGCGGCCGGTCTGCTGGCGGCGTTGATGAGCACCATCGAAGCCGCCTTGAACAGCATCGCCACCCTGACGGCCGAGGATATCGTCAAACGCCTGCGCCCGCAGACGCCGGATGCGAAGCTGGTGCTGATCGGCCGCGTCACGGCTGGCGTCGTGGTCGTGCTCGCTATGCTCTGGTCTACCCAGGGGGGCAAATTCGGCAGTATCTTCGAGGCGATCAACAAGATCCCCATGGCATTTGCGCCGGGCATCACAACGGTCTTTCTCTGGGGCGTCTTCTGGCCGCGCGGCAACAAGCAGGGGGCGATGGCAGCGCTGCTGTTCAACGTGATCATCGGGATTGTGTACCTGGCAATCGACATTCCCCTAGTCGGTGACAAGCAGCTCATCGCCAAAGAGCTGGGGATTCCCTTCATGCAGGTCGGCTGGTATCTGTTCCTGATGTCCAGCGCGGTCTACTTCGTCGTTAGTCTTGCCACGCCGGCGCCGACCCGCGAGCAGATCGAAGACCTGTGCTGGACACGGCCGCTCGACGCCCTGCGCGGTAAGATGCAGGGCGCCCTCACCGATCCCCGGGTCATGGCGGCGATCCTCTTCGTCATCATGGGCGTACTATACGCGATCTTACATTGACCCAAACAAAGGACTCAACATGAGCATGCTTTCCTCGAGATTCCTCAATGGCTCAGCGCTGGTGCTCTACATCAGCTCAGTTCTGACCGCCAGTGTCGCTTTCGGCAGAGGCCCGGTGGCTTGGTGGACGTTTGACTCGGCTGCCGATGGCGTGGTGGTCGACGGTGCCGCCGATCAGAATGACCGCGTCGAGGGCAACTTCAAGTCCATCCGCGGTTCAGTTGGAAACGCGCTGCTGTTCGACGGATTCACAACTGTGATCGATCGGCCAGCCGCCGAGGCGCCGCGACTGGCTGGCGATTTCTCGGTCGAGGCGTGGGTTGCTCAGGGAGCGTATCCCTGGAATTGGTGCCCGATCGTTACGCAGCAACGGGACGAGAAGGCGGGTTATGCCTTCAGCGTTGGACCGCGCGGTCAGATCCGGCTCCAGGTCGCCATCGACGGTGCGTGGCACAGTATCGCTAGTGAAGATTGGCTGTTTCCACTGCGCAAATGGACCCACATCGCTGCCACGTTCGAGGTTGGCACGGGAATCACGCTTTTTGCTGATGGCAGAGGCGTCGGTACACTCAAATTGAAGGGGGAGGTCACTTTCGCCCCGGATGTCGATCTGCGCATCGGTACGAACCACGCGCTGACGAAGCCTTCGAATATCCACCGGGAACACGGCACGGTCGCGTCATTCTGGTGTCTCGACGGCGCGGTCGACGAGTTGAAGATCTACAACCGGGCGATCTCGCTAACGGACGTCGCCCAGACGTTTTCTGCCGCGACTCCGGTACGCGACTGCGAAATCCAGCCGCGTCGGATGCCTTCAGGGCCGAAGGGGCCCGGGCGATTTGGCGCCGTCTACTGCAAACTGGACTATTATGAGCAATGGGATGCGCTGTGGCGCGTTGATGAGCATCCCGACGTGCTGATCCGTTTCGACCAGACGCCGGTGCGGGTGGTTTTCTGGCGAGGAAGCCGCTATTCACCCGCCTGGGTCACCGATCAGGATCAGTGGATGGCCGATCAGAGCGTCGAGGCCTGGAGGACGGGCAAGGACGATACGGACGGCTGCTTCGAGCATATGCAGGATCGCCTGTGTCGCTACAGCCATGTGCGGATAGTCGAGAGCCACGATGCCCGAACGGTTGTCCATTGGCGGTACGCGCCGGTCAGTTCGAAGAACAACCTCTGGAACGTTGACGAAAAGACAGGCCGGGCTTGCTGGGTGGACGAGTATTACACGATCTATCCTGACGCCATCGGCGTACGCAAGCCGACTTGGAAGACGGGAACGCTCGGCCGCCCACGGCAGTTTCAGGAATCGCTCCCGTTCACGAATCCCGACCAGTACAACAACGACGTTGTCGAGAAGGACTTCTGTACGGTGGCGAACATGCAGGGCGAACAACTGACACTTCGCTTCGACGAGAATCCAGCGAAGAAGTTGGAGAACGTGCCGGAAGAGTTGACGATCCAACGCTATAACTTCCGGTCTCCGTACGATCCGGTGATCATCTATGAACCCGGGAATCGCATGCACTATGTCAGAGACCGGGACATTCGTGGCTACGAACGGCCCGGCGCGTGCAACCACTGGCCGGTGGGCCAGGCTCGCTGCGATGGTCGTACGGTTCAGGCGGCCGATCGGCCCACGCACTTCCTTGGCTTTCCCATCTCGTCGCCGCCGGTCCACCAAGAGGGAGACCGTACTTGGTGGAATGGTATCTACGGCATGACGGACTTGCCCATGGAGAAGCTGGTGACGGTCGCCAGAAGCTGGAACTATCCGCCCCGACTCGAGTTGAGCGAGGGCTTTGAAGAGCGTGGATACGACCGGGGTCAACGAGCATTCTTGGTGGACTGCACAGACGGTTCAACCCGTGATCTGACGATCAAGGTCGCGGCCAGCGAGGAGAGTCCCGTGTACAACCCGGCGATAGTGATCCTCGGCTGGGGCGCCTCCGGTGTGACACTAACGATCGACGACGAAGAAACTGTCCAGGGCCCGGGATTCCGAGTCGGCCGCCGACATGGACTGGAGGACTCGGACCTGATCGTCTGGATCGAGCACCAAGCCGCCGAGCCGTTCGAGATGACACTGAAACGCCGTTAGATAACAGCCAGGCTGTAAGATGAGGCGCAACGAGAAACGTGAAGGTAGAGAGGAAACACTCATGACGCACCGAACTTGTTCTCTGGCAACGATGCTCCTGGCTGCGATGTTCTCCTTGCAGGTGACTTCATCGGCAACAGCCGCGTCCATACCGGTTCCAGACCGCGGATTCATCAGTTCTCAACCGGCGAAGACGTGGGAGGAAGGGCTCATCTGCGGCAATGGCACGATTGGCGCCAACGCTCTGAGCCGCCCACTGAACGAAAGGGTGATCTTCTCCCATGAACGGCTCTTCTTGCCGATGGGCGCCCCGGTCATGCCTCCCGATCAATCGGTTCGCCTATTCGAAATTCGGCAGCTCATCGACAAGGGACTATACAAACAGGCCTGCACGCTCCAAGCGAACCTGTCGGGGCAGGACGGCTTCATGTACCCGGACTACTATGTTCCGGCGTTCGATCTGACCATTCGCACGCAGCCGAAAGGCGCGGTCCGCGACTATGCCCGCTCGGTGGATTTCCAGACGGGCGAGACAACGGTCCACTGGGCGGACGACCGCGGCATCTTCGAGCGCCGCATGTTCGTCTCTCGCGCGGACGGTATAGCCGTTCTGTTGCTCACCGCACCGAAAGGGAAACTCGACTGTCGAATTGCGCTGGAGCCGCGAGAACCAAGCGACGAGTTCAATGCGGACTCCGACATCAACAAACGCTCCGACCAAGTCTTCAAGGAACACGTTTCCGATATCAAGAGCACGGCGGGTGACTCCTGGCTGACCTATAGCAACCGGTTCACCAAGACCTATCCCGGCAGTATCCACGCATTGGAGAGTCATGTACGGGTCGTGGCGGTGGGGGGCAAGAGCGAGCCGGAGGATGGTGGCGTGCTTCATGTCAGCGGCGCCGACCGCATTCTCCTGTTCGTCGATATCCGTTTGCTGCATGATCCAGACAAATCGGTGATGGAGGAAATGAAGCACTCCCTTGGGGAGCTTCCTGCTGACTACACCGGTCTCCTGGGTCGACACGCGAAGATCCACGGCGAGATGTTCAATCGGATGCGGCTGGACCTTGGCGGTGGGGCCGACCATGAGCGGACCACGGAGGAGCTACTGGAGCTGTCACGCTACGAGAAGATGAACCGGGCGCTGATCGAAAAGGAGTTCGACGCCGGTCGCTACAACATCATCTCCAGCACGGGCGAGTTGCCCCCGACCCTGCAGGGGCTGTGGGGCGGGACGTACGTTCCCGGCTGGGCCAGCGATTTCACGCACAATGGCAATGTGCCGTCCGCCATCGCCGCCAACCTGATGGGCAATATGCCCGAACTCATGTTGGCCTATACGTCCTACATCGAATGGATCGTTCCCTGGATGGAGATCAACGCGAAGCACCTATTCGGGGCTCGCGGCGTCGTGCTGCCGTCACGTTCGACGACCCACGGCTTCAACAACGCGCTGAACCCCAATTTCGCTGGCGGCATGTGGGTCGGCGGCGCCGGCTGGGCCGCCCACTTCTTCTACGACTACTACCTCTACACGGGCGACCGTGAATTCCTCGCCAAGCACGCCTTGCCCTTCATGGAGAAGGCGGTCGTGTTCTTCGAGGACTATTTGTACGAGGGGCCAGACGGAAAGTGGGTCTTCTCGCCTACGCAATCGCCGGAGAACACGCCGGGCAACTCGAATTCGCAAGCATCATTCAACGCTACGATGGACGTCGCCGTGGCGAAGGAACTGCTGCGCAACACGATTGCCGCTTCCCACGAACTCGGATGCAACGCGGACAAGATCTCCCTCTGGAAGGAAATGCTCGCGAAGATGCCCGAGTACATGATCGACGAGAACGGCATCATCAAGGAGTGGTTGACACCCCGGCTCGAAAACCGAGACAGCCACCGACATTCCTCGCAGCTCTACCCGCTCTTTGACGGTATGCCGGAAGAGATCGCCCAGAGCCCTGAGTTGCAGGCGGCCTTTCGCAAGAGCATCGAGTACAAACTCGACAGGCATTGGAAGAACAACCAGCGTGGGTTCATGTCGTTTGGTTTGGTGCAACTCGGCCAGGCAGCCACCAGTCTCGGGGAAGGAGAGATTGCCTACCATTGCCTCAAGCATCTGGTGAACCGCTTCTGGCTGAACAACCTGGCCTCAATGCACAATCACCGTTCGCTGTTCAACATGGACATCAGCGGCGGCATGCCGGCCGTGATCATCAAGATGCTGGCGGCCTCCGAGCCCGGCCGGATTCAGCTGCTGCCTGCGCTTCCAAAGGCCTGGCCCACTGGTACGATCGAAGGTGTCCTATGCCGCGGTCAAATCGAGATCAAGAATCTCCGATGGTCTCCGGATGAAATCGCGATCACTCTTGTGTCAGCCAGAAAACAGACGGTCTCACTGGAAACACCGGTGGACATAGCCCGCTTTGCTGTGAAGCAGGGCGGTGCCGCCGTGGAAAGGGGCAACACCAGAAGATGCCTCATCGTCACGCTACCTGCCCAACAGGAGGTGACTCTGGAACTCGACACAGATTCGTGATCACGGTAGGCCTTGGACGTGTCAATGTCCATCCGAGCCTGACGTGACGGTTTTCATGCTGTAGGGGGCAGCGCTCCTTCGAAGATCGGGTAGCAGGTCTGCGCCCGTATCGTCGCGATCTCAACTTTCGAAGTAGACACCGTCTTCGACGAGCGCCGTACGCAAATCCCCATAGCGCAGGTCACGCGTCCCGCAGTTCTTCTGGGCACACAAAGCTGCCGCCGTGCCGGCCGCCTGGCCCTGTCCCATGCAGCACACCGTGTTTCTGGTGGACATGTGGGGCCTGTGATCAGAGGTTATCATCATGCCCGTGACGAGCAGATTGTCGATGCCGGCAGCGCGAAGGGCCCGATACGGGATGCCGTACGTGCCGCCGTTCTTGACCTGGTAACGTGGCGCGTTGTCGTGGAAGCCATACGCCATCACATCGTCATCGAAGTGCCGGCCCTCGATCACATCCTCGTGGCTGATATCGTAGTCGCAGGTAATGAGTCTGCCGCGGCGGATGTTCAGCGTCGGGCTAGTCCGAGCCATAAAGGCCTTTTCGCAGCCAGGTACGTGCTTCCTGAACAGCTCCACCGCCTTGGCCTGGCGTTTCCTCACTTCAAGTTCTGCCTTTGCCATGTCATCCCGACTGATGACACTGCCCGGGACCTTGAAGTTGCATTTGACGAACATCAAGTAGTTGTCGTGGACGGTGGTTATCATCGAGGACATGCCGATCTTCCTCGCCTCATCCCTGAACGCACCTCCGAGCCCTCCGTTGAATCGTACGACCTTGTTGGGCTGGCCGCTGCGGATGCCATAGGCAATCTGGTTGGACCCGCCGTGCTTTTCAAGGTATGCAATGTATCCCTCCAGGTCCACGTTGGCAAGGCCAATGCTGTTGCAGCAGGCGTAATCGTTGGGTACCTTGAAGTCGGCTCCGGAGAAGGCGGCCAAGTCGCCGTACGCCGAGCAATCGACAAAGGCCTTGGCAAAGAACGCCTCTCGGCCGGACCGGCTGTCGACGATGGCCCCTCTGATACGGTCGCCATCCACTATGGCGCCGGTGAGGCGTGTGTTGACGGCCAGGAAGACGCCGGCCTCGTCAAGCATCTGCATCGTGACGAGTTTGTAGAGTTCCGTGTCGATCGCCGTGCACACCGAGTCATAGTTGTAGCCTCTTAGCATTTCGGCATGTCCCGAGCAGCCGCCTACGGCCAGCATGCGGTCGATGATTTCCTGCGGGATGCCCTTTACGACTTGACGCTTCTTCACGCCGGGAAAGGCCTTCCAAAGATTGTAGAAACTGTGGAGTGCGGTGCCGCCTTCGGTGACAGTGCCGCCCGTATACCCCTTCCTTTCAATCAGCGCCGTCCTGGCGCCTTGACGTGCCGCGGCCAGCGCGGTCACGACACCTCCCGTGCCGGCACCGGCCACCACCACATCGAACTTCCTTATTGGCAGTTTCTTCGCGGGTTCTTCGTAGTAGTCTCCGGCTGCGTGCTGAGCGCTCGCCTTGCCGCCCTGAGAGAGACCTGCCAGGGCACCGAAGCCAAAGACAACACTGTTTTTCGAGAACTCCCGACGATTCATGCCTGTCTCCTTTTCCGAACACCATTGTTTCAGCCACAGCGAACAAGCGCTATACGGTTTCCTCAGTTTCGCTCCTGGGTCGTCGTCCTGGTGATAGTACTTCACCAGAGCCCGCCAGGTGAGGGCAGCCAAGGGAAAGAGCCCGGCCTGTTCCCATGCCGGTCTCATTATAGCCAGGAAGCCGTTGGGCGCCGTATCATTTTGCGCAGCACGGAACGGCTCTTTGCGCATTACTCGATGCCGTTGACGGCTTCGGTCTAGATGTCGCCCGGGCGGGCTGGGCGTCTTCTGTAAGACGCACGATGGACTTTGACAAGGTGGGCCGGTGGCCCATAGAATACGAATCAACTGGTGGCGCATTGCTGGGACGGCATCGAGGTGTACAGTGATTCCGATCAGAGAGAATGTGAGCGAGTTGGCATGAACGTACACGATTTCGCACGGAGCAGACGAAGCAATCCCCTTGGTGTGTTAGACGAGATTGTCTATCGCTGGTCGCCCCGGGCTATGACGGGGCAAGCGCTGACCGAGGCAGACCTCCAGCCCCTGTTCGAGGCGGCCCGCTGGGCGCCGTCGGCGTTTAACAATCAGCCGTGGCGCTTTCATTATGCGCTGCGGGACGGCGATCGATTCGCAGACCTCCTTGGCCTGCTCGTGGAGAAGAACAGGCAATGGTGTGTCAATGCAGCCGTCCTGATGATCGTTGTCTCCAAGACGACATACGATCACAACGATCGTCCCATGCGCAGTCACGTTTACGACACGGGCGCGGCGTGGATGGCGCTGGCCGTTGAGGGCATTCGACGGGGCTATGTTGTACATGGCATGGCGGGTTTTGACCACGAGGCGGCAGCCCGGTGTCTGAGCTTGGGGCAAGCGTACCAGATCAACTTCATGGCGGCCGTTGGCGCCCCTGCTGACGAGATTGAGGAGGAGGACATCTCCCAGCGCAAGGCGATAGAGGAGATAGCCTTTTCACTCTAGACAAGGAGACGCGCGATGATCAAGATCATTCCTGCTGAGCAAAGACACTTCTCCGATTTCGGCTGGCTCAAGACGTACTGGCTCTTCTCATTTTCGTCTTACTATGATCCGGAGAACATCCAGTTCGGGGCACTGCGCGTCTTCAACGACGACGTGGTTGAGCCGGGTACAGGCTTCCCGACCCATCCCCATGAAGAGATGGAGATCATCACCGTCGTATTGGAAGGGGAGATGACCCATGAGGATAGCATGGGCAATAAATCCGTCATCCAGAAGGGCGACGTCCAACGGATGTCTGCGGGGACGGGGTTGACCCACTCGGAGTTCAACCTGGCGGATCAACCCGTCCACTTCTACCAGATCTGGATCTTCCCAGATGAGCGAGGTTTGTCGCCCAGCTATGACCAGAAGCGATTCGACCCGGCTGAGTGGACGAACAAGATGCTGCCTGTTGCTTCGGGGCAGGGCTTGCCCGATACGGTCACGTTCCACACGGACGCGACTCTCTACCTGGCGGATCTGGAGGAGGGCAAAGACGTGACCTTTGAGACCGCCGATTCACGGCGCATCTTCGTATACGCCACGACGGGAGCGCTTGAAATCAACGGGCAAGCCATCCAAGAGAAGGATCAGGCCCGCATCGATGCGGAAAGTGCCGTCCTGATCAAGGCGCTGAGGCCCTCCTCTCTGATCCTGGTCGATGTGCCTTCCTGCAAAGGCTGGGGCTACGGCGCCGATACCCTCAAGGGCAAACGCCTGTGAGAGGAGATCCGTTCGGCATCACGAGAAAGGCGCACCCGAGAGACACGGACTGATGAGAATGGCAGGTATCGGCAGATCACCTGCCCACACCTGATGTCCTACTGGGGATGTGTTTTCCCGCGCACCACAACTCTTGACAGTCAGCAGCCGGGTCATATCTAATGTTCTCTCACATCCGAACGTATAGCGAAGCAGACTATCGGATGGGGTACGTTTGACCCGAGGATGAGCCTATGCTGGAAAACACGGATGCGCTTCTCACTCTGGCCGAAATCGCGGCGGCTTTTGCGGGTTTTGCTGCCCTGGTGAGCGTCATTCGGCCCGGTTCCAGCCAATCGGCTGAGGCGGTTCATGATTTGCTTCGACTGCAGCTTGTCATCGGCAGCAGTGTGGCCGGCGTAGCAGCCGCCCTCATTCCGGTGGGCCTTGCCGGGTATGGCCTTAACACTGGGCTGACGTATCGGCTGGCCGCTCTGATCTTCCTGATCTTCGACAACGGCATCATTGTTTCCTTCATCCGTGCCTACAAGCCAGTACGAGGGACTTTCCCTCCCGACCGTCTGGCTGTCGGTTTGGTCTCTGCCCTGGAAGTAGTGGAGCAGGCCGGCCTTGTGGCGATCATCCTGGGTTTCAATACCGGCAATGCGGCGGCTTTCTATGTTACCGCTCTGATTGCCAACATCTGTCAGGCCGGGTTCATCTTCGTAAGATTCGCTAGGTCGGTTCTTCGACGCGCAACCGGGAATATCTCCAACTAGGGGACAACTTGTTGTCCGACTACACGGGCGGAACGAAAGGACCATGAGAATGGCCAACGGAAGTGATCTTGAACAGAAGCTTGCGCGGCTCTTGTCTGCGGAGAAGTTGGGCGTCCTTTCCACCTGTGGTGAAGGACAGCCGTATGCAAGCCTGGTCGCGTTCGCAGCGAGTGACGACTCCTCGCATCTCGTGTTCGCTACGCCACGTCCTACCCGGAAATACGCGAATCTGACCGCGAATGCCAAGGTTGCCATGTTGATCGACAATCGGTCGAATCGGGCCAGTGACTTTCGCCAGGCGATGGCAGCGACCGCTGTCGGTGCTGTGCAGGAACTGAGGAAGGCGAAGAACAGTCGGCTCATTCGCCTCTACGTGGAGACGCATCCCCAACTGGAGGATTTCGTCTGGTCCCCAACGTGTGCCGTGTTGGATATGCGCGTTGAGCGCTACTTCATTGTCGAACGATTCCAGAACGTTACGGAACTGCGTATCAAGCGATGAAAACCGTTCTGCGACTCTCGGAGATTGACGAAGCCTCGCGCCCGACTGCGGGCGGCAAGGCCGTCGCGCTGGCGCAGATAGCCCGTACGGGGCTGGCCGTGCCCAAGGCGATCTGTGTGGGAGCACTGGTATATGATCGTTTCGTGGACGCGACGGGACTGCGGGCGCGGATCGTCATGGAGTATGAACGCAAGCCGTTCGACCAGATGCGCTGGGAGGAGATCTGGGACACCGCGCTGCGCATTCAGAATCTGTTCATCAACACGGCTTTTCCCTCAGATATTTCCGCTCTGCTGCGTACAAAGATTGGGAGCGAATTCGGCCGTGTTCCTGTCGTGGTCAGATCGTCGGCTCTGGGCGAAGATTCGAGCAAGACCTCTTTCGCCGGGTTGCACGAGTCGTTTGTGAACGTCCGAGGTGTCTCGGCCATTCTTGAGCACATCAAACTGGTGTGGGCCTCGCTGTGGTCCGATCGAGCCATGCTGTACCGATCCGAGATCGGATTGGACATTCACGACAGCAAGATGGCGGTGATTATTCAGGAACTCGTATCGGGAGAGCGGTCGGGTATCGCCTTTGGGGTCAGCCCCACCGACGAATCGAAAGCGGTCATTGAGGCGGTGCATGGTCTGAATCAGGGCCTGGTCGACGGCACGATCGAGCCGGACCGGTGGACCGTTGCCAGGAAAAACGGTGCCATTCGATCCCATACGGCGCCGACACGCACCAAAATGATGGTGGCACGGGCTCGGGGAGTCCGTGTGGTGCCCATCCCCAAGAAGATGCGTACGACCGCGCCGCTCGTGAAACACGAGGTGACAGAAGTCTATCGCACCACTCGCAAGCTGGAGCGCATCTTTGGATGCGCGCAGGACGTTGAATGGACGTACCGCGGTCCTCAGATGTGCCTACTGCAATCGCGACCCATAACCACGGCAACTGATATCTCGGAGCAGGACAGTCGCCCCTGGTACATGTCGCTCCATCGCAGTCTGGACAACCTGACAACGCTAAGCCGGGACATCGAAACGAACTACATCCCACAGATGATTTCAACCGCAAAGACGCTGGCCGATCAAGCCCTCGACCTCCTGCAAACGCAAGAGCTTGTCGCGGCGATTCGTGAGAGGGCCCGCGTCTACGCTCATTGGCAGCAGGTCTACTGGGATTATTTCATTCCCTTCGCCCACGGCATCCGGTTCTTTGGACAGATCTACAATCGCATGGTCAAGCCGAAGGATCCGCACGAGTTCGTGCGGCTGTTGCCAGGTGCGCTACTCAAGAGTGTGGAGCGTAACCGCCGACTCATGAAGATCGCTTCTACGACCAGGCGGCGAGACCAGGCCAAGGGCAGGCACGGTCATTCCCGAAGCGATGATGGATTTTCTGAAGTATTACGGGGCGCCGACAGTTCGACCTTGAGAGCGCTCATGTCCACGGCGTCTGCTGACAGGCAAGCGGCGTTCTTCAAGGAACTAGGCGCCGTTGCGAATCAGAGGGGTACGAGAAAGCACCGCGATGGAGAAACGCTAGCCCGACGTTTTCTGGATTCGTTTCCGGCGCGCGAGAGGCCCAGCGCTGAGCGTTTGCTCGATCTGGCCCGGGCCAGCTACCGACTGCGTGATGATGACAACATCTACCTGGGCCGTATTGAGGCCGAACTGCTGCGAGCCCTGGTCGAGGCCCAGCGCCGGTCCAGAAGGGCAGCCAGACTGGAGGTGGTCAGCTCCGAGGTGGACCAGTTTGTCCGCGCGTTGACGGACCCCGCGTTCAAACCGTCACGCAAGAGGCGTGTCTCCAAGGGCCTACCAGAACAGGCTGTCAGAGCACGGCAACTCATTGGCCAACCGGCCGGAGAAGGAGTCGCAGTCGGAAGGGCTCGCGTGATTAAACGCCCTGAGGATTTGCTCGACTTCAAACGGGGCGAAATCCTCGTATGCGATGCGGTGGATCCCAATATGACCTTCGTAGTCCCGTTGGCGGCCGGCGTGGTTGAGCGCCGCGGGGGCATGTTGATCCACGGTGCCATCATCGCGCGTGAGTATGGTCTGCCATGCGTAACGGGCGTGCCTGAGGTCACTGCGACGCTTCGAACGGGCGACTGCATCACAGTGGATGGGTATCTGGGTATCATCACGGTCGGTTCGTCAACAGACACCCCAGAGCGATCCAAGTTCACCGGTCCGAGATCCAGGGCCGAAGAGTCACCACGCTAGACGATTTGACAGACTGGACAGAAGTAGGTCGAACGACGCTGCTTTCCCTGTCGAATCATCGCGATGCGATTTCCACATTCGTAACACCTCATCCCGGCCCGTCGATAGACACGGTGGGTCCACCGGCCTCCGGCTCTGTAGCTTTCCCACATGACGTAGAGAATGGACTCAGCCAACTTCGCCACGCGCTCGGGTCGCAGTATGGAGACCCTTGCCTGAGGATGGATGCGGGCCAGAAACAGGGCCTCGCTCTTTGCCACGTTACCGATGCCGCTGAGCACGGATTGATCGAGTAACACCTCTCCCAGAGGTGCCTCCTCTCGACGCATGGCGGCGACAATCCTCTCCCGTGAGCATTCGGCCGACATGACATCGAGTCCCAGTGAATCCAACTGTTGCTGTAACCCATCCCTGTCGAGCACACGAAGGACTTGTCCATTGACATTGCTCACGGTGACGTTACCGACCTCCAGGGCCAGCCACATTTCGGTCGGCAAGAGTAGCAGTCGTCCCTTGACGGTTCGCCAGCGGCCCCGCATCAGCAGATGGTTCTGTAGAAAGATGTCAGGGGAGAATTCCAGGAATATGTGCTTGCCTTTGCAGAAGATACGTTCGACGCGGGCTCCCCTGATCGACTGGGCAAAGACGCGCAAGTTGTCACGCGTAGTCTTGCAGTCAGTGATCACCTGACCCTGCAATTGTCTCCCCAGTCGCTCAGTGATCAGTTTCACTTGGGGGCCTTCAGACACGATCGCACCTATCGGCGAAACTCACAACTAGCGTGCTTCGAGACGGCCGCTATTCTGAATAGCGGCAGAGAAGCGGGATCGGATCGCCTCGATACGGCGTTTGTTCAGTCCCAGATCCGAATAGCCGACCCGGGAAGCCGAGCGGACGTGGATGACGTTCTCCTCAGCGGCCATTCTGAACTCCACGTCATCGACAAAGCGGAACACCTTTGTGCGGAAGGTTGCCCAGATGTATTCATCACCCTGACGTGTGATCGTTCCTCCCATCTCTTGGAGAACCTCCTTGAGATGCTCCCAGGCCTGCGTGGACGAACCATCGAATTCTAGGGGCGCTACCCAGGAGTCGACCTGCCGATCTTCGCTGCAAACACAGTTGGGTTTGGCTGGACATGGACGCAAGCGTCCCTCGTATAGACCCGTCACGGGCGGACGGGCGCTGCATGAAAGCGCCACGAGCAATAGGCATACTAACAGGGAGCTTCCTGCTAGAAAAAGGAGTGCCGCCTGCATGACTCTTTTCCTCTTCTCTCTGGACCAACCTGTTACGTACTGCCAAGTTCGACTCAATCAAAGCCCTTTCCCTGAGAATCACTGGGGCCACTGACCCCCAATCCGTCAAATCATTGTTCATCAAGTCCTTTTTCTCGACATACGAACGAGGCCTGGGAGAGATCGACCGAAAAACGCGTACATTGCTCTTCTTTTTGCTCGACCAACTGGTAGGCTGAGATGCTACTTGCGAACTCAGACCAAGAGCATGGGTATAACTAGGGTACATGCTGTGAGCTTCAACCAGGTCTGATTCGGCTCTCACAATGGTCATGAAAGGGGACAAGGCAATGAAAGCAACCATTCCGGGCACGCGTGTTCTGGCAGTCGTCTGCACTCTCATTTCCAGCTTTGTCTCCGTTGCGTTCGCCTTTGAGTCCGAACCAAAGTCGCTGACGGATTTCTCCGATGCGTCACCCGCCCTGCAATGGCGGTCTGTGAACGACGGTGTCATGGGGGGGCTCTCAGAAGGCGCCTTCCGATTGACCGATGACAAAACGCTTGTGTTCTATGGACGCATCTCGTTGGAGAACCGAGGTGGCTTCGCCTCCATTCGCACGCGGCCGAGAGACCTGGATCTGGGGGGCTATGATACGATCGCCCTTCGCGTCAAAGGTGATGGGAGGATGTATTACTTCAACCTGAGGACCTCTTCTTACCGCACGGCCGGATCCTATCGGGCACCTGTTAGAACACGAGAGAATGCTTGGCAAGAGGTTAGGATTCCACTGAAGGATTTCTACTACTCTGCCTACGGCCGGCGTATCACGCGAGCTGAACGCTTGAGGGCCAACAATGTTCAGAGTGTCGGCTTCACACTCGCGGACAAGCAGGCCGGTCCGTTCCGGCTCGAGGTTGACTGGATCAGGGCGGAGAAGGCTACGGAGGGATCAGTATCCACCAGTGGAGGACCCGGCGAGAACTCAGCCCTGAACAAGGATATCGTGGACACGGCCGTTGCGGCAGGACAATTCGAGACACTGGTCGCTGCTGTCAAAGCTGCCGGGCTCGTTGAAGCACTGAAGGGTGAGGGACCTTTGACAGTCTTTGCCCCGAGTGATGATGCCTTTGCCAAGCTGCCCGAGGGCATGGTTGAAGAGCTTCTCCAGCCGGAGAACCGTGACAAACTCAGGGCTGTCCTATCCTACCACGTCGTCTCTGGAAGAATCCTTCTGGGAGCCCAGACGCCGACGACGCTACAGGGCCAATCAGTGACAATCAAAACGAATGGATCATTCAAGGTGAACGGGGCCAAGGTGACAGCACCCGATATCGTTGCATCCAACGGCGTGATTCACGTCATCGACAGTGTCTTGATGCCGCCGGCGGGTGAGTCGACGCCTCAAGAAGCGGCACGGACGGTGATAGAGCTCGCCATTAGACGCGGCGTGCCTTTGTTCAATGCGGGGCAAGCTTCAGCCTGCACGGCGATCTATGAGATTGCCGTCGAGTCCTTGCTGAAATCACATGGAGATACACTGGGTGCGCAGGACCGTTCAACACTGCAGAGCGCCCTTGACAAGATGCGAAGCGAGGAGGATTCCCGCCAGCAAGCCTGGACGTTGAGGCGGGCTCTCGATGCGGTCTATCAATCGCTTGGCCAAGAGTGATGGCTCGACGGGCGGCTGTGAGTTTTGCCCTTGCCGGCACTACTTTGAAGGGCGACTCTGTAGGAATCCCCCTTGCGAAGCGGTCTATGAACGCGTTAGACTCACTCCTGTTGTCTAACTGACTGCTGACAGACCGATGACGAATACTGAGATGGATCGCGTTTGAGCGGGAATCGGATGACAAGCAATCGGGCGCAGTTGACGAGCAAACAACTATTCATGTCGATCCGCCGCTGGTTCGATGAAGAAGCCGGGGCGGAGGAACTGGCCGGGCGGGATCCGGATCGGGTTGATTGGCTGCGTGTTGTGCCGTTCGTCTCGCTGCATCTGGCGTGCCTATTGGTCTTCTGGGTGGGCTGGAGTCCGGTTGCCGTCGGTGCGGCTGTCGGGCTCTACGTTATCCGTATGTTGGCCATCACCGGTGTTTACCACCGCTACTTCTCACACCACACCTACAAGGCGTCACGATTCTGGCAGTTTCTGGGAGCCTTGGTCGCGGCGACCAGCGCCCAGCGCGGCCCGCTCTGGTGGGCGTCCCATCACCGTCACCATCATCGTTTCGCCGATCAGCCGGAGGACATTCACTCGCCTATCCAAAGGGGATTCCTCTGGAGTCATCTGCTTTGGATTCTGACTCCCAGGTACTTTGCCACGAACCGGCAATTGGTCAAAGACTGGTCGCGGTTCCCGGAACTGGTCTTCCTGAATCGGTTCGACATCTTGCCGCCACTGGGCTTGTTGCTCGTTCTACTGCTGGTCGGGAGGCTGCTGGGGGCCTACGCACCAGCGCTGGGTGCCTCTGGTCTGCAGATGGCGGTTTGGGGATTCGCTATCTCCACCGTGGTTCTCTTCCATGCGACCGCGACGATCAACTCTCTGGATCATCTGATCGGGCGACGGCGGTACGACACGCCCGATCACAGTCGTAACAACTGGTTCCTGGCGCTGCTCACGTTCGGCGAAGGCTGGCACAACAATCACCACCATTATCCCATCGCCACCCGGCAAGGCTTCTTCTGGTGGGAACTCGATGTGACATACTACGTACTGGTCGTGCTATCCTGGCTGCGAATCGTGAAGGACCTTACCCCATTGTCGTCGGCGAAGAGAGCCAGCAACCGACTCACGGCTTCGGAACCCTAGTGAGCTTGGACAATCGCAGGAGGTGACATGCGCATCGCGGTGATCGGCAGCGGCATTTCCGGCATGGTGGCAGCCTACCTGCTCCATCGCGACCATGACATTACAGTGTTCGAAGCCAACGACTACGTCGGGGGACATACGCATACGGTCGATGTCCCCTCGGGCAGCGGGCAAGTCCCGGTGGACACGGGTTTTATCGTCTTCAACGAGCGGACCTACCCGAACTTCGTCGCGCTCTTGCGCCGCCTCGGGGTGTCCTGGCAAGACAGCAACATGAGCTTCAGTGTGCATTGCGAGAGAACGGGACTCGAGTACAGCCCCAGTTCGCTCGGGACGCTTTTCGCCCAGCGCCGCAATCTGCTGCGGCCTGCTTTCTGGCGTATGATACGAGAGATCTTCGCTTTCCGACGCGAACTTCCGGAAACAGCCAGGCTTCCCGAGACGGCTAGACTCGGAGACCATCTTCGCGAACGACGGTACTCGCGCACTTTCCGAGAGCACTTCATCGTCCCCATGGGGGCGGCGATCTGGTCGGCCGAACCGACTCGATTTGAAGACATGCCGGCGTGCATGTTCGCGCGCTTCTTTGCCAATCATGGGTTCCTGAACGTACGCGATCAGCCCCAGTGGTTGGTGATCAAGGGAGGTTCGCGAGAATACGCCAGGGTCTTGACGGCGTCCTTCCAGGATCGCGTCCGTCTGAGCTGCCCGGTCGTGTCCGTACGCCGCGCGCCCGATACTGTGGAAATCGAGAGTGCGGACGCTCAGATTGAACGCTTTGACCAGGCGATTATTGCCGCCCACAGCGATCAGGCGCTGCGCTTACTTGCGGATGCGACAGATGCAGAGCAGGAGATCCTCAGCGCCATTCCATATCAGGACAACCAGGTTGTGCTGCATACGGACACAACTCTCTTGCCCGAACGACGCAAAGTGTGGGCGAGCTGGAACTACCGGATCCCACGTCAGCCGCAGGACGCGGTGGCGGTCACGTATGACATGAGCATTCTCCAGAGCCTGAACGCGGATCGCGAGTTCTGTGTGACCCTGAACCCGATGGGGATCATTGATGCAGATAGGATTTTGCGGCGAATGACATATGCGCACCCTGTCTATAGCCCGCAGGCTCTGGCGGCGCAGCGACGTCACAGAGACATAAGCGGCGTGAACCGGACACATTACTGCGGCGCCTATTGGGGCAACGGCTTCCACGAAGACGGCGTCAACAGCGCACTGGCCGTGTGCGAGTACTTTGGCAAGGGCCTGAGCGATGCATAGTGCGATCTACGAGGGGACTGTGCGTCATCGCCGGTTCGCGCCGGTGAGCAATGAGTTCACGTACCGCCTCTTCATGATGTACCTGGACTTGGACGAGCTTGCGGAGGTCTTCCGGGGGCGTTGGCTGTGGTCGTCCGAGCGTCCCAACCTGGCTTGCCTACGTCGACGAGACCATTTGGGTGATCCAGCCGTATCCATCGAACAAGCCGTTCGCCAGTTGATTGTCGAACACACCGAAGCAGATCCGGTCGGCCCAATTCGTTTGCTCACGCATCTGCGCTATTGGGGGCATTGCTTCAACCCCGTCAGTTTCTTCTACTGCTATGATCGGGCCGGCGAGAAGCTGGAGACTATCGTCGCGGAGATCACGAACACGCCTTGGCACGAGCGGTATTGCTACGTTCTGCCCGAGCCGATGAATGAGCATCCGGGGTGCTGGAAGCGCTACCGCTTCCCGAAAGCGTTTCACGTCTCGCCCTTTATCGATATGAACGTCGATTACGATTGGCGATTTCTCACGCCCGGGGAGCGTATCCAGGTCCACATGGAGGACTATGTCGCGGACGAGAAGCTATTCGACGCGACCTTGAGCCTACGTCGCAGGCCGATCACCGGCTCCAACCTACGCCGCGTCCTTGTCCGCTATCCTCTCATGACGGTTCAGGTCGTGACGAAGATTCACTGGCAAGCAGTACGCCTCTGGCGCAAAGGCGCCCCGTTCTACGTGCATCCCAAGAAACGAAGACCCGTCCAAGGAGACCCTCAATGAAGGACAAGATCAGCCCGGCCCAAGCGAGCGAGCGGCCTTCCGAGGGACAGCGTGTCACAGATCGCTGGATGCGAAATGCCGTCCAGAATCGGCTCGAGAGATTGACGTGGGGCAAAGTCACTCTCCTCGAAGATGATTCGACTCTGGTCTTTGGAGGCAATTCGGAGGACGCGCCCCAAGTCGCGATCACCGTGCACAGCCATCGACTCTTCAACTCTCTGGCGCTGGGCGGCAGTGTGGGCGCAGCCGAAGCCTACATGCGCGGTGACTGGTCCTGTGACGATCTGCCGGGGCTCGTCCGTATCCTTGTGCGCAACGCCTCGGTGATGTTTAACATGGAAGGGGGATTCGCCCGACTCACGCAAGCGGGACTGCGCCTCTATCACTGGCTGCGCCGCAACACGAAGCGCGGCAGTCAACTGAACATCTACGCGCATTACGATCTGGGCAACGAATTCTACTCGCTGTTCCTTGATGAGACCATGACCTACTCGTGCGGCGTCTTTGCGACGGCGAAGAGCACGCTGGCCGAGGCCTCTGTCGAGAAGTACGACCGGATTTGTCGCAAGCTTGACCTGGGCCCCTACGATCACGTCGTGGAAGTCGGTTGCGGCTGGGGCGGTTTTGCCATCCATGCCGCCACCCGGTATGGATGTCGCGTTACCGGTACGACGATCTCGCAGCAACAGTACGACTGGGCCTCGCGCACGGTGAAGAAACTGGGGCTTTCGGACCGCGTGCAGATTGTGAAGCAGGACTATCGCGATCTGCAAGGAACCTATGACAAGCTGGTCAGCATCGAGATGATCGAGGCGGTCGGACATCAATACCTCGGGCAGTTCATGCAACACTGCAGCAGGCTTCTCAAGCCAAACGGCCTGATGGCACTGCAGGCCATTACCATTGCCGATCAGTACTACGCCCAGCACATTCGCACGGTCGACTTCATCAAGCGGTATATCTTTCCGGGCAGTTGCCTGGTCTCTGTCACGGTCCTGTGCGAGACCGCCACTCGGAAGACCGATCTGCGTGCCGTCCAGCTCGAGGACATTTCGCCTCACTACCCCGAGACCTTGCGGAGGTGGCGCGATGCCTTCTTCGAGCGACTCGATGACGTCAGAGCCCTGGGCTATGATGAGGCGTTCATTCGCATGTGGGAGTTCTATCTCAGCTACTGCGAAGGGGCGTTTGCCGAGCACTACATCGGGGATATCCAGATAGTCTTTGCCAAGCCGCTTCATCGCCAAGCGAGCCCGGTGGAGTATGACCAACCAGAGCTGTTGACATGAGAAGGGCGGGATGTCTTGAGAGCGTTGCTGTATGTCATTGGTGAGACCATCGGGTGGTTTGCCTGCATTCTGGGCGCCGCCGGCGGGATTCATTGGCTGGGGGCACCCGTTGTGGCGACCCTATTGGCCTTCCACCTCATCACTCGCACAGAGCGTTCTGTCCTTCGCATACTAAGCGTGACGTTGGTCTCGATCTGCTTTGGGTTCTGCCTTGATTCGTTGCTGATACTTGTCGGCGTGTACGCACCGAACCGCTGGCTGATCCCGTCGCCGATGGCGACGATCTGGCTTCTGATACTCTGGGCTAACTTCTCGCTGATCGTGGATGTGCCGCTGAGGTGGCTGCAACAACACCTTGTTGTCGCTGTTGCGTTCGGGGGACTCTTCGGCCCGGCGGCCTACTTGGGCGCCCAGCGACTGGGCGCCATCCACATCGCCGAGCCGGCCGGTGTCCACGTGGTTGTTCTCGCCATGGCCTGGGGGCCTGGCCTGGCATTCCTCATGTTCTTGGCCCGACGGTTGCCCAACTCCAAGCCTGAGGCTGATGAACCCGCCGCATCCCGAAGACCATCTCAAGTCAAGCGCTTCTCGAAGAGGTAGTGGCTCACGAACCACTCGTTGCCCCTACGAAAGCCCCACAGCTCGGCGCAGGCCATGAAGAAGATGCGCCACCTTTGGACCCAGCGCTCCGCCTCGCCGGGGCCATAGACCTTGGCGAGGACGGGCAGAATCTCCTCTCGGCGGACGTCCATGTTTTCCAGCCAGGCCTCAGCAGTCCTCTGATAGTGCGTTCCATTCAGGCGCCAGTGATCGCGTAACATCAGGTCGTCCTGGAAATAGAGCAGCAGGTCGTCCGATGGCATGATCCCCCCGGTGAAGAAATACTTGCCCATCCAGTTGTCTTCGCCTTCGGTTTCGAAGAAGTAGGCGTAGTCACGGTGGCTGAAGATATGAACGAATAGCTTCCCCCCAGGTTTGAGCCACCCGGCGATACGAGCCAACAGCGTCTGGTAATTCCGCATATGCTCGAACATTTCGATCGATACGGCCCGGTCGAAGCGTCGCTCGATCTCGAACGTATTGGCGTCGGCCGTGACAACCTCGATATTCATCAGGTTCTGGCGTCTGGCCTTCTCGGTGATGAAATCCCGTTGCAGGGCGGAGTTGGAGACCGAGAGGACGTGACAGTTCGGATAGTGCTCAGCCGTCCACAGACCGAACGACCCCCAGCCGCAGCCCAGATCGAGGATCTCCATGCCGTCAACAATACCGGCGCGCGTACAGACCTGCTCCAGAGCCGCCTCCTCGGCTGCGTCCAGAGAGGTCACGCCGGCCGGCCAGTAGCAGCAACTGTACTTGAGACGTCGGCCCAGGGCCATCTCCATGAAGGCCGGCGGCATCTCGTAGTGCTGCTCATTGGCCTTGTCGGTGGCGACGGCGACCGGACTTCGCCGCAACTCCTGCACGAGTTCCATCTTGGCCTGCAACTGGTCCGCGGGGCTGTTGCGTCGCTCCAATCTCAACCGCCGCCGATCCAAAGCACGGATACCCGCGCGGACCAGCGAATCGGGCACCCAGCCACGTTCCATCATGGAAATCAGTCGTTTCATGAGATCTCCCGTTTTGGGAACCAGGGAATGAACGCGCTGGTTCTTTGCTGATAGCGACGGTAGTCCTCACCGCGTGTCTGCAGGGCCCGCTTCTCGGTATACGGAATCCCTGTCACTTTGTACAGAAACAACAACATCACTATCGGGCCCAGGAACGTCACCCACCGGTATGACGAACCGAACCCGAGGCAGACATACGCGAACCAGTGAATCCACTCGAAGAAGTAGTTCGGATGCCGACTGTAGCGCCAGAGACCCACCTGGCAGGTCTTGCCCTTATTCTGCGGATCGGCGCGGAAGCGAGCCAATTGCCGATCCGCCAACGTCTCGCCTGTGACAGCCGTCAGCCAGATCCCAAACCCGAGCGCGTCCACCCAGCCCAAGGCGCCTTTGCTGTAGACCACGGGCAGGAATGGGATGGAGAACATGATTGCCCATAGCGCCTGGATCTGAAAGAACCCGAGGAAGAACACCGAGGCGCGATCGCCCCAGTTCTGCCGCAGCATCTGGTATCGGCCGTCTTCCGGCTTTCCTAGAATGCGATCAAAGAGCAGGTAGACCGCCAGCCGCATGCTCCAGGTACCGGCCAGAACCGCCAGTAGGACACGCCGACCAACGTCGCCTGATGCGGCAACAGCGTAGAAGACAGCCAACCCACCAATGCCCGCGGCCCAGACGAAATCGACAATGCCCGCGTTCCTGGTTCGCCGTTGGATGAAGTAGAACGCCAGCATTGTCAGAGCCATGACGGCCCAACCGATCAGAATGGCTTGCCCTGGGCTCATGGGGCGTCCCTTCCTGTGCGATCAAGGTTCAGGTTCGCGGCAAGGTCAAGACCAGACACTTGTTTGTGTAAGGTTCTTACCGGCCGCCTGTTCGTTTCCAGCCGATGTGGTCAGTCGGACCACATGCTAATCAAGATCCAAAACGACGCGAAACCCCAAGTTGCTGCAACGGATGCTGGGCTTGTCCCGGTATCGCTTGGCCGCCCGGCAGCCCTTGGGGTAACTGCTCCAGTCACCCCCGCGCAGGACACGGAACTCGCCGCTCTTGGGGCCGGTAGGGTCCGTTGCAGGGCTATCTTGGTAGTAGTTCTGGCCATACCAGTCGCTGCAGAACTCGAGCACATTGCCGTGCATGTCGTGGAGGCCGAACGCGTTAGGCCGAAACTGTCCTACCGGCGCGGTGAAGGTGTACCCATCCGACCAGGGAAACAGAAGCGATGGCGAAGGAACCCTGGAGAACTCCGCTCTGGCAGACTGATCCGCCACATTGCACCAACCTACGCCGTCTTCCGGTCGATCGCCCCAATGGTAGGCCGTGTCCGTGCCGGCTCGACAGGCGTACTCCCATTCGGATTCGGTGGGCAGGCGATAGCGCTTGCCCTCGCGATGCCCCAGCCAGCGACAGAACTCCACCGCGTCATACCAGCTCACACAGACAACGGGATGGTCGTCCGTTTGCGCAAATCCCGGATTTCGAAGGGAGACCCCCCGAACCATCTGAAACGAGCCGCGACGCCATGCGTACGACCAGCCTTCTCGCTCGGCCTGCGTTTCCCACACGGCGTCGCTGACAAACGCGGCGAAGTGTCTCCTCGTTACTTCGGTCTGGCCCATGTAGAACCCTCTGGTAAGGCGAACCTTGTGCAGAGGGATCTCATCTACGCTCTCACCACTCCTCGGCGGGGCGCTGCCCATGTGAAACTCGCCACCCGGCACAAAGACCATCCTCATGCCCAGCGAGTTTGTGATATAGGGCGGCGGCGTGAACTGCAGTTCGTCGCCGGCTGGTATTGCCAGCGCTGGTTTCAGGGCAACAAACAGGATAATGGGAAGGCTCTCGTACATGCGTCAAGACCAGTCGGTACTGCACTTCTAGATACCAACGCAAAGGTGGTTCGCAAAGGCTATGTGCTACTGCAACAGTGTAACAACTTGTCGGTCCGCGTCCAGACGTCTACATACGCCGGGCAGGGCATGCGAGTTGTGCTGTGAGCGGTAACTCGCCGGGCCTCAATTCGGTTTGTAGAGGCTCTGGGCGAAACCCCGGAGATGGTGAAGGTTATCGCCGAATGAGGCATACTGGAGTCGCTGACGCACCGATCTGGTCAAGGCCCGCCCACCAACTACAATGGCACACTGCTTTCGGCAGATCTCGTAGAGACGACCGTATTCCTCAAGAAAGTCCTCAGATTCCGCCAGGCTAGAGAAGCTCAACCATAGCGCACGAGGGCGAAGATCTTCGACTGCCTGCGCGATGGAATCGATCGGCAGTGCGCTGCCGAGAAAGCGTGCCTGCCAGCCTAGTTCAAGGAGCACCAACTCGCACAGTTTCCCTGGCAAGCTATATGGATCCCCCACCGGCGTAGCCCCAATCGCGGCTGGTGCGGTCGGGGCAGGGGGGGGCAGAGTCTCCCGGAGACGGGCCAGTACGTGCCGAGTGATTTCCACGCCGCGCCGTTCATGATACACCTCTGCCTCGCCGTGAGCCCAGCGTTGGCCCAGATTGTGGAATGCGGGGGCAATGATGCGATCACCTATAGCCGCCATGTCGTGGCCGGCCAAACGCAGGTCAAGTGTCAACTGCAGACAGCGGGATTCATCTCCCTGCTCCAACGCCTGCCCATAGAGCTGGCAAGCCTGGTCCAAGGTTCGTGAGCCGGTCCCGACAGATGGGGGCAGCCCCAGCACCTCCGGTTGGGCCAGATTGATGGCATTCTCTCTGACGAAGTCCAAGACCACGTGCACCGGTATCCGGCGATGCCCTCCAGCCGTCTTGGTGAACGATAGAATCCCTTTGTCGCACCACCGCTTGATCGTCGCTTCGCTGACCCCGAGCGATCGTGCCACTCGGTTCGGGCTATATACCTTGTTTTGCCTTAGGTTCATGGGTTGTCGCCTTTATATGATTGTTATGACTGTATATCTATTATCCCAAAATACGCTATGAATGCCCTCTAGTTCGTGATTTGCGGCCATCTAGAGCCAATATGAAAGAAAATATGGGAAAAATCGAAAAAGGCGTGAACGAATTCCGCGTGATAGGACTATGCGGATCTGAACGTTTTGAACGAATTAATGACGGAGTCGATTGTAGTACATTTAGACCTGTAATCATGACCAAGATTCAAATCTGACGAGCATACCGAAAGGAAGAAATCATGAAGACTCAAATTGTTGCCATCACGATTGCGTTGCTTACCTATGGAACCTCTAATGCATTGGCTTGCAGTGGATGTGGGTGTACAGCCAAGGCTCCGTCGGCTTGCAGCCAGGGCGAACAGGCCAAACTGACTGACATCGTACACACGGCCGAGCATGCCAAACAATTCACCACATTGTTGGCCGCCTTGGAAGCAGCCGACTTGGCGGAGGCGTTGCGGGGCCCCGGCCCGTTTACTGTCTTTGCCCCGACGAACAAGGCTTTTGCAGCACTTCCGGAAGGGACTGTTGAGTCGCTGCTGAAGCCGGAGAATAAGGGCAAGCTGCAGGCCATTCTGAAATACCACGTGGTCGCAGGGCGAGTCATGTCCTCCGAATTGATGAAGTTCCAGAATGCCAAGACGCTGCAAGGAAACAAGTTAGACCTGACGCTGCGGATCAATGACGCCCGCGTGATCAAGCCGGACATCAAGGCGACCAACGGCGTTATTCACGTAGTCGACCGTGTCATCCTGCCCGGGGGCGCCAAGCCCATCTCGGGGTACGCGACCAAGAAGGCACCGGCGCAGACTGACAAGACCATCGTCGAAACGGCCATGGAAGCGGGGCAGTTCAAGACGCTCCCCACTGCGAGCAGTTGTTTGCTTCTTTGACCAAGCCGCCGACCAGCGCCATGGACGAAGGAATGAACTTTGAACAGGTAAAAACCTGTT
>JANQFY010000134.1 GCA_028277585.1 Sedimentisphaerales bacterium
CTCCGAGTTGGACCCTACCAGGCCACCAACATAGTCGTCGCCCTCGACCGCACTGGTACTATAGCAGTACGCGACGATGCCTTTCCAGTTGGATCCCACCAGGCCGCCTGTGCTACGCACGCTTCCGACGACCTCTCCGGTGCTATGGCAATTCCAGACAATGCCTGAATTGCCTCCGACCAGCCCACCGGTGGGGTATGAGAGTCCACAGACTTTTGCGCTACTGAAGCAGTCACGGAGGCGGCCGCGCCCATAGACGTCGAACTGGGGATGCCAGCCCCGGTTGCCTCCAATCAAGCCGCCGACGGATTCATTCCCCGTGACCTCTCCCGTGCTGTAGCAGTTTGAGACAGCGCCCCCATTGGTTCCGGCCAGAGCGCCGATAGCGTCTTGTCCTTGGATGGAGGCGTTCTCAAGACCCAGGTCGCTGACCACGGCGCTGCCCGCCAAATCGCCGAACAGGCCCAGGTATTGTTCGCCCTCCACCCGAAGGTTCCGGATCACGTGACCGTTGCCGGCGAACACGCCTGAGAAGGGCGTTCCCTGGAAGTACCACCACGAAGGACCGGTATGCGGGGCGATCGGGGCCCGATCGAACAGGTAGTCTGACAGATCGATGTCGGCTGTGAGAACGAAATGTTTGTCGAGCCGATCGGCGTCGCTCCCGATCCCAAGGAGCTGCTCGGCGGTGGCGATCTGGTAGGGATCGCCCGGCGCACCCGTCCCGCCGGCGAATTCCTGGCCCATCGCGACTAGGGAGCATGATAGAACGAAACCGATTAGTACGCCGTGAGAACCTCTTTTCGTAGCCATGACAGTGTCCTCCGCATATTGAGGCCGCCATTCAATCGCGCTCTTGCACGCATTCCAAATGCATCAACTCTTCCTCGATGTTCAGTCCAGTTCGGCCCGGTTCCGTTACGGTTCTTTTTCAAAAAACCGGGCGCCTGTAGATCAGCGCTCTGGTAGGGACGCATCGTCCAACTGAAAACCATGAGGGGCGTTCTTCGTGGGGTCGTGTTAACCTGAAGGGCCTGCGAACGCAGCCCGCACGGTGCCTCCGGCAGGCTGCGCCGACCAGTTCTATGACTTTCCGTCCAGCCGTCAGAGAGAATACTGGGGGATCTTCATCGTTTCCCCATCCTTCATCGAGGACAGGTGTGCGTAGTAGCCGGGCGTGGTCATGTTCAGTGCGTCGATGACATCCACACACGGTTTGCGGCCGCGCAGGATGGCGTCGATGAAGTCGTCGCCGAGGTAGCCGTGCGAGCCGCCATGTCCGCCGGGGGAGACGCCCGGGGGCAACGCGTACTTCTTGATCTGCAGGCCGCCCTTGATGGCGTCGTGGTAGCGCTTGCTGCCCGTCCGGTCGCCCTTGAACGTCCTATTGAACCCGCCGTATTCGCCCCGGATGCGCCCGGCTTCGAGGTATTCGCCCTGGGAGCCGCACACCATCATGCGGGACAGCCCACCTTCGGCGGTTCGGAACAGGCCGACTTCCGACTTGAATATGTTCCCGATGGCGTTGGGAACGCGCTTGTCCTCGTCGAACAGCGGCGTCCCCTGGCAAGAGACGTCGAGGAAGGGTTTGTGCGTGACACCGACGTAGTAGGCCGTCGAATGGGTCGGGTACCACATCGGACATCCCTTCTTGCGCCAGTCCTTGTAGGAGCCCAGCGCCGGGGCCCCGATCGAATGGGGGTGACAGTACTCGCCCTCGGAGTAGACGATCCGGCCGAAAACGTCCGCGGCGTAGAGTTTCTCCATGGCGTAGATGTCGTCGTGGAAGCACGAGGTCTCGAACATCGCGTAGACGAGTCCCTTGTTCTTCTTGCAGCATTCGAGGAGACGTTCGGCGTCGTCGATGTCACCCCGGAAGGCGGGAACCGCCGTGGCGACATGCTTGCCATGCTCCATGCACAGGATCGCGTGCTTGGCGTGGGCCGGTGCGTCCGTGGCGCAGTAGATCGCTTCGATCGAATCGTCCTTGACCATCTCTTCCAGCGAGGGATACGTCTTACTGCATTTCGCTCGGCGCGCCATCTCGGCGCAGCGGTCCGGGAACAGATCGCTGACCGCGATCAACTCGACGTTGGGATGGTGCTGGAGTCCGAATTGCAGGCCGAATTTGCACACGCCGTGCCCCACGATGCCGACGCGAACCTTGCGGTCGCTAAAGGGCTTCCAGACCTTGGTTCTGTCGTAGTCGGTCTGGGTCTGGTCGAAGCCGGGGATCACGTCATCAGCCTGCGCGAGACCGAGCATGGAGCTTCCCGACGCAGCAGCGGAAGCGGTCAGAAACGATCGGCGAGAAATCCTCGACATGGCGGCATTCTCCTCAGTGGTGCCGGATGGACGGCTGTTGCGATTAACTTCGAGTTACCGGCTTGCTGCCTGCTTCAGCGCCTCGGCGTCGAAGCCAGGGTTCGGGACATGGAAGCCTATTCGTTCGATCAGGATAAGAGCCAGGAAGACACCAAGGGCGATCCACAGTATGTTCTTCTGGATGCCGAGGGAAAGCCAGAGTATCCGTTCCTGGATGGCAGGGATCTTCATGTATCTACCTTTCAGTCGATACGCACATGTGTGTTTCGCTACGCTCTCATACAGTGGGCTTTGCCCACCGCTCCACATTCTGCATCTCAGGGGGCGCGGACCATTGACCGACGCCGCGCTGCCACCATCCTAGGCCGGGCGCCATGCCATTTCAAGAGAGAATCCTACCCAATCCCATTGGGCGGGCCGCCGGTCCTTGATTCCTCTATCGGTACCCATGCTCCTGCAAACGCTTCTTCATGTACCCGGCCCGGTAGGGGTGCTCATCGAACCTGACCGGCCGATCGGTGAACCGCGGGTCGCTCGTTCGCGCGAGGTACGCTACCAAGCGATCGCGCAGTTCGTCGACCGTCTTTCGGTGTTGCGGCTTCTCCGCCAGGTTGTTGACCTGGTCAGGATCGGTGGCGCAGTCGTAGAGTTCCACGGCGTCCCGTTTGGCGAAACACAGCTCGTAGTATCGGGACCCCGGATCGCTGGTGATGACCTGCTTCGTCGGGCCGTTGTCGCAGTCGGCATGCTGATCCATCGGATGGCTCGCGCCTTTCGGCACGCCGGCCGGCCAGCGGTCGGGTTCCAGATTCAGGATCAGGAGCCACTTGTTGGTCCTCAGGGCGCGGGCGGGATATCCCACCATCGAGGGCATCTTCTGGGCGGGGACGTGACGCTCGCGGCCGAACACCATGAAGTCCCGATTGGCGTCAACGCGTCCCTCGTTGTCAGACTTGAGTATTGGGATGAGTGACTTTCCTGTCATCGCCGATGGTACTGAAACGCCCGCGGCCTCCAGGAACGTCGGCGCCAGATCCGTTGTCGAGACGAAGTCGGTGACCACGCGTCCCGGCCAGGTCCCGGCGCCCCAGCGGATGGCCAGGGGAACGCGCGCGCCCCAATCGTAGAGGTTCCCCTTGCACCGAGGGAAGGGCATGCCATGGTCGCCGGACATGGCGATGATCGTGTTGTCCAAATCGCCCTCGGCTTCGAGGAGCTTGATCGCGTCGTTCACATCGCTATCCCAACGCTGCACTTCGAAGTAGTAGTCGACGATATCGCTGCGCACCTGCTCGTCGTCCGGGAAGAAGTCCGGCACACGCACCTTGTCGACGGGGATGCCCGCCTTTCGCCCACTGCCCTTGGTGTAGGGACGATGCGGATCGGACGTACCGAACCAGAAGCAGAACGGCTTGGACTTGTCGCGATTCTTCATGAAGTCTGAGAAGCGTGAGTTCGGCCCACAGGGAGACTGCTGGTACCCTCCCGGCTTCCAGTCGCCCGGGCCCCACGCCTTGCGCCAGTGGCCAATCTGATAGCCCGCATCGCGCAGGAGAAACATGAAGTTCGGGTGTTTCACGTCCAGTGTGCTGTGCAGGTTCGCGCCCTGGCCCAGCCGGTAGAACTGCTGGCCCGTGAGCACGGCGTTGCGGGAGGGCGTGCATGATGGGCTGGAGATAAACGCGTGCTGGAACAGGATACCCTCCCGGGCCAGGCGATCGAAAGCCGGGGTCTTGACGACCTCGTCGCCGTATGCTGCCGCGTGGGGCCAGCCCCAGTCATCGGCGAAGCAGAAGAGGATGTTCGGCCTGCCCTTGGCTTTCGGTGCTGCGGCCCCCAGGCCGTACGGCGCCGCCAAAACGCCCAGTGCGGTGGTCTTGATGAAACTACGGCGATCCAGTCGTTTCGCTCCAACGTGCATCAGACGCACTCCTCAATCCAAGTCATCCGGCTCCCATGTCGAACTCGCTACCCTTCTTCACACATGCCCATCGATCCTTCCTGTATCGAGGACTCATCTTATCCTCTGATTGACGGCGAAGCAAAGACAACTCGTGCCTGTCGGGTCAACGACAGGTTGTCCTTCCCATTGATGTCGGCGCGGGGGTGCGTTCCACGTCTGTAGGTAGCTTTGCCCTTTCGGCCTTTCGGTTTGTCATCCTGAACGAACGTGAAGGATCTGGTCTACGAATGAGGCGTCTTCCTCCTCTCGGGGGCAACGTCTTGGGCCAGAGCCAGATCCTTCGGCACAGCCTCAGGATGACAGGCCGTGTGCGGTGAAAAGGAGCATCTACAAATGTGAAGTGCGCCCCCCGTGCAGGAGCGACATACTTCTTTCTGTCTGTCTTCGTGACGATATGGTAGTCTTTGTGTCGCATGGTTACTCCTGGTGAGAGTTGTTCCGTGAGATTCTCATCCGCTCTTGTGTTGGTTGCATCCTGTGGAGTTCGCTATGAAGCAGAGACATGTCTCAATCGTTATTCTTGTTCTGGTGCTGGTTTTCCAACTTGCCTCGGTGTGCGGCGCGGGATCTGCGAATCCCTTTGCCGGGGAGTCTCTGCCTCGGGGATGGACCTGGTTGCGCCCGAACCCCAGCGCCTGGTGCTTGCGGGACGGCGGACTGGAGATCAAGATCGAGCCTGGGAACATGTGGGGCGGGGCGAACAACGCCAAGAACGTGCTGTTGATTCCTCTGGCTCAGGAGTTGCAGGCCTCCGGGACGGACGTTCAGGTGACACTGGCGAACTCGCCCACGAAGCGTTGGGAGCAGGTCGATCTGGTGTGGTACTTTCGTGACAGCCATATGGTGAAGATCGGCCTGGAACTCGAGCACGGGAAGAACTCGGTGGTCATGGGACGTGAAGAGGGCGATCGCACCCGAACCATTAGGATCGTCCCCATCGCGAAGGACCTGGTCACGGTCCGATTCAAGGTTGTGGATGGCAAAGTTCACGGGTACTACCGCCTCACCGATAAGGACGAATGGGTTGACGTCGGGACCTGCACCGAACCGAAGCCAACTGACGGTCGTGACAAACCTCAGGTGAGCATTCAGTGCTATCAGGGCGACGCGAAGAACCCGCACTGGGCGCGCATTACGGATCTGAAG
>JANQFY010000184.1 GCA_028277585.1 Sedimentisphaerales bacterium
ATTCAGATCATCAAGACGAAGACTGGGTCCGGCGACCCAAAGGTCCGTCTGACAGCACTGAGGGTGTTGGCGTCGATCGGTGGTCCCGACGATGCGTCCGCCTTCCTCGCGGTGGTGAACGACCGCCCGGGCGATGATGAACTCGCCATCGCCCTGACCACGCTGGAGCGCATGCGGGGTGACCAAGTCGACAAACAGGTTCTGGACGCCCTGCGCAACGCGGAAAAGGCGGAGACACGCGTGGCGCTAATCCGTCTCCTGAACAGACGGCATGCCAGCCAGGCGACGAGCGAGTTGCTGCGACAGGCCGGCGATTCGGAGCCGAGCGTCAGCATCGCGGCGTTCCAGGCCCTGAGGTCCCTGGCCGGCGCGGACGAGTTGCCCAAGTTGATCGCTCTGACCAAGAGCAGCTCTCGTGAATCGACACGAGATGCGGCGGTCAGCGCCGTCCTCGGCGCTTGCCGAAGCAGTGAGAACACCGAGCGGGCCGGCGCGAACGTCCTGAACGAACTCAAAACAGCGAACACGAGCACGGAGAAGGACTCCTGGATTCGGGTCCTAACGTCTCTGGGGTATGCTCCCGCCTTGCCAACCATCACCGCCGTACTTCATGACGCCGACGCCAAGCTCGCCCAGCGTACGATCTCTCACCTGAGTCGATGGCCCGGTCCGGCACCGATGGACATCCTGTTCCCCGTGCTCGAGGAGACCTCGAATCCGAGCTTGCGGCGTCAGGCGTTGATGGGAATCCTTCAGCTTGCGACAACCGCAGCCGACCGGGGAACGGCGACCGAGGCGCAACTGATGACCTGGCTTCGCCGAGCCTCCAAGGCCGTTGTATCCGTTCACGAGAAGCGCTCGCTCATTTCGAGCCTGGGCCGCGTCAAGCACATCGAGAGCGTCCGGCTATCGGCGTCGTACCTGAACGATCCCGACGTGAAGATCGAGGCTGTATACGCGATTCTTAGTGCGGCCGAACCGCTGGCCAAGAGTCCTGACCATCAGGCCGTCGCAGCCGTGCTGGAGAAGATCTCGGGCGTCAAAGACAAGCGTCTGCGCGATCGAATTGCCCGCCTGCAGCGCGACATCAAGGCAACTGCCAACAAACGCACCCCCTGATGCGCTACTGGGCACGGCGCTCGGCAACACGGAGTTGATGGAGGCGGTCTGCCCTCAGACAGATCCCGCAAGAAAACCTGACCTCTTTGCGTAAAGACGGCCCACTTATTCGTTATGATAGGTGACGATCGCCAGGAGAGCGTGAATTGGGCAGGCCCACGATGTTGGAAGACAAGCTCCTCGTTCTGAAGTGCCGCCGCGGCAATCGGGAAGCCATGCGCCGTATCTATCAGAAATACAAGGACTTGTTGCTGACGGTCGCCACCGGGCTCCTCCACGAGCCAGCCGAAGCGGAAGACGTCGTCCACGATGTGTTCGTCGCCTTCGCCCAGTCGGTCGAGAAGTTCCAACTGACGGGGAGCCTCAAGGGTTACCTGGCGACCTGCGTGAGGAATCTGGCGCTCGACAGAATACGTGCGAAGGCTCGGCGGGCGGAGGGTCCGAGACCCGCGACGCCCAGCCCGGTAACGTCCGATCCCGAGAAGGACGCCGTCGCCACTGAGGAACTGATCCAACTGCAGGAAGCCATGAGCCGGCTGCCCTACGAGCAACGCGAGGTGATCGTACTGCATCTCAAAGCGGGCCTGCGCTTCCGCGAGATCGCGCGACTGCAAGGCGTCTCGCTCAGCACGAGTCACGCTCGGTTCCGCTACGGCATGGACAAACTGCGATCGCTGCTAAACGGAGAGGTCCAGCAATGAGACCAGAAGAAGACATACGAAAGACGATTAGACGCTGGAATAACAAGACCAGCGAACGAATGGACGAGCGTGTGCTGGGCGACGCCCTGCACGCGATGGATGAATCCCAAGGGCAGGAACCTTACGGGCCGCCCTTTCCAAGGAGATCGATCATGAAGAATCCCATCACCAAATTGGCTGTCGCGGCAGCAGTCATCGCGGCTGTCGTTCTGGGCCTGTTCGAATTCGTCAGCACCGACGCCGGAGCCGGCGTCGTCTGGGCCGAGGTCGCCCAAAAGGTCGAGGCATCCCATGGAGTGAGCTTCCGTCTGAGAGAAACAGGTGGACAGAAGGCGCACAAGAACTGGCCCCGGAGCTACAGCGTCGTCCGCCGCTCCCCCACCCTCTCTCGTACGGACTGGTACATAGCCGATCGACTCAGCCGCACCGTCTTCATCGATTGGCCCACGCGGTCGGTGATATGGCTTTCACATAACCAGAAGATATACTCGAAGAAGACACTGACGGATGAGGATGTCCAGAACCGCGAGGATGCCTGGACCGACCCTCAAGGTCTGATCAGTCTCGGCCTGAACCGTGAACTGCACGAACTCGGCCAGAAAACGATCGACGGTATCCTCTGTGAAGGCGTGGGGACAAACGACCTCCGCGACGGTGACTTCACATTCCCGGTCAAGAGTTTCTCGGCGCGTATGTGGGTCAGCGTGGAAACCGGCTACCCCATCCTCGTGGAAGTCGAAGCCACTGGCGGGGACGATGGAAGCATCCGTCGCACGTCAACGCTGGACAAGTTCCAGTGGAATCTGGATATCGAGGAGAGCGCCATTAAGCCGGAGATCCCTTCGGACTACGAGTGCATCGACTAGCGAAAGCCATACAATATCCGCTCTGCAGGGCCGGGTCCGAGATGGGCTCGGCCTTTTCTTTTGCGCGGAAAATTCACCCGGGTATACTAAGGGGACCTCCGCGACGTCATATAGGGTGAAGACGATCGTTCTATGGCGCCATACAGGCCTGACATGTTGGAAGACGAGATACTCAAGTGGAAGTTCAAGGGCGGCAGCTCCGAGGCGCTGGCGCGGATCTACGAGAAGTACGTCGATACGTTGCTGACGCTGGCGATGGGTCTGCTCAACGATCCCTATGAAGCTGAGGACGTGGTGCAGGATGTCTTTACCCGCTTCGCCCGCTCAGGCAACGGTTTCACGCTACGGGGCAGTCTCAAGGCCTATCTGACCACCGCGGTGGTCAACGGGGTGCGAGACCGCGTCCGTCGCGACAAGAGGCGACCGGCCCGGTCAGACCAGGACGTTTCGCTCGCCTCGGCTTCGCGCGGTCCCGACGAAGAACTGGTCTTCGCCGAAGACGCCGCGCGGCTAAGCAGCGCATTGATGGAACTGCCGCACGAGCAACGTGAGACGCTCATGCTGAAACTGAAAAGCAACATGAAGTTCAGGGAGATCGCCAAGATCCAGGGCGTCTCGATTAACACGGTCCAGGGCCGTTACCGTTACGGCCTCCAGAAACTGCGAGCCCAGTTAAATGGTGAAGTGGAGCAATGACTCCGGATGAACTGTAGGGTGGGGCTTGCCCCACCGGCCCCTCCAGATGGAGGGTCGTTCTAACGTATCGGTAGCTTCGCGGTGGGCCAAGGCCCACCCTACATGACTGAACGGCGAGGTGGAACTATGACACCGGAAGAAAAAGTGAAGAGCATCCTCCAGGACAAACTCCATTTCAGCGCCGGCTCGAAACTGCGCCGCCGCATGCTCGCCCGCGTCCTGGACGCCCAGAGAGAATCCCAGAAAACGAAGCCGGACTCCCCTCGGGGAGCCGTAAGGAGAACGATCACGAACAGTCGCACCGCCAAACTCGCTTCGATCGCCGCGCTGGTCGCCATCGCGGCCCTGGCGATCAGCCTGGTCCCCAAACTTACCAGCCCCGCCTATGCAATCGAGCAGACCGTCGAGGCCCTCCAGAACGTCCGATTCCTGCACTTGGTCCAGCGCGATGACACCGGCCAGATCAGGGACGAACGATGGATCGAGATCGGCATGGACGGTTTTCAGATCCGCTACCGTCAACAGAAACCGCATGCGGTGATCGCCAAGTATCCCGGGGCGCCATCGATGGTGATCGAGGACGGCCAGTCAACCGCAGTGTACCGCGATGACAAGAAGGCCGTGATCCTCTATGATCGTGAGGATCAGCAGTATCAATGGGTGGGCGAATTGGGCAAGGCCTTCGAGAACCTGCGTCAGGAAGGCAAGATCCTCGAAGAGAACACGGAGTACCAGGGTCGGCTCGCGCACAAGGTCTGGTGGCCCTATCTCAGTGTGGAGTGCTACGTCGATCCCGAAACGAAGCTACCGGTCACGCTGGGTGACGCCGAACTGAGCTATGAAGAGCCATCTCCCGAGATCTTTGAAGTCGTCTACCCCGAGGGCTATGCGATCGTCGACGCCCGGCCGGGCGCCACCGAACCCTTGCCCGATTGGCTCCTGGAAGAAAAAAGTGCTGATGCGAAGGCCAGTGACGCAATCAAGCAGGGAACTGACGCCCTGATGGATGGCGACTACGCAACGGCCGCGGAACTGCTCGCGACCGTTGTCGAAACGCAACCCAATCGCAACTGGGCGTGGTTCTGGTTAGGCAGCGCTCAGTACGAACTCGGCCAGTACGATCTGGCGGTCGAGAATTACACGCGGGTACTGAATATGCTCGAGCGCTATCCCTGTTACTACTGCAACTACGCCCGGGCGCTGGCCTACGCCCAATTGGACGCCGATGAGGCCGCCGAAGAAGACCTGCGCATCTGCTTGCCCGAGATGGTGCGGGCGCTGCGTCTCCCGTCGGCAGGCTTCATATTCGAATATGCCGACGATCCCATGGTGCGCTACGGCCAAGTCAAGCCCAGCGAGCCAGAGATCATCGCCCGGATGATCAACCGCCTGCGGATCGTCAGTGGGCGCAACTTCGGATACGACCCGAACGCCGAGGCCGAGGCGAACGAAGCCGCTATTGCGGCCTGGGAAGAGTGGTTGGAGACCGACGGGCGAATCGACATCACGCTCGACGCCGAACTTCTGTCGATCCCTGTCGGCAACGGCCAATCGCAGTGACGCAGAATCGGTGACAGTATCGGCAAGAGATCAAGAGGAACGCATGGGAACGCTGTGGCAAGACCTCCGACACGGATTTCGGATGGTCGCGAAGAATCCTGGATTCAGCCTCGTTGTGATAGCGCTGGTGGCGGTGGGCGTCGGAGCGAACACAACAGTCTTCAGCGTTCTCAATGCGTTCCTGATCCGCCCTCTTCCCTATGAGGCTCCGGATAGACTCGTCCTTCTCCATCAACGCGACCACAGAGGGCAGAACAGCACCGTCTCCCGCCCCAACTACCTGGACTGGCGGCAGCAGGCGAAGAGCTTCGACGCGATGGGCTATTGTTTGATTCGTAAGCGGTTCTGGAGTATTGCCAGTGCCGCACCACCGGAAGAGTGCGTAACAGCGAGGGTCTCCGGGAATTTCCTTCAGGTCCTCGGCGTGAAACCCTTGCTCGGCCGTCTGTTGTCCGATGCGGATGAACGCCCCTCGGCGCCCTCGGTGGTTGTGGTCAGCCATGCCTTCTGGAGTCACCACCTGGGCACCGATCCGAGTATCGTAGGGCGAAAGCTCCTGGGTGACCGGCTCATCGTCGGGGTCACACGACCCGGCTTTCAGTATCCCGCCTGCGAGCAAGAGCCGGTGGATCTGTGGGTTCCCCTCGTCCCCGGCCGGGGCGACCAGTGGCTCAGAGACCGGGGCAACCGCGTGTTCGCCGTGTTGGGTAGGCTCCACGCGGACGTGACTCTTCAGAAGGCCCGCGCGGAGATGGGCACGATCGCAGCCTCGCTGGCCGCCCAATACCCTTCCGACAATGCGGATGTCCCGGGTATCCAGGTCGAGTCACTCAGCAATCGCATGCGCGCCGGGAAGCAACAAACGCTTGCTGTCCTCATGGCGGCCGTCATGTGTGTCTTTCTGGTGGCTTGTGCGAATCTTGCTGGGTTGATGTTCGCGCGCGGCGTCGCGCGGGAGCGGGAATTGGCCGTCCGTGCGGCGCTGGGCGCCGTACGCCTGAGATTGACACGACTGTTATTCACAGAGAACCTCATCCTTGCCGGCCTGGGGGGCGGTCTCGGCGTACTGGGAGCCGTCGGCGGGCTGAAGCTGCTGGCCCACACCGACATGATCGCTTCCATGATGCTGCCCGTCGGCTTCTTCCGCGTGGACCTGCGCGTCCTGAGTTTCGCCCTGATCTTGTCAGTGCTCGTGGTCCCGCTGAGCAGCCTTCTTCCCTCGCTGCGTTGTGGGCGCATCGATCTGTCTGAGGCGCTGGCTTCCGGCGGGCGCTGTGTACTGGGCTCCCGGAGACAACACGCCATCCATAGGGGTTTGCTGGCGAGCGTTGTATCGCTGACGATCGTCCTGCTGGTTGCGGCGGGGATGATGGTTCAGAGCTTTGTCAATGTGGTAACGGCAGACCCAGGTTTCAAGCCGGAGAATGTGCTGGTCCGAGGTCTGTATCTTCCGGGCGACGGGACGCCGAAACGGCAGCTTATCGAGGAACTACAGGCCCTGCCCTGGGTCGAAGAAGCCGCACTCGCGTACCCACCATTGAGAGGATGGGGATACTTCTTCTGTGTTGAAGGCCGGACGGACGCGACCGGTGACTTGGCGCCCAGCGCCGAGTACAAGATTGTCAGCCCGGGCTACTTCGCCGCGATGGGTATTCCGCTCCTCGAAGGACGCCTGTTCGACGAACGGGATCACGCCGACGCAGCGCCGGTGGTGGTCGTCGATCAGACGGTGGCTGAACGCTTCTGGCCCGACGGCCAATGGATTGGTCGGCGCATCCAGTGCATGAAAACCCCGGATCCGAACGCACCGTGGCTTGAGGTCATAGGCGTTGTACGACACATCAAGTACAAAGGCGTTGAGGCGCCGTCGCGAATGCAAGTATACAGGCCCATATTTCAGAGGCCGCATCCCAACGCAGCGATTGTCCTGCGCACCCGCGGCACCGCGACGGCCACCTCGGGTATCCGGGACGTGGTGCATCCATTCGATCCGCGTCCCTACAGCATCCAGACGCTCGACCAGATGCTCGGAGGCCCTTCTCTCATGCGTCGCCTGATCACGTCCCTGCTGGCGGTATTCGCGAGCATCGCCCTGTTCCTCTCCGGCATGGGGACCTATACGATCACATGGCACGCGGTGTCGAGGAGGACACAGGAGTTCGGTATCCGTGCGGCGTTTGGAGCCACGGAGACAGACATACTCCGATTGGTGCTTGGAAGGGGTCTGACGCCTGTGCTTGTTGGTGTGGGGATGGGATTGCTCGGCACAGTCGCAGCCGCGCGTCTATTGTCGAGCCAGTTGTTCCAGCTCAGTCCTTGGGACCCGACAGCGTACGGGGGGGCATCGTTGCTACTGCTCGCCGTAGCCCTGCTGGCCTGCTATCTCCCCGCGCGGCGCGCCACCAAGGCCGATCCAATAGTGACGTTGCGACACGAATAGAAGACAAGCGCGGCCGGGCAGCGGAGATCCGGCCGCGATACATACGACAGCAAGACTCCGTCGTTCCGGGAAGTACCGGGACAGGAGCGAATCGTTGGCAGCAGGTGAGTCGTCGTAGTAGAAGCACAACCATGGCCCCCGCAAAGGGCTGGCAAACAGTCATGTATTTTGGAGGGAATCGTCATGACGCGTCGTATCATCTTATCCCTGTGTATGTGCGGTCTCCTGGTGATGGTCTCAGCCATCGGCGCGGCCCCATTGGAACCGCTGGCCGCCAAGGAACCGGTCGTCAACCGCGTGCTGACGCTTGATGGGGAGTCGGACTTCCTGCGCGTGCCGGATTCACCCTCGCTGCGCTCGCTGGACAAAGCGATGACGATCGAGCTTTGGTTCCGGGCTGCATCGTTCTACTCGGACCAGGGCGCGATCAATTCGCTGGTCCGCAAGAACATCGCAGCCGGCAAAGAGAACTTCCTGCTACGATTTCGCACGCTCGATGGCGCGCCGTCGATCGAGATCGGCGCCGGGCCCGACATCGGAACGCTGCAGACTTATTATGAGATCAAGGCGAACCGGTGGTATCACCTGGCGGGAACCTATGACGGCCAGACCATCGCTGCGTACGTGAACGGAACGCGAATCGATCACATAGACACGACCGGCCGGCTGTTCGTTGACGAATCGGATCTGTACATCGGCAGAGGTGATCCCGAATTCAGCCATGGGGAGTACTTCCACGGCGCTCTGGACGAGATCCGTCTGTGGAACGTGGCGCGATCGCCCAAGGAGATTCGGGCCGCAATGGACACTGCCTTGACGGGCAAGGAGAAGGGACTCGTTGGATACTGGAACTTTGACGACGGGACCGCCCGAGACCTGTCCGGCCATGGTAATAACGGCCAATTGAATCAAATCGTCGAATCGCCCCGTCCCAAGGCGGAGGCTCCGACCCAAAGTGCAACCGAAGCGGCGCCCCCCCTGCCACCCGGCACCCGCGAGCGGGCGCGCGATCGCATCGTCCACATCGAGGAAGGCGTCCACCGTGAGGTCCCCGACGTACCGCGTCTGTGCGACCAACTCGACCTCCGCAAGGAGAAAGTGAGCATCGGAGACTGCGAGCTGTACTGTGAGCACGAAGGCAAAGGGACGGCGCTGGTTCTTCTGCACGGCGGCCCCGGCTCGACCCATCACGGTTTTCATCCCCACTTCTCCCAGGCGGCCGAGTTCGCCCACGTCATCTACTACGACCAGCGCGGGTGTGGGCTGTCGGACTATGAACCGGGTTCGGGCTACAGCATCGATCAGGCGGCCGACGATCTGGACCGCCTGCGTGAAACGCTCGGCATTGAGCGTTGGGTCGTACTGGGCCATTCCTACGGGGGACTGCTGGCTCAGCACTACGCAACGAAATACCCCGAGAGCCTCAAGGGTCTGGCCCTGACCTGCGCCTCGACGGGACTGCACGGGCCGTCCCTGCCCTCGCGACAACGTGACTTCATCTCAGCGGCCGAGCGGCGCAAGATGGCGCAGATCCGCCGCACCGCCGGACTGTCCACCGCCCAGCGCATCTACAACAACTTCCTGAACGGAGACTGGAAACGTCAGTCCTATTACCGACCCACGCACGAGCAGATTGCCCAGGGCGCCCTCTATGGATGGATCCACGACAACAACTTCAACGGCATCATGAGCAGTTCCGCCCAGCGGGTGGACTTGGCCGGGGCGTTCGCCGGGTGCCCGGTCCCCACGCTCATCATCGAAGCGAAGTGGGACATGTCCTGGAACACGGACAAGGCCGGGCAACTGCGGGAGAACCATCCCAATGCCGAGTTCGTAATGCTCGAGGAGTCGGGACACAGCCCATTCGAGGATGAGCCGGAGAAGTACTTTGGAGCATTGAGGGACTTCATGAGCGATCTGCCGGAGGTTCCGACCGCCAGAATCGAGGCGTGGAAGCGCCACTTGGCTGCGAGAGCGCAGAGTGCTAGCGAGTTCATCAGCAGTCTGGGGTGGGGGCGACGCTCAAGCGAGAAGATCGCATCGAAGTATGATCGGGCCTGGCTGGAGCAGATCGGCTCGGGCGGGACGCTGCTGAGGATTGGATTCGCCCTCTACGATACAAAGCGCTATGACGACGCTCTGGCAGCGTTCCAGAAAATGCAGGAAACGTCCGGCGGCGATCAGAGCGGCCAGGTCATGGCGATCATTTGGCAAGGGCACATGCTGGATCTGCTGGGCAAGCGGGCCGAAGCCATTGAGCGGTACCAAGAGGCAGCCGATATGGGAATCGGGGGGCAATACAGCCATAGCCAGTATGGTCTGGCTTATGCACCGAGTGCCTACGCCAGCAAGAGAACCGAAGCGCCGTTCACGCGTCTTGAAAATCGAGACGACAGCTAGGATCTTTCTGACCCGGCTGAGATAGAGGAATGGACATTGGGTCGGTCTCCTGGAGGCCGGCCCCTTTTCATGCGCCGAATTCTCAGCGGCACGCATTTTCGCATGAGTAAACCGCCACCCCGGTGTGTTATATAGGTGCAGTTGGATCGATCCATATGCTCGAAAGGTGCGGGGCCGTGCTGGAAGACAAGTTTCTGGTCTGGAGAATGAAACGGGGCAACCGAGAGGCGCTGTGCCGCATCTACGAGAAGTATCGGGACGATCTGCTGAGGCTGGCAATTTCGCTGTCCAGTGACGCTGCGACGGCTGAGGACGCCGTACAGGATGCCTTTACGACCTTCATTCGTGGGCGTGAGCGATTCGAGTTGACCGGCTCGCTCAAAGGCTATCTGGCTACCTGCGTAGCCAATCGTATCCGAAACGCCGGCCGCGATCGTCGCTCGCACGCATCCCTGGACGAAGCGCGACAGATCGTCTCGGAATCGCAGCGTCCCGATCAGTGGGTCATCTGCAGCGAGGAATTGCAGCGAATTGTCGCCGCTCTGGCGCGGTTGCCTTACGAACAGCGTGAGGTCGTGACGCTGAGACTCCAGGGCGGTCTGAAGTTTCGCGAAATCGCCGAACTTCAGCAGGTGCCGACCAAGACGGCGCTAAGCCGATACCGATGCGGGCTGCAGAAAGTCCGGTCCTTATTGAACGGTGAGGTCACACGATGCGATCGTTGAGAGAAATCGAGAAGTCGGTGGCGAAGGCAAGCTTACGCAGCGACGGTGCGGCCAATCAGAAGGTCCTGAACGACCTCCTGACCGAACTGGACCAAGCGAAGCAAGACAGCTTGAGTGGACATCGCCTGAGTGGAAGCAGATCGATTGTCAGACGTCCGCTTGTCAGACTCGCCTTGGCCGCGGCGATCCTTATCACTACAGCGATCGTAATCGACCACCACCTCCCACCGGAGCCGACGCACCCGGGGGCTGATCCCAGGGCCGTGGCGCGTGTCGAAACGGTCAACGCAATCGGGCTGAACCTGGCGTATCGGCGCGGCGGTTTGGAAGCCGTGGAACAACAGTACATGAAGACCTTCAAGAATTCAAAACCGCGCCCGCCCCGCCTATCCGTGGACGACCTGCTCACGGAACTGACGGAGAACGGCGATAGCTGAGAAAGGACAACCATGAAAGCTGGATTCACAAGCGTTACCCTCTTCATTCTCGTGTCATCCTTAGCAGCCCCTTGCGCCCTGGCCTACCCGCCGGATAATGCGGCCGTGCTCTACTACAAGGCGTCGCAACTGTGCCGGGTCGATGACGAAATGGGCGATGCCCTGCATAGTTTCCGCAAGGGCACGATCGAACTGAATGAGAAGATCAAGGAACTCGTCAAGAACAACAAGGAGGCTATCCGAACCGTCCTCGACGCCACTGAGATAGCCGATTGCGACTGGGGCATCGACTATTCCAGGGGTTTCGAATTGATGCCCCCCAGCTACGGAACTCTCAGACAACTCTCGACGCTCATCTTCGCCGAGGCGAAGATCAATGCGGCCGACGGAGATCACCGAACCGCTCTGGGACGCTGCATCAGCCTGCACAAGATGGCGAACCATATCAATGACCGACTCTTTGTCAGTCACCTGGTGGGCATCTCGATCAACGCCATCGCCCATGAGTGCACGGCCCAGATCCTGTCCGACGCGGCGCCCGAGGCAGAGACATTGATCTGGCTGCGCGATCAGCTTTCGCAGATCGAAGAGTTGCCCCTTTCCATCGCGCCATCCCTCGACGGGGAGAAGCAGGCGGGCGCCGTCTCCATCACGGTCGACAGAATGGCGAATGTTATGAACGTGGGATTCGGCGACAAGGCTTTTCAGGACATGGTTCTGGAGAAGGTCGGCGCGGGCGACGAAGCGTTCTTCGCCAAGAACCGGAGAGCCTGGAATCAGTACTGGTCCGATGTGACCGCCGCCCTGGAGTTGCCCTACCCTCAGGCCCATGCCAAGCTTCAGCAACTGTATAAGGAGTGCGAGACTCATCCCGACGCCACCTTCATGGTCGCGCTGGTGCCGGCCTGCGAGAAGATCTGCACGCTGTCGACAAGATCGAAGACCCACTACAACGCCATCATGACGGCGCTCGAACTGTATCTGATCCGCGCCCGGACCGGCAAACTGCCTGATTCGCTGCCGGCCGGCGTTGCGGGCGACCTGTTCAGTGGCAAGCCCTTCCGGTACGAGAAGACCGCCGACGGATTCACGCTGCACTGCCAAGCCAAGGACCTGGACAAGGACAAGACCTACGAGTACGCATTCAAGATCAAGAAATAGGTCGAACACTGTATCGAAGCCCTCAGGCCGGGCTGGCTCCAAGCCCGGCCTTTTCGATTTGCCGCCCCCCCCCGCGAAAAACGCACATTTTTCCATACCCAAACGGCTCGACCAGTTGTGTTATAGGTGACGGGAATCCTGAGCTTGGGAGTGTCACGGAAGCATGCTGGAAGACAAGGTGCTCATCTGGAGGTTCAAGGGAGGCAGTGACGATGCGCTGCGCCGGATCTACCAGAAGTACCGGACCGACCTGCTCAAGCTGGCCGCCCTGCTGCTGAACCAGCCGAGTGATGCCGAGGACACCGTGCACGACGTCTTCGTCTCCTTCGTGAAATCGGCGGAGAGGCTGAGTCTGAGCGGCAACCTGAAGGGATACCTGCTGACCTGCGTCGCCAACAACGCCCGCAATCGGAATCGCGCGAACCAGCGCAAGCGGACCGTCAGCCTGGATGAGGCCGAGACACTGGCCTCGGCGTCCAGAACGCCCGAGCAATGGATCACCTACGGTGAGGAACTGCGGCTCTGGAGCGATGCGATGGGCCGACTGCCTTACGAACAGCGGGAGGTCGTCACGTTGCGCTTGCGAGCCGGGATGAAGTTCAGGCAAATCGCCCAGTTGCAGGGCGTCTCCGTCAACACCGTCAAGGGCCGCTATCGCTACGCCCTGGAGAAACTCAGGTCACTCTTGAACGGCGAGTTACAACGATGAAATCGGCGAAAGATATAGAGCGGGCGCTCGCACAGGCGGATCTGGATGTGGAAGTCAACGCCGGGACCGACCGCCAGACGCTCGACGACCTGATAGAGAGAAACCGACAGTCCACGGAGGGGCAACTCACACTCTGGAGGAAGATGATGAGAAGTCCGATTGTGAAGTTGACTCCCGCGGCGGCCTTGATCGCCATCGTTGCTGTGTGGATTGCGATCTGGCAGGGTCCATCAACCCCCGCCTATGGTCTCGACCAAACCATCCAGGCGATGGCCGACGTTCAGTTCATTCACGTGCTGCAACGTGATGCGACCGGCAGCATTCAGGAGGAGCGCTGGATCGAAGTCGGCCCGGACGGGCGTCAGATCCGCTACCGCCATGACAGACCGCCCAACGTCTTCGTCATTCAAAACGGCGACTCAGTCGCTCGATACGATCACCCTCGCAAAACCGTGACTCTCTACGCATACGATGCGATGCCGTACCGGTGGATCGGGCCGCTGAGAGAGACGTTCGAGAACCTGCGTGAGGAGGGGATGATCATCGCAGAGAATGTCCCCTACCGCGGACGGCGGGTACACACGGTATGGTGGCCCATGATGCGGAGCGTCTGCTACGTGGACCCGGATACCAGACTTCCCATCGCTATCGGAGATCTTGAACTCAGCTACGAAACCCCTCCGGCCCAGGCGTTCGATATCTTCACACCCTCGGGATATGAGGCAATCCGTGAGCAGCATGAACTCGAAACGCCGGACATAGAGGGTGGAGACTCCGTGCATGCCAAGGTGGAGTTCTCCTCTCTGGATGAAGCCGGCGTGAAGATCGTCACTCAGAACAACACCATCAAGTTGCACCAGAAGGCGCCAGGGACATATGAGGGGCACGTGGATATCGGCGTCCAATGCGAGGGCGACATAGCCTGGGCAATCTCTATCACCCGGACGGCTCGCATATCAGGAGACTATAGCTGCTCAATGCAGGAGTTCGGTCTATCGGCCTTGGGCGGCGTTACGACAGTAAGCGCTATGATCAGATCCGCTTCACCCGATAAGGAACCGCCCGTAGGCCATGTCGCCACGGTGAAGCTCAGCCCCATGCCATTGCCCGAACCGGATAAAGACGCCCACGCTTGTCTGACGCTGGGATTCGCCCTCTACGACGCGCAGCGTTACGAGGATGCGTTGGTCGTGTTCGAGCGAATGGCAAAGGCGACCAACGCTGAAGCGGAAGACCGGGCGGTTGCAGTGACCTGGCAAGGGCATATGCTGGATCTGCTGGGCAAGCGAGAGGAAGCTATCGCGCGGTATCGAGAGGTCGTCGCCATGGGGCTCGATTGGGGTGTGCGGCACGATCAATATGGTTTGTCCTACGACTTCACGCCGTACGCTCAGGAACGCATGGAGATGCCGTTCACTCACCTGAAGAACCGGGATCAGCACTGAACCTCAATCTGGCGAACCCCAATGCCAACCCCAGGCCCACCGAACAGCCGGTTTGCTCGGAATCTCTCGGGCCTCGCTGAAATCGGTTGAAATCCCGGGGCAAATCTGTCAGTCTCATGACTCCAAGGCAACCTGAAGAATGATTGCAGAGGATCGTCATGATCGACTTGACCAAGATGCAGCCCCAACGCCATGCCCTTTTCCTGTTCATGATTGGAGCCGTCCTTGTCGGCGCTGCGGCCGCGGATGTGACATTGGTCGTTTCCGATCCCGATGGCGCGGCCGGGCGCGTGGCGGCGCCGGTGTCGGCGAGAATCGATTTACGGAAGCAATTCGGCGATGGCGTCGATTTCACCCGACTGCAATTCGCCGAAGGTGACAGCATTGCCCCCATCCAGTTCGTGCCCGACTCAGTTGAGCGAAACACCAAGGGTACTGGGACACTCTGGTGGTTGATGCCTCCGGGAGCAAAGGGAACGCGTCGTTTCCGGCTGAGCGTGGCCGATCAGCCGCCGTCGGGTGCTCTGGCGATCCGAACGATCCAGGGTGGGGACTATTATGATGTGAGCGAGAGGAAACGTCCCGTATTGCGCTACAACTTTGGCAATGTCCCGGTTCCCGAAGGGACGCCCGCCCACTTCGCGAAGGGCGAGAGCTACGAGCGCGGGGACTATATCAGTCCTCTCTACGGCTTGAGCGGCGAGGTGCTCACCGATGATTATCCCCACGACCACGCACATCACCGGGGCGTCTGGTGGTCCTGGCCCGTCACGCGGTGGCGCGATGAGGTCTTCGATATCTGGGCCGTCGTGGGCGTCCATGCTCGCCCCGAGGTCATGCGTCGCGCCGAGTCGGGCCCCGTGCTGGCCGTGCTCGAGCCAACGAACCTCTGGAAGTGGAGGGATCAGGACGCCATCGTGCGCGAGGAGGTGACGATCCGCGCCTTTCGACAGGGCAAGCTGGGTCGAGCAATCGACGTGGAAGTTCGCCTGACCGCATTGGTCGATGGCGTCGCCATCGGGGGGCGTCCCAAGGCGGGCTATGGCGGTTTCTGTCTTCGAGCCGCCGAGTGCCAGGAGCGCAAGATCACGCTCCACGCGGGCCCGGATACGGAAGCGCCCCGCTGCATGTGGATGGACTATTCAGGTATCTTTGAGGGTGGCAACGGTCCCTCGGGTGTGACCATCATGGAACACACCAGCAATCCGGACTATCCGAACCCCCAACAGGAATACCCTGGCGTCAACTGTATCATGCCGGCCTTCCCGGCCGCGCGTGAAGTTCCCTTACTGAAGGGCAAGACTCTGGTGCTCAAACACCGGCTCTGGGTCCATCCGGGCCAAGCCGACGAGAAACAACTTTCCGACGTCTGGTCGGCCTACGCCCATCCACCCAAGGTGCGAGTGGTGAGGTAGGTCGATCGAACAGGACAAGGAGGCAAAGCGATGTCCGACACGCAACCCGTATCACGACGCAGTTTCATTCGCCAGGCCGCCACGGTAGGAGCCGCCGGCGTGGCCGTCCCTCAGTTCGTCCCGAGCAGCGCCCTGGCCAAGGGCGGCGCCAACGGCAAGATCGGTATCGGGCTCATCGGCTGCGGCGGTATGGGCCGGGCCAACCTCAACGCCTGCGCGCGTCACGCCGATGTCGTGGTGACCGGCGCGTGTGACATCTGGAAGCCCCGCCGGGACGCGGTGGTCAACCAGTTCAAAGACACCGCCAAGCCGTACCACGATTACCGTGACATGCTCGCCGCCAAGGACATCGACGCGGTGATCATCGCGACGCCCCCCCACTGGCACTGCGTCATGGCGGTCGACGCCTGCGAAGCAAGCAAGGACATCTACCTGCAGAAACCCATGACGCTGCACGTCGCCGAGAGCTTTGCGGTCCGTAACGCGGTGCGGCGTCATAAGCGGATCTGTCAGATTGGCACGCAGATTCACGCGTCGGAGAACTACCGCCGCGTGGTGGAGTACATCCGCTCGGGCAAGCTCGGGCCAATCAGCGTCGCGCGGACGTTCAATGTGATGAACCAGGGTCCGAACGGGATCGGCAATACGCCCAACAGCGATCCGCCGGCCGAGATCGACTGGGACGCCTGGGTCGGGCCGGGCCCGATGCAGCCGTACAACCCGCTGATCGTCCGGAGCGCGTATGAGAACTGCTCGTTCATGGCCCCCAGCGGCGGGTGGACCCCTGGCATGGCGCCCCACATCATCGACCTGCCCGTCTGGGCGCTGGAGTTGGGCTTCCCCGAGAGCACGTATTGCTCCGGCGGTCGCTACATCATCAAGGACGCCGGTGATGCGCCGGACGTGCAGGAAGTGCTGTGGCAATACCCGAACTTCACGATGACGTGGATGATGTCGGTGGTCAACAGCTTCGCCTTCGATTTCGGTCGCGGCACGCCCGCCCGCCGGCTGGGCATCTACTTCCACGGACTCAACGGCACGCTGTTCTCCAATTACGGAAAGCACGAGATCGTGCCCGAGGGAGACATGCTCAAAGACGCGGAACCTCCGGCCAAGTCGATTCCGCCGTCGCCCGGGCACGAGCAGGAATGGGTCAACTGCATCAAGAGCCGCCAGCAGCCCAGTTGCAACGCGGATTATCACTGCAAGATCGACGTACCGATCTGCCTGGCCAATCTCTCGATGAAACTGGGCCGAGCCATCCGCTTCGATCCGGTAACGGAGATGATCGTCGGCGACAGCGAAGCCGCCCGCCTGGCCGTCCCCGAATACCGAGCACCGTGGAAGTTCCCACGTCAGTACGTCTGATCCAAGGACACAGTCGTCGAGACTGGACCATTCGAATTCGTACGAAAGAGGCCGGGCCTGATTCCAGGTTCGGCCTCTTCTGTTGCTGTGGCGCAATGCGGTAGAGAATCATCAGGGCAGAGCGAACTTTTCTGCATCCGGGTTATCCGGTGTTCGTCGTAATTGGGAAAGCTGGCTTGGGGAGTTCTAATTGAACAAATCGGTCGATGAAAATGCAGTCCGTGCCTGTCAACGGGGTGACCAGGGAGCTTACGCCGCCCTGGTTGAAAGGCACTACCGACGGGTCTTTGCGCTGTGTCTGGGCATGCTGGGCAACGTGCATGATGCTGAGGACGCGGCCCAGGATACCCTGCTCAAGGGTCTTGCGAAGATCGGCAGGCTCAGTCGGACGCGGAGGTTCGAGCCGTGGATCTTGAAGATTGCGAAGAACCAGTGCCTCGATCTGCTGCGAAGGCGCAAGCGTCTCAGAACACTGACCGTCGAGCACTCAGCCGAAGCGGCGCAAGGAACGAATAACAATCACGATCTGGAGCGTGCTATCGGGCGATTGCCCCTGGAGCTTCGCCTGCCGTTGACCATGTACTACTTCGAACAGAAGAACGCCGGAGCCGTCGCGAAGAAGCTCAACATTTCCCACTCGCTGGCCTGCCAGCGGATACGAGCCGCGCGAGACGAACTGCACGCCCTGCTCGCTGAAGGAGGTTCCCATGAACGATGAATGTCGCAGAGCAAGGGACCGGATCTCGGATTGGATCATGGGCGCCCTGCCCAAGGCCGATGAGCAAGCCCTCCAAGAACACTTGAATGCCTGCGCCGAGTGCCGCAGGTACGCCCAAGATCTGGAGCGGGAAGACACGGATCTGACCGGACACTTCGCCCATATCGATGCGGGCATGGCCACTCGCCAGACGCGTGTACTCCAGAGGATCGACCGTCTTCATGGCGACCAGAAGTCGAACACCATTTCCTTGTGGAGAGATATCATGAAGACGCGATACGCCAAGCTGACCACCGCAGCAGCCGTGGTTGCTCTCGTCGTCATCATGGGGATTCTCTCGGACAAATCGACCCCACCGGCCTATGCGATTACCGACCTGCCGGTAGCCTTCGAAGAGGCCCGTGTCATCCATTTGCAGGGCTGGAATCACTTCCCCCGCCACCGGCTGCCTGATGGCAGAAGAATACCACCGGTGGAAATCCACGACTGGATTGACGTGGAGAACAACCGATCGCGCGACCTCTGGTCGGGTCTGACCATCGACCCCAACAGTGTCAGAGTCACAATCGGCGAGAGGATCTCCGACGGCCTGTATTCCTTGAACATCAACCATAGTGAGCGGTCCGCGCAATTCTATCGCTTGAGCGAGTATCAGCAGAAGCTGAGGACCTACAACATGGCGAAGATGATGTCGGGACAATTGTTCGGCGACGTAGAACAGATTGGGGACTTCGCGCTGGTCGGCCGGGAGTATCTCGATGGCGTCAGTCACGATATTTGGGAGCGCGAGATGCCCACCGGCAGAAGGCTGAAGCTCTGGCTATCGGCAGAGACCGGCCTGCCCCGCCGCGCCCAGATGCTGGACCGCTCCGAGAATGGCCAATGGGAACTTCAGAGCGACTACCAGACCATAGAGTACAACGTGGAGATTCCGGAAGGCCTCTTCGCGACCGAGGCGCCGGCGGGCTATGCGGCCGAGAACAGTAAGGAAACGGCGTTTTCGCAGGGATTCAGCCACGGCGGTGGGGCAGGCTTCGGGAGCGATCGCTACAGCCTTCAATGCGATACGAAGATCAGCTTCACACTGAGCAATGGATCTGTGATCATGGGCTGGACCAGCTTCGATCGTAAGGCGGAAGAGCAGCAGGAATCGCTGTTCTCCGATCTGGTGTTCGGAGGCCCCCTTCCGAAACTGCCGGTCGAGTTGCACGGGCTTGAGCCCGCAGAGTCCGGCAATGATGTGACATACATGGGCTATCACCTCACCCACACGCGCAAGGCGGATCGGTTCATCGAGTGGACCCTGTACGTACCCAACGACGCACCACCGGCGAATGTGAAGCAACTCGGCTATCGCGCCCTGTACCGATTCAATCTGGACCCTCTACCGGCATGGAACATAGGACTAGCGATAGAGTACGGAATCCCCATCGAGACGGCGATAGATTTCGAGACATGGGTCATCGGCGCCATGGCGGAGCTGAGTGACGACGGGGTGGCGCCGGAGCATGTCACGTATGAGAATGTCATGGCGCTGGCCCGGGAAATCCGTTCATCCGGCCGTCCCTAACCGCTTTGTGCATCAGCAAATGTGCGAGAGCCGGACTTGCGGAGGTTCGGCTCTTGGCATGCGCTGGATCTTGATATTCGGGCGGTCAAATGGTAGAATGGGCGTATTGCACGGGTTATCCAGCCATGTCGCTTGGAGGAGATGGATGAGGTTCTCTCGGTTGTCGTTCGCTCTGGTTCTGTTGGTGTTCGTTGGCTCCGGCCGGGCCCAGCCTTTGGTTGAGGGCGTATCGGACGAGAAGGTCTACGCCAATCGCGTGTCGTTCGTCGTCCGTTCGGAAGACGGCTTCGAGACCAACGCCGATCTGAATGGCGAGGCAATTCCACTGGACGAGACCGTAGAGGTGAACCGAGCGGACTACTACGAGCTGTCCATCGTTCGACAGGAACTGCTGACCGGCGTGGAAGAGAGCGAACTGATTCAGTTCATCGTACGCGACACCGCTCGACGCAATTCGGAATGGGGCTTGCCCCCCTGGACGCCCTTCCCGACGATCGACTCAGCGGCGACCGAGTTCGCGGAGGCTCAACTGGAGATCGTCACACCAGCGCGGTACCCCGTGGGGCTGGAGATTCCTGTCATCGCGCGGGTCGAGGACGCATTTGACAAGCGTCGCCCCGTGAACGGTGCGATCATCGCAGGCGAGTTCCCCGATTCTCCACTCAGTCTCTTGCGGGGCGTCGGATCGGTCTTCCTTCCCTCTGCGTCCGAAAGCGGCGTGCTCTCTTGGACGGGACAGATCCACTCGCTCGAAGCAGCGCGAGTGATCGAGATCGAAGCCTCAACCAACTGGCAGGAAATCGATGGAGATATCGTCGCAGCCGCCGACTGGGGCGACGACGCCCGGATTCACATCAGCGGCGTTACCGATGACGTATTGACGATTCCGGCCGGCATGACACTGACGATCGGCGCCGGCAGTGTCATCCTGGTCGATCCCGACATCGACATCGTGGTGGAGGGGACCATCGTCGTCAACGGCACGCGCGAGCGGCCCGTCGTCTTCACGACATCGGACAGAAGTGTTCCCTGGGGTGGATTCGTCTTTGAAGAGGGTGAATCGGTGGGCGTCTTCACCGGGACGATCTTCACCGCCAGCGGCGCCGATTCGGACTGGCTGGACCGCCGTCCCGGATACGGGCACAGTCACCGCCATGAGCAGTGCCTCCTCTTCCTCCGAGAGGGCGCGGATGTCAGCTTAGCAGACTGCTTCATCGTAGAGAACCACGGCCAGGCCGGGCACGGTGAACGGGCGTATCTAACCATGACCGGCTGCCTGATCCAGAAATGCATCACCGCCGGACAGTACAACCGAGGATCGGTCATCCTGAACGACTGCGCCCTTATCGAGTTCCCGTTAGCCGATGCGCCCTTCGCCGACGACGACAACGACGCCCTTTACCTGACCGGCGGCGCCCACTCACTGACCGATTGCCTTATCGGCTGGGCGCTCGATGACGGGGTCGACGCCGGATCGGGATCCGAGGGCTCGGTGATTGTTGACGGATGCTGGTTCGAGTCGTGCTTCCACGAAGCGATGGCCTGGTCCGAAACACGCGACGTCGACGTCACCGACACGGTCATCCTCAACAGCGGCCAGGCAATCGAATGTGGATTCGGCGCCCCGGACGTCGACGCCGTTCATTGCCTCGCCACGGGCAACGGCGTGGGCGCCCGTTTCGGTGACAACTACGACTGGAGCTACCGGGGCTTTCTCACCGTCAGCGATTGCCTGCTCCTGTTCAACCAGAGAGACGTCTGGGGGCGGGCCTGGGATGACTGGACCGTTCACACCGAGAAGATGGATGTCCAGAACAACTATCTCAGTGTCGCGAATGCGAATTTCCCCAACAACCAACTTTGGAATCCTCAGGATGACCCCAATCAATTGGATGCTCTGATCTCTCTCAGTGCCGCGACGACGGACGTAGGCGTCGGCCTGGCAATCTGTGGGGACGGGGAAGATCTGTTCAAGGATCAGGGCGCGATTCCCGTTCGGCTGAGTACCTTTGCGGGCCGGTTCGTGTCAGTCGACTACGCCGTGCTTGCGGACGGCGAACTGCTGGACAGCGACACGCTCCATTTCACGCCGGGCGAAACTGTTAGACACATTGGCCTGCCGGAATCATCGATCCAGGACGCAGGTGAGATTCGCGTGACGTTGAGCGATCCGGTCGGCGCCGAGTTGACCGGTCCGGCGGAAGCAATCTATCATAATCCCGACGCCTACCTCGAACGACTCGTTGTCACAGGGGACAATTGGCACTACTTCAAGGGGACCGAGGAACCTTCAGCGGACTGGAACGCCCTGTCGTTCGACAATACGGACTGGCTCTCCGGCCCCACGCCGATTGGGTACGAAAACGGCTCCGGCTATGAGGCGAGCATCGCCACGAATCTGGAGGACATGCGAAACGGATATCTCAGCGTGTACGCCCGTCGGGAGTTCGTCGTGGAGAACCCTGCCGAGTTGACCGAGCTGAATCTGAGCGTGGATTTCGACGATGGCTATATCGTCTATCTCAACGGCGTCGAGGTGAGTCGTCAGGGGGTGACGGAGTCGCCGGCCCATGACGAACGGGCTTCGACCAGCCATGAGGCGTGCGGCGGCCCGTGCGATCTCGAAGCCATCGATCTGACCGATCATCTGGCCAATCTCGTGCCGGGCGTCAACGTGGTGGCGATCCAGGTTCACAACCGGTCCCTTTCCAGTTCCGATTTCTTCTTCACAGCCGAGTTAACCGCCGTGACGGGCCCGTGAGAGGCAGAATTCTATTGCCAAGGCTCCGCACAGACCCTTAACATACCCTGACGCTAGAGAACCATTGATCCGACAAGGAGCCTCACTATGACGCGCTATGGACCATGGATGTCAGTTTTCATCGGCCTGGCCCTGCTCGGCGGCTGCGCGACCACTGTCCCGCAAGCCCCGGTGGTAGCGACCGGCCCCATGAAGCAGTGGCATACCGTGACACTGACCTTTGAGGGCCCCCATACGGATGAAACGGCCCGCCCCAATCCGTTCCGCGACAGCCGTTTGAACGTCACGTTCTCCAACGGCGCCATGGAATACGTCGTGCCGGGCTATTACGCGGCCGACGGGCATGCGGGCCAGACCAGCCAAATGGCGGGCAACAAATGGCGCGTCCACTTCATCCCCAGCCAGACGGGCCGGTGGACCTATAAGGCGTCCTTCCGCTTCGGCGCCGATATCGCGGTCAGCGATGATCCCAACGCGGGCGAGCCAATCTCGTTCGACGGCGCCAGCGGCGTCTTCACCATTTCCCCGACAGACAAGATCGCCCCGGACTTCCGCGGTCGGGGGCTGCTCCAATACGTCGGCAAGCGCTATCTGCGCTTCGCGCATACGGGCGAGTACTTCATCAAAGGTGGCGCCGACAGCCCTGAGAACTTCCTGGCGTACGCCGATTTCGACGACACCTACGACACTGCCAAGTTGGAGCGCAAAGGCGAGGCGGTCGGCGAGAAGTTCATCCACCGTTACGAGCCGCACGTCCAGGACTGGCGCGAGGGGGATCCCACCTGGAAGGACGGCAAGGGCAAGGGCATCATCGGGGCGCTGAACTACCTGGCGTCGAAGGGCATGAACAGCGTCTACTTCCTTCCGTACAACATCGACGGCGGTGACGGCAAGGACGTTTGGCCCTGGATCGGCCCGGACAGCCGGGACCGATTCGACTGCAGCAAGCTGGACCAGTGGGAAATCGTCTTCACGCACATGGACAGGCTCGGACTGATGCTCCACGTGGTGACACAGGAGCAGGAGAACGACCAGGGCCTGGACGAAGGTGAGCTCGGGGTCACGCGGAAGCTCTATTACCGGGAATTGATCGCCCGGTTCGGTCATCACCTGGCGCTGGTCTGGAACCTGGGCGAAGAGAACACCAACACCGACGCCCAGCGTCGGGCATTCAGCAAGTACATTCGGGATCTGGACCCTTACGATCACCCAATTGTCTGCCATACCTTCCCGGGCCAGTACGACAAGGTCTACACCCCCCTGCTGGGCTATGAGCACTTCGAAGGTCCATCTCTGCAGACCAACGACACGCACGCGCAGACGCTCAAATGGCTCCGCGAGTCGAAGAAGGCGGGCCGTCAGTGGTTCGTCTGCCTGGATGAGATCGGGCCGGCCCATACAGGTGTCAAGCCGGACAACGATGACTACATGCACGACGACGTGCGCCGCAATCACCTCTGGGGCAACCTGATGGCCGGCGGCGCCGGCGTCGAATGGTACTTCGGATACCGCTTCGCCCACAACGACCTGAATTGCGAGAGTTGGCGCAGCCGAGAGCACATGTGGGACTTGACGCGCTACGCTCTGGAATTCTTCCGCAGCCACCTGTCCTTCACACGCATGAATCCGCACGACGAACTGACTTCGGCTCCGGATGATTATTGCCTGGCCGAACCGGGGTCTTCGTACGCCGTCTATCTGCCCAATGGCGGGACGACCGATCTGGACTTGGGCGAATCCGCCGAGGCCTTTCGAATTCGGTGGTTCAACCCGCGCGAAGGCAGTCCTCTACGGATCGGAACCATCGCTCTGGTTACCGGGCCAGGCGTCGTGAAGATCGGCCAGCCCTGGCACGACACGGATAAGGACTGGGTGGCGCTAATCGAGCGAGCACCCCCCAAGAGACCGAAACGCAAACCATAGCAACGTCGGTTCTGCGATCTGGAATATCGAATTCCAAACCAGGTATTTCAGATACGGCCTGAAATCTCCGATGTACTTGTGGGACATCCCACTTGATACGGCATGGCCGTCTGTGGTATAAGCAAGAAGTAGCATCAAGCGTGTGAGTGTGTGTGTTTCGGGTGGAACGACCTGGACCAGCCTATCGGCACACGGGGCGGTCCGCCCGCTTTGTCCGGGAAGGAGGTGGGTACGCGTGTGGTCACTGTTTCGCCCCAGTTCAACGCTTTCCGTGCGATCCCACCGAAACGAGAGTTTCCCCAACAGCAAACCCGTCGAGCCAATGTGTGGGAAGCGTATGCTTCGAGGCTTGGCGGATGTGAGTGAGGCAGCATTTCTGAAGGAGGATTGCTATGAGTAGAAGGCTATTCTGCCTGGTTACCCTTGCCCTGGTGCTCGCCGCCTGCGGCGCGACTCAGGCGGGTATCCAGAAATGGGAGACGGTCGTCCAGGCCGCCAACCCCGTCCACTGGTACCGATTCAACGAGGCGGTGGGAACGACGACCACGCTCGACAACGGCAGCGGTGGTCTCGATGGCGAGTATCGCTCCCTGGTGGATCTGGGCCAGGAGGGTCTGTTCGGCCCGGGTGAGGCTGTGCTGTTCGAGCGCGGCGGTTCCGATGACGTCATGTGGACCCAGGGTGGCGACCTGACCAGCGACGAGTGGACCGCCGAGTTCATCGTCAAGAAGATGAGCAACACCGTGGCGCAGGCCCTTTCCGACAGTTCGGACTTCTCTCTGAGAATCGTTGGATGGGGCGTGGATGAAGAACTCAGCTTCACCGAATACGGTGTGATCGACGCCCGCTTCGACGCCGTGGGCGGCGCCGATCTCGTGGCGCCTGTCGAGCAGTGGATTCATGTGGCCTACCGCAAGAGCGGCGACGCCACCCAGGTGTTCGTCGATGGTGTGATGGTGGGCAGCACGACGACGCTGGCCGACTGCCCGATCGACAGCTTCGGCGGCCGCGCCGGCGGCGCCTCGGACGGTATGGATGGCTTCATGGATGAGGCGGTCATCTACGACTACGCCATGACCGATACCGACATCCTCGCCCACGCCATGGCGCCGTTCCTGCCCGATGTCGGTGCGATCGTCCTACAGCCTGCAGACGGCGCTATCGACGTACCGCGCGACACCGCACTCGTCTGGATGGCCGGGACGTATGCCGAAACGCACGACGTGTACTTCGGGACCGCCTTTGACGATGTCAACAACGCCGACCGCGACAATCCGCTGGGCGTTCTTCTCAGTCAGGGACAGAGCGACAGCACGTATCAGCCGGCCGATCCGCTGGTGTTGGGCCAGACCTACTACTGGCGTATCGACGAGGTCAACGGAGCACCGGACAATACCGTCTTCAAGGGCGACGTCTGGAGCTTCACGGTCGAACCGGTGGGCTACCCGATTGAGGGCGTCATCGCCACCAGCAATGGCGTATCCGAGGCCGACGCAGGCCCCGAGAATACGGTCAACGGGTCCGGACTCAACGCCGACGATCAGCACTCAACCGAGAGCACGGATATGTGGCTCGCCAGCCCCGTCGCCGGCGAAGCGCTGTATATCCAGTTCGAATTCGATCGCGTCTACAAGATGCACGAGATGTTGGTCTGGAACTACAATGTTCAGTTCGAACTGCTGCTCGGCTTCGGTATCAAGACCGCTACAATCGAGTATTCCGAGAACGGTGTTGATTGGACGGTCCTGGGCGACGTGGAACTGAACCAGGCGATGGCGCGGGCCGACTACCCGGCCAATACGACCATCGATCTGCAAGGGGTCCCGGCCCAGTACATTCGGCTCACGGCCAATGGCGGCTTCGGCATGATCGGTCAGTTGGGTCTGAGCGAGGTCCGGTTCCTTTCCATCCCGGCTCAGGCGCGCGAACCGCAACCAGCCGACGGCGCCACGGGAGTGGCTGTGGATGAGTCGCTGGGCTGGCGCGCCGGTCGCAACGCCGTGACGCACGAGGTGTACCTCAGCACAGACGAGGCGGCCGTGGCTGACAACAGCGCCCTGGTCGATACGGTCGGGACCACGAGCTTCACCGCGGCGGCATTGGACTTCGGCGCCACCTACTTCTGGAAGATCACCGAGGTCAACGAGGCCGACGCGGTCACCTCGTGGGAAGGTGCGCTCTGGAGCTTTGCAACGACAGAGTACGCGACGATCGACGACATGGAGAGTTACGACGACGAGGAGAACCGTATCTACCAGACGTGGGTCGATGGCTACGGCGTCACGACCAACGGCTCGCAGGTCGGCTACCTCGAAAGCCCGTTCGCCGAGATGACGATCGTCAACGGCGGCGCCCAGGCCATGCCGTTGATCTACGACAACACAGGCGGCGCGCGTGTCTCGGAAGCGACCCGGGATCTGGGCGGCCAGAACTGGGACACCAACGGCGCCGACACGCTGGCGGTGAACTTCCGCGGTCGGGCGCCCGAGTTCCTCGAGACAGCCGACGGCCGCATCCTGGTCAACAGCATCGGCGCCGACGTCTGGGGCACAGCCGACGAGTTCCGCTACGTCTACAAGCAACTCAGCGGCAACGGCTCGATCATCGCCCGCGTCGACAGTATTGTGAACACGTGGCCCTGGGCCAAATCGGGCGTGATGATCCGCGAGGGTCTGGACGCCGGTTCGGCGCACGCGACGGTCGCACTGACGCCGGGCAACGGCGTCGCGCTGCAGTACCGTCCCGTGATGAACCAGGCCAGCTCGAATGTCAACCAGGGTGGTCTGGTGGCCCCCTACTGGGTCAAGTTGACCCGCACGGGTAACACCTTCACCGCTCAGCGCAGTGAAGACGGGATCAACTGGGTCAGCATCACCGACGACGCCGCAGCGTCCACCATCGAGATCGAGATGGGTGCGGACGTCTACATCGGGCTCATGTCCGTCAGCACCCGCGCCGACGTGGTGGGTGGCGCCGTCTTCTCGAATATCGAGACGACGGGCACCGTCACTGGCGCTTGGCAGACGATGGGCATCGGCGCCGACCAACCGGCCGGCAACCTGCCGGCGCCACTCTATGTGATCGTTGAGGACACCGCGGGCAAGACGGCGAAGGTCGTGCACCCCGACCCGCTGGCGGTCCTGGCAAGCGAGTGGCAAGAGTGGCGGATCTCCTGGGACGATCTGGCCGCGGTCAACCTTGGCAATGTTCAGGCCCTGACCATTGGCATAGGCGATCCGGATAGTGCGACCGAAAGCAACGGCATACTCTACGTCGATGACATCGGTTACGGGCATCCGGCCTCGGCCGAGTAACGCGATAGACTGAAAACGCAATCGATACGAAGCAATGACGCGTATCGATTGCCAGAAGAGCTTCAAACGAGGCCCCGGCCCTTCCCGCCGGGGCCTCGTCGCGTTGGGCCAAGAGAGGATACCAGCCGCCCCCTCAAAATGCCCATATGAGAAGGGGAATTTTTGGGCCCGATAGCGTTGCATACCCCCTCGGAATCTGGTAAAAAGGGAGTGTAGGAGAATGTGCGGATTCTTGATTTGGGCGTAGCGGTGCGGGTCCAGCGGTCGGCCCGCCGGTCAGCGTCGGAGGCCCTGACGTCATGTGTATTCCCAGATACACGGTCACGGGGGAGCGGTGCCGGAGGTGTTCACATCGTAAGGCGGAGTTGTTCTGTCCGCACATCGAGCGAGCAACTCCCTTCATCGGAAAGGAGGTAGCGAGGCCCATTCTACAGTCGCGTCACGTACGAGGAGGATCCTAGAGGTACCGGGCACAGCGAGACGCGCCGCTGCCAGACGGAACGGAGCGTGCTCGTGCGGAACAACAGTACCCGGGCGCGGCCCCGGGTATCCCAGGACTGATCTTTGTTGCGGGAGGACTGTCATGTCGAAAAGAGCGAGCTTCTTGTTATCACTCGTATCCCTGCTGGCGCTGACCGGTGTCACCTGGGCGGGCCTGATCAACGATCCGGCGCTGGTCGTCTACTACTCCTTTGATGCCGTCACCGACATCGTCATCGATGAATCAGGCAACGGCCATGACGGTGTCGGTGACGGCATCAAAGGAGTAGTAGACGACCAGCGCCGGATCGTTGATCA
>JANQFY010000337.1 GCA_028277585.1 Sedimentisphaerales bacterium
GCCAGCCGGTCCCGGTTCTGACTCTCCGGGCCGTGGCGGAGGCAGTTGTGCAGGATGGCCTTGAGCCGGTCGAAGCCGTCGCGGGCGACGTTGATGTGCCGGTTGACCACCAGGCCGGTCAGCCGCTGGCGCTCATGCTGGCGCAGGACCCGGGTCTTGCGCGGATTCCCATGCCGGTGTAGGCTGTCAGGCTCTGCGGCAAGCCGACGGTCAGCTCCGGGTCGAGCACCGCCATCTCCGCCATCAGCCCCGGCGCTCCGAAGACCGCCTTGGCGCCCAGCTTTCCAATAGTGATGACACTGCTTCGTCCCACCTCGCTGCCGGTGCCGGCCGTCGTGGGAATTGCACACATCGGAACCAGGGCGGGCAACTCGCCGAACGGCATTTCCAGCAATGCCGTGTCCGGGAAAGCCACCTTCAGGCGCAGCGCCCGGGCTGCGTCCAGGGCGCTGCCGCCCCCCAGTCCGACGACGCCGTCGCAGGCGCCTTCGGAGTAGGCTTGCCAGGCGTTTTCGACGTCCTGGTCCGTCGGGTTCGGGTGAACGTCCGCGAACTGCACGTGCGCCCCGGGCCAGACCTTGCCCATCTCTTCGGCGACCAGACGAAACGCGTCGGTCGAGAGCAATCCCGAATCCGTGACCAGCAAGGGGCGGGTCACTCCGTACATTTCTGCGAATTCAGCCAGCACGGCGCGGGCGCCGGCGCCGAAGCGAATATCGGTGGGGAATCTGAACTGTGCCATCTCACTCATAAGCCATTCTCCAGATCGATTGCGTCAGCCATGGAACAGTAGGGACATGGTAGGGGCTCGGGGCTGCAGACGCAAGAGTCGTCTTCGCACTGAGTTTGGTATGACTCCGCGCTTTACAGCCAAAAGCAATTCGGTATGCTGGTGAGGCCGCGTTGCGGCGACCGCCATTTCCGGCGTCGCCACGAGCTTACAGGAGTTGGAAACCGACCTGGAAAGGGAGATGTTTTGAATAATCCGGCCAACCAGAGACCTGGAGAATCGTGCGATTCCTTTGTCGAGGTGCAGAGCAAGCATCTGATGCAATGCTGGGGCGCCCAGCGCGGGTACGCGCCGGTGGGGGTGACGCGGACGGAGGGGTGCTGGATCCATACCACGGACGGCCGGAAGGTCTTCGATTTGCGCAGTGCACACGAATGCAATAACCTGGGCTTCTGTCACCCCAAGGTCCTGGCCGCCATGCGCGAGCAGATGGAGAAAGTGGTTTACGTGACCGACGACTTCGCGACGGCGCCGACCGCTGAACTGGCCCGCACCCTGGCGCAAATCACGCCCGGCGACGACAACAAACGAGTCTGGTTCGCCCAGAGCGGGGCCGGGGCGGTGGAGGCGGCGCTCAAGGCCGCTCGGTTCTACAAATACCGCCAGATGACCGAGCGGGGCCGGGACAATCTCGCTCCCGAGATGCACTATCCCTATCCCTACAAGATCATCTCTCGCTATCGGTCCTGGCACGGCTCCTCCACGGGGGCTCTCTCCGTCGGGGGCGACCCGCGGCGGTGGTTCGCCGAGCCGATGACTGTGCCCGGCGTGCTACACGCCCCGGATGCGTACTGCTACCGTTGTCCGTTCGGGCGGACCTACCCCGATTGCAGCATCGAGTGCGCCGAGTACATCGACCAGATGATCGAGTTGGAGGGCGGGTCGAACAAGGTCGCGGCCGTGATCGTGGAGCCAGTCGTGGGTTCCAACGGGATTATCCCGCCGCCCCCGGAGTATTTCCCGAGATTACGCGAGATCTGCGATGCGTGGGACGTGGTTCTGATCGTCGACGAGACCATGACCGGACTTGGACGCACGGGCAAGATGTTTGCCATCGAGCACTATGGGATCGTCCCCGATATCATGGTGATGGGCAAGGCCCTGGGCGTCTACTGCCCGCTGGCCGCGACGGTCTTCAGCAGAAAGATCTCAGAAACCTTCGACGACTGTGCGTTCGCGCACGGCCAAAGTTTTTCGGGGCACGCACTGGGCTGCGCCGCCGCCCTGGCCAGCTTGAAGGTGATCGAAGAAGACAATCTGCTGGACCAGGTCGTCGAGAAGGGGCGCTATCTGGGCCAACGTCTCGAGCAACTCTGCCGGGCCCACAAATCCATCGGCGACGTCCGAGGATTGGGATTGTTCTGGACCCTTGAGCTGATCAAGGACCCGAAGACCCGCGAATCCTTCCGCAAACACACGCAGAAGTACGCGCGAACGGTCGTTACGGATATCGCCGAGTTCCTGCTTCAAAAGAAGAATATCTACATCCCCGCCGATAAGTTCGGGATTTGGGTCGTTCCGCCCCTGGTCGTGACCCGGGAGGAAATCGACTACCTCGTGGACGCCATCGACGAGGGCCTGTCCCTGGCGGACAGGCAAATGGCCTGACGCTGCCTGCTCGAGAACAGCCCTGGTTTGCCGCGCTATCGGAGTAGGCGACTCTGCCTAACCCCGCTGAGGGCCTTCCCGGCAGGGGAACCCGACCGACTACCCGCCAGGCCTAACAGTAAACTAAAGAAATCCTAATCCAGCCTTAACCCGCTCTTGGTTCTCTTGTAGACGTGCGAATCAGAGAGCAATGAGGCAGGCTGGGCAAGCCTGCCGGGATTTTTGGGGATTTGGCTGATGGCGACGAAAACCATCCTGGTGGTGGACGACGAAGAGGATATCCAGGAACTTCTTACGCTCAATTTGACTCGGGAAGGCTACGACGTCGTGGCGACCGAGACCGGCGAGGGGGCGGTCGAACTGGCCCAAACCCGGCTGCCGGCGCTGGTCATTCTCGACCTGATGTTGCCCGGCATCGGGGGGCTGGACGTCTGCAAGATCCTCAAGCACGACGAGAGGACCCGGCGCATCCCGGTGATCATGCTGACCGCCAAGAGCGAGGAGAGCGATATCGTTACGGGGCTCGAACTGGGCGCCGACGACTACATCACCAAGCCGTTCAGCTCGAAGGTTCTGGTGGCGCGCGTCCGCCGCATCCTGGCCAAGAGCACCGAGCACGATCCCAACGGAGAAGCAATCGAGGTCCACGATCTGGTCATCGATCCCGGACGCCACGAAGTCCGGCTCAAAGGCCAATCCCTCTCGCTGACCCGTTCGGAGTTCGATATTCTCTCGATGCTCGCCCGCCGGCCGGGTCGCGTCTTCACGCGGTACCAGATCGTCGATTCCCTCCACGGCGGCGACTACGTCGTCAGCGACCGCGCCGTCGATGTCCAGATCACCTACCTGCGCAAGAAGTTGGGCGAGTTCAAGCACTACATCGAGACCGTCCGCGGTGTAGGCTACCGATTCATGGATCGCCGAACCGCCTGAGCCAACCTGTGCCGACCGCCCACCCGTTAATCGCGCCCGCGATGCAAGTGGGGGCAACCCTTGTCCCCCGGCCCTTCGCCCCGACTCTGTCTGTAGACTTCTGACGCGAATGCTGTTAGTCTGCTCGCAAACGGAGCCGGTTAATTCGGATGTGCGTGCTATGGAAACGATGATCGCGTCACAACGAGCCTTCTTCGCGACGGGCCGGACCAGGCCGCTCGCGTACCGTCTGCACATGCTGGAGACCCTTCGCGAGGCGATTCGTGCGTCCGAGCGGGACATCCTCGCTGCGCTGCACCGTGACATGAAGCGCTCCGAACTGGACGCGTATACGACCGAGGTGGGCAGTTGCCTGGCTGAGATTCGTTTCGCGATCAAGCACCTGAGGAAATGGATGAAGGGCCGCCGGGCAGGCGGATCGATCTTGTTTCCCCTGTCGCGGGCGCGGGTCGTCCCCGAGCCGCTGGGGGTGTGCCTGATCATGTCGCCCTGGAACTATCCGTTCCGGCTGGCGATTTCGCCGCTCATTGGGGCGCTGGCGGCCGGGAACTGTGTCGTCCTGAAGCCCTCGGAAATCTCCGTCCATACCGAGCGTGTCATCACAGAAATGATCGCCAGGCACTTCACGCCCGAGTCGATCTCGGTCGTCTGCGGCGGGGCGGAGGTGGCGCAGAAACTGCTGGAGCAACGGTTCGACCACATCTTCTACACCGGCGGAGAAACGATCGGTCGGGTCGTGATGACCGCCGCGGCGCGAAACACGACGCCCGTGACGCTGGAGTTGGGAGGCAGGAGCCCCTGCATCGTGGACGAGCATTGCGTCGTGCAGAAGGCGGCGCGACGGATCGTGTGGGGCAAGTTCCTCAACGCGGGCCAAACCTGTGTGGCGCCT
>JANQFY010000342.1 GCA_028277585.1 Sedimentisphaerales bacterium
GGGCGCCACACACCATCGATCGCTCGACCCAGCCAACCCGTCTGTGTGCCGGACTCCTCAGGGTCGGCGGTGTGCCATATGCGCATGGCGCGATCATGAGATCGATCGGAGTTGTCATAGCCCACCCCTTGCACGACGCTCAGGTGTCCCTCTTGGTAGAGCCTCATGAAGGCTCCCATACGCGGATGGAAGGCCAATGACGAGTCGATCGGGTGCAGTTCCTTGCGCGGCAGGCGCAAGGTTGGCCGGCTTCGGGCGTACTCGTCGTCTTCATAGGGGACGACCGTATTCAGGCCGTCGTTTCCCCCGGACAGTTGAACCACCACCAGCACGGTGTCACGGTCGTGCTGCTCGGGCGCTGAAGCCATCGCCGAGCGAACCAGGATCTCGGGAAAGGCGGGCCCGAAGGAAAGCAGTGACGAAGCGCCCAGGGCGCCTCTCAGGAAATCGCGTCGTGTCTGAGACATCGTCTTTGCTCCTGATTCAGGCCAGGTGAAACTCCGGCAGCGTTATCACGGCGTGGGCGAAGCGGCGGACCGCCACGTCCAGACCACCGGACGAATCAGCCGCAAGCGTTGTTGGACGCAAGGTATCGCTCTCCTCGGATTCAAGATCGCCCTGCAGGAACAACTCGAGTACGAATTGAGCGACGGATGCAGGTTCCGAGTGTCCATGGTCGGCAGCAGCTCTCAACGGATTCAACTTGTCGGCATAGGGCCCATCGCCGCGCAGCAAATCGAAGGCGAGGTTGTGCCGTCGTATCAGGGTCACACTGTTGATCCAGTGGCGTCCGCCCGACCAGCCCTTCACCGTGGGGGGGGCGTACAGGATCTGCCCCAGTTGGGCCAGGTCTTGCGCCAGTTGCGTCGTCGAGACCATCCCTCCAAGAGCCCTGACGATCCCCAGGGCATACTCGACAGGGGATTTGACCCGCTGGCGATAGGCAATGGGCGAAAAGAACAGATTCGAACGTAGCATCGTCTCAACAACGGAGGAGATATCGTAGTTCTTCGCAAAGGACTCAACGAGAGGAGCAATCAACTCCCCTGCCGGTTCCTGGCTCTCGCTGATCAGCCCGCGATACAATTTGCGCACCACCGTTTCGGCCGTGGCCCGTTGCTCGAGCAGAATTCGTATCACGTCCTGACTGGCAAAGTTGCCCCGCTGCCCAAGAATGCACTTGACCCCGGCGTCGTGTTCACGAGGGATGTACCGGAGCCCTCCCCTCAGAACGAACCATCCGGTGAAGGCGCGAGCCGCTTCGCGAACATCCTCCTGTGTATACCGATCCGGGCCCACGGTGAAAGCGTCCATGAGGGGTCGGACGAGACAGTCGTTGGGCCTGGCCTTGCGGTTGGCGTCGCCCCCCAGCCAGATGAGCATGGCGGGGTCGCGGGATACCCCGTCGAGCAATGTCCGAAAGGACTCGAGGGCATGCGCGCGCAGAAGCTGGACGTGCGTGCGCATCAGGCGCGTCTCCTTGACCTCCGCGCCGTTGACGGCGAAGTGGCTGTGCCAGAACAGCGTCATCTTCTCCAGCAAGGGGTGCGGCGTCTGAATCATGCGCCGGAGCCACCACGCCCGTAGCCCATCTATCGAGCCCCCCGAAGCGGTTTCCTGCTCGTCGTGGAGCTCGTTGAACGCTCCAACGTCTGCTTGGGGGCGAAGCAGTTTGTCCACCGTCCGTTGCGGCCCATCATCCAGGGCCTGCTGGAGCTGGCGCCAAATGGCGCCGAAGGCCGCCCGGCGATAGAGGTGTCCGGCGCGGGCCAGATTCCAGGGCCTTTGCTCGTCCGGATCGTAGGCGGCCCAGGCCCATTGGGGATCGAGCGCCTTCTCGACAACGGGCGAATCACTCTGTCGCATGCGAGCCCCTTTCGATATCAACAGCCGGCGCCCCGGCCTCTGAGCTTCGGTACGGATCTGACTGACAGTCACAACTAAGGAAGGCGCAGTTTCAAACTCAACAGCGCCTGGGACAGACTCCCGCGCGAGCCAAGGCTCAGCTTGACGTTGTCCACGAACTCGACCAGCGTCAGCAGCATGCCAATCTCGGCCTCGGACTGCTCGCGCGTGTTGCCTTTCTCGACCATATCCCCGGCGATCAACGTCTCACGGTTAGCCTGCAGAATCGTCGCCAACTGCCGCCCTTCAATCTCGACAAGGCTGTCTGTCTTAGCCAATGGCTTGACCGGTCGTTGGCCCTCCCGATCCAGAACGTCGATCAGGTCGCGGGCCAAATCATCCGTTGAACTGATGATCACGTATTCGCCGGGCATCGCCAGAGCGGGCCTGAGATTGAAGCGCATCTCCAGAGCTGTCTTGTCCTCGATCTCCGAGGTGGAGAAGTAAGCCATCGTGAACTTCGTTTGGCCCTGGAAGAATCGGTCGATGGTCAGTCCCTGCAGCGCCTGCTGACCGCGCGTGAAATTGACGAGGCCTACGAGTTTTTGCCATGCTTCCTCGACGACCTCACGGAATCGTTCCGCTTCGCGGAGGCGCAGGACCATGGCGAAAGCAGGGAGCTTGACCCGGGGTGTACCTTTGTCGGGATCGAACTTCTGCGCGGCCGCCACGAAGCGAATCTCGGGCTGGGCCTCGGCCAACACCTCATTGGTCAGGTCGCGCCCGCTGAAGAAGATCCCCATCATGTTCTCAAAAAAGATCAGTCCCGAGGTGCGCTCGGGGAACAACTCATCCTTGGCCGCATAGAACTGGTGCAGATCGCGGTAGAAACTCAGCGCCGCAATACGACGCGGGACGGGTAGATTCGGAAACGCGCCCCCGCCGGCCGCCTTGGGCCGGGAGAAGCCAACCGAACTAGCCGGGTCCACCGCGACGCCGTCCACGGACGCGCGCAGCGTTAGCGTGTTCTGCTCAACGGATAATCCAGCACTCAACCAATCCGCGTCCCGCACTGCCTCGAAAAGCCCGGAAAACGCCAGCGCCGCTAGAGGGTTCTCGCGCGATCCATCGAGCACCTGCGCGAGGTCGGGGAGCTTCATGAGAGGTTTCAGATTGACCAGAAACGTGGCGATCGCATCCTTAGGCGCCGCCCGCCTGGCCGCCTGGAACCGAGCGTTCGACGCCAATGTCGCCCCGCCGTTGGCGGCGCGATGCTCCAGGACGGCGTTGAGCCCTTCGAGCCGATTGGACAGAATGAACCGCTTGCCAATAATGGTGTGGGCTTCCTGACCATCGAACGTCCAGACCGTGACATCCGGGTGCGGCCTGGCCACGACGGGATCCGACCGGCCGTCCTTCTTGGCCTCTGAACTGGCGAACATCAGGAGTGTCTCATGAAGGCGTAACAACATCAGCTCATCTTCGACATCGACGATGAGCACGACCGTATCCTCAGGGTAGATGGCCAGAGTAATGCCACCACCGGTGAGCTTCCGCAATCCGGTGCGCCAGTCCGTATCCAGCGTCATCTCCAGATACTTGACGATGTTGACAAACTCGACGAACTCAGGATTGGAAGCCTGCTCCTTGTAGAGCGGAAGCGCCGTGACGGCGTCGGTCATGGGCTGGCCTGTCAGAAGTTCCAGCAATGGCGCCGGTGAGGACAACTCCAGCGTAATCAGCGCATCGGCCGGGAGCCACTGTGTTGCCGGCGGCAAGGCCTGCGCCCCCGCGCTGATCGGCGCTACGACGGCGTACAGGAACAGTAATCGCACGAGTGGTTTAGAACAGACACATACCCGGGATACATTGGTGCGGTACATTGATACCTCCTGGTTGCCCGGAAGCAGAGTTCTCAGAGCAGCACCGGCCTATCGGGCCCCGGCTGCCACTCAGGCAGTGTGGCGCTTGCTGCCATTACGTACATTCACAGTGCAGTGAAGCAAACGAATGTCACCGTTTTGTTACGGTTCTGTCCTTTTCCTGTGATTCTCCTGCCTGGCTCGGCGTCTTCTCATTCTTCGCCCACAGATTGGATCCATGGTAGCATAGCAGAACCCCGATAACCACCGGCGCCCTCGGCATCCAGCATCCCGAGAATCACGCGGGCGATGCCCTGGTATCTCGCCGCGCCGATGGGCGGGCACCCTACAGCACAACCAGAAACCCTATAACATCCTCCAAATCAGCTGGATACGGCTCCCGGCCAGTCTTCTTGGCGAAAGGGGAGAGGATTAGTACATTTGTTTTGGACATTTGTTCCAAACAGTTGTATAATTTCGGTAGACTTGGCTGCGGAAGTGCCGGAGCCGCCATGACAGGGCCAACTATCGGAGAACCAGCAATGGGAACGCCGAAGGATTCGGAGAAGACACGAGCGAGGATTATCGAAGCCGCCGGTCGGCTGTTTGCCGAGAAGGGCTTCAACGGCGTGAAGGTCCGCGACATCGCGCGGGAGGCCGAGACGCACCTGGGCGCGCTGAACTACCACTTCCAGACGAAGCAGGTCCTCTACCGGGAAGTCCTGATGGCGGCCTGTCTGGACGCGTCGATCTCTGAGAAGGATCAGAAGAAGTTGCGGCAACTCGAGCCGCGTCAGGCGCTGCAGACGCTGGTCGCCGAAGCGGTCAAGGACTACCGCCGACAGACAACGTCAAACTGGCAGAGCATCCTCCTCATGCGCGAATGCCTGGAGCCGAGTGCGGCCTTCACCGAGGTGGTGCAAGAGTACTTCAAACCTCTGGCCAACTTCACGGCGGACCTCATCGGCCAAGTCGTTGGCAAACCGGCCGACGATCCCCAGGTCCAGTTCGCCGTGATCGGCTTGATCGCCCTACTGGACATGTTCGGAGAGTACGAGCATCTGGTGGATGCCGTGACACCGGGGCTGTCCGACCACCTCAAGAAGAAGAATCGCCTGGAAAGACAGATCCTCGAGACCGTCCTGGAGATGGCGAGCACCTCGGAGGACGCGTAGACCATGGTTCTTCCTTTGCCGCGAACCGCGTGTTCCATCGGCGCCGTCCTGGTCATGCTGCTCTCGGGCTGCGCCGCGTGGAAGGACTCGCCCAGCACACCCTTGCCGAGCGATGTCCCGTCCTCCTGGTCGAGCGACGTGACCATCGCGGGTCTTCCCATTACCAGTGATCTCCTGGATCTGATCGATGAACATCGCGCCGAGGAACTCGTCCGGGAAGGGCTGGAGAACAATCCCAATCTCCGCGCCACGGCGCTGCGTCTCAGAGCGGCCGGGTACCTGCTGAGCGGGCCCCGGTCGCGGCTGTTGCCTCTGCTCAGCGCCGAGTTCGACAAGGGGCGCGGCAAGCAAGAGACGGGCCTGGGTCAGCCATTCACCACCGATTCGCATCGTCTGTCGCTCGGGGTTCGGTGGGAGATTGACCTCTGGGGGCGACTGGCGGACGAATACGCTGCAGCCCAGTACGCCGTCCTGGCCCGGGATTATGAATACCTACGCGTCCGGGACGCGCTGGCCGCTCGCATCGTCCAGACCTGGGTTCAGCAGGCGGCCGCCCGGCGCTCGTTGAGCATCGAGCGAGAACGCGTGGCCGTCCTCGAACGCATCGAGTCGATCCTGCTCGAACGCTATCAGGGCGGGATCGGCAGCCTGGACGAGCTGTCCACCGCGAAGAGTCGGACGCAAATCGCTCGGACGGATCTGAGCACCCAGAGGGCGATCTGGCAACAGACGATCCGAAGACTGGAACTGCTCCTGGGACGCTATCCGCGCGGCGAACTGCTGGCCGGCGATTGTCTGCCAGAGATCGCGCCGCCGAGCCCCGGTGTGCCGGCCGACATTCTGCTGAACCGCCCCGATATCAAAGCGGCGCTGGCTCAGGCCGAATCGGCGCGGCAGACGGCGCGGGCCGCTGAGAAAGCCATGCTACCGGACATCCGTCTCTCGGGACAGCTCTTCCGAGAGGCCGCTCGCCTGGACAACCTCAGCGGCGCGACCACCTACTGGAACGTCCTTGGCTCGCTGTTCCAACCGCTCTTCGAGGCTGGACGCATCCGGAACGAAGCGCGGGCGCGGCGTACGGAGACCGAAGCCGCTCTGCTCGAACTGCACGTGGTGATCCTGCAAGCCCTGAAAGAGGTAGAGGACGCCTTCGACGCAGAACGCGAACTGGCGCTGCAAGCTGAGGCACTCGGATTGGCGGCGCGGGAGTCGGAGAAGAGCAGTCGGTACTACGAAGGTCGCTACCGTCAAGGGTTGGATACGGTGCAGAACCTTCTGATCGCCAGGGAGCAGGAGATGTCGGTCAAGGTGCGCTTGAACCAGGTGCAGGCCGAGAGGCTGATCAATCGGATCGACATGGCCCTGGCGCTGGGAGTGGGCCTGGCCGACAGACCGACATCCTCCGAAGGAGTTGCGAAACTATGAGTTTGAAACGGCGAACCATACGCGTTGTCACCCACCCCTTTACGAAGAAGCTCTTCGTCTTCCTGATCGTCGCGGCGCTCTGCGCCCTGGCGGTGCTGGCCGCGCTGCGGTCCAGGCCGGCCGAGCGGACCACCACCCATGACGCCAACACGCCGCGGGCGGGAATGCCCGTCTCCGTGCGCGTGGTCGAGCCGAACAGCTATCCGGCGACGGTCACGGCGCTCGGCGAGGTTGTCCCACTCTGGCAAAGCTCGATCAAGGCCCAAGTCGGCGGCCAGATCGTCACGCTGTCCGACCAACTGCAACCGGGGAACATCGTCAAGCAAGGGGATCGACTCGTCCAGATTGCCCGGAGCAACTTCGAGATGCAGGCGGCCGAGGCGCGCAGCCGATTGGCGAGTGCCAAGGTTCGTCTGCTCACCGAACAGCGCGAGGCCCGCGACGCCCGAACCAACTGGGAACAGTCGGGAATCACCGGGGAACCGAAGTCTCCCCTGGTGCTGCGCGGCCCTCAACTGGAAGCCGCTCAGTCGGATGTTGACGCGGCTCAGGCGGCGCTAAGCCATGCGGAGACGCTGTTGGGCTATACCGAGATCAGCGCTCCCTACGACAGCGTCGTCGTGCAGCGATCGGTGAATCCGGGGGAGACCCTCTTTGCCGGCGACGAGGTCGCGGTGGTCCTGGGCATGGACCTGGCGGAAGTCGGCGTGCACCTCGATGCAACTCAGTGGGCGCTGCTACCCGAATCGATTCACGAAACCACGGTCACACTGATCGACCCTCAGCGGGGCGATTCCTGGGACGCCCGCGTGGTGCGTGAGAGTCGGCGCCTGAGCCGGGATGCGCGGCTGCGCACGCTGTATCTCCAAGTCGACCAACCTTTGCGACAGTCCCCACCGCTCTTGCCCGGCGCCTTCGTGCGGGCGGAACTGACCGGCGAAGCGATGACCAATCTGTTGCGCATCCCGGAGGCGGCGCTAACGAAGCAGGGCTATGTCTGGTTCGTCGACGCCGCGAACCGGCTGCGACCTCAGTGGACCGAACCGGTGTTCTACGGGCCGGGCGTGGTTTACATCCGCGTACCTGAGACGCTGGAGCCCCCTTTCCGGGTCGCGATCTCTCCGAACTCCAGTTTCACCCGAGGCCTGACCGTCCAGCCCAGAAGCGATGAGGGGGGGCTGTAGACCATGCATACGATAACCGCCTGGTTCACAAAGAACCCCGTCGCCGCCAATCTCCTGATGCTGTTGGTCCTGGTCGCGGGCTTCTTCACCGTTACATCCATCCGGATCGAAGGCTTCCCGGCGCTACCGCCCAGCTCGATCACGATCTCGACCATCTACCCGGGCGCGAGCGTCGAGCAGGTGGACCGCGGGGTGTCCCGCCGCATCGAAAAGGCCCTCGAAGGGATGCCGGGCGTCAAACGGATCTCATCCGCGTCCGAGGAAGGGATGTCCACCGTCACGGTGCAGAAGGTCAGCCGGTTCGACCTGGACCGCTTCCAGAACGAGATCAAGACGCGCGTGGATGCGATCTTCAATCTGCCCCAACAGGCCGAGCGACCGATTATCACCCGCGACGAATTCGAGGTCGAAGCACTGGTCGTTCAAGTCTATGGCGACACGGACACCCACACCCTCCAGAAGGTTGCACGCACCGTCAAGGAAGAGTTGCTGGCGCACCCGAAAGTTACGCGACTGACATTCTTTGGACGGCTTCCCTACGAGATCCGCGTCGAAGTGGACGACGACAAGCTGCGCTCGTACGGCCTAACGCTCCATGAGGTGGCGCGGGCGATCGAGAGCGCCTCGCTCGACTACCGCACAGGGAGCATCCGGAGCCAGGCGGGCAAGGTGGTGATTCGCGCCGACCAGCGGGCCTTCAACTACCGCGAGTTCATCGCGATGCCGCTCAAGACCTTGCCCGACGGGACGCGTCTGTTGATCCAGGATGTCGCCGACGTCGTCGACGGGTTCGAGGAAGAGAACTACATCGCCCGTTTCCAGCATCAGCCGTCGGTGGGCATGCAGGTCTTCACAAGTAAGAAGGGAAGCCTGATCGAGGTCAGCAAGGCGGCCCACGAGGTCATCGACCGGCTGCGCCCTCAACTGCCCGAAGGGATCGAGGTCGACATCTGGGGCGAGTACAGCGTCTACATGAAGGACCGACTGTCCCTGCTGGCGACCAACGCCTGGCAAGGACTGCTGATCGTGTTCATCCTGCTGGCGCTGTTCCTGAACATCAAGCTGGCGTTCTGGGTGGCGATGGGCATCCCGATTTCGCTAGCCGGCACGGTCGTGCTGATGGGCGGGCGATTCCTCGATTACTCGCTCAACGACATCACCACCTTCGGCATGATCGTGGTGCTGGGCATCCTGGTGGACGACGCCATCGTGGTCGGCGAGAGCGTCTTCGACGCGCGCGGCCTGATCAAAGACCCGATCGAGGGAACCATCAAGGGCGTCCATCGGGTGGCGACCGCCACGGTGTTCGGCTGCTTCACGACCGTCGCGGCGTTCTATCCGCTGCTGCTGATCGACAACGATCTGGGCAAGATCTTCGCCAGCTTCGCCGTGGTAGTCATCGTCGCCCTGCTCGTTTCATTGCTGGAGAGCAAGCTCATCCTGCCGGCGCACCTGGCCGCCCTGCGACTGGACCCGCCCCGCGAGAAAGGATGGCTCCGACGGCTCTGGCAAAGCGTTCAATCGCTGTGTCTGGGGCTGCTCTCTTTCGTCAACCAGCGGCTGTACCAACCCATGCTGACGCGCGTCCTGCGGCACCGCTACGCGGCGCTGCTGGTCCTGGCGACGGTCGCTATCTGCGGGGGCTCGCTGATCTACAACGGCTGGATTCGCACGGTCTTCTTCCCGGAGGTCCCGGGGCAAATCATCACGGTGAACCTCCAGATGAAGAGCGGCAGCCCCGAGCATCTGACGATGGACAACGTGGCGACCATCGAGCAGGCCGCCGAGACGGTGAACACCGAGGCGATGGCGGAACTGGGAACCGAGGCCCCGCCGATCGTTCGGATCATGACGGCGCTGACCGGCCCGTTCAATGCGGTGATCTTCGCGGAGTTGCGACCTGAGAAGGAGCGCCAGCTCGAGACCATGGAGACGCTGCGGCGCTGGCGCCGCGGAGTGGGCGTCCTGGAGGGCACCGAAGAATTGAGTTTCAGCGGCTCGTTCGAGACTGGCGGCGGATTCATCGTGGAGCTGGGCGCCCGCGACGAAACAGTGCTGCGCGAGGCGGTTGATCGCTTCACTACAATGCTAAGCCGGGTCGACGGCGTCCATGACATTCGCACCGACTTCGATCAGGGCAATCCCCAGATCCGGCTGCACCTGAAACCCGAGGCCCAACACCTCGGCTTGACCACCGCGGACCTGGCCAGCCAGATCGGCGACGCGTTCGGCGGGCTCGAAGTGCAGCGCATTCAACGCGACGCCGACGAGGTCAAGGTGTACGTCAGATACAAGGAAAAGCGTCGACGCTACATGCAGGACATTCTCGAGACACGCATCCAGACCCAACAAGGCGAGTGGTTGCCCCTCTCGCTGGTCGCCCGGATCGAGACGGGCTACGTCCCCTCGTCTCTGAACCGCCAGAACGGGCGACGCGTCGTCCAGGTGCGCGCCTCGCTGGACAAGACGCAGATCAGCGCCACCGAAGCCTTTGGATGGATCCAGCAGGATGTCGTCCCGGGACTACAGGCGCTGTATCCCGAACTGACAGTTCAGGGCGCCGGGGAGCTGGAAGAGATCGGCGAGGTGCGCGGCGGGCTGCGCAAGGCGCTGTTCGTGATCCTCATCCTGATCTACGCCCTGCTCGCGGTGCCATTGAAATCGTATTGGCAACCGTTGGTGATCATGTCGGTGATCCCCTTCGGATTCGTCGGCGCCGCGATCGGGCACGGCATCATGGGACACCCGCTCAGTGTGCTGTCCTTCTTCGGCATGCTCGCGGTCACGGGGGTCGTCGTCAACGACAGCCTGGTCATGCTGACCCGGTTCAACGAAATGCGTCGGGACGGCGCGTCTTTGCAGGAGGCGCTGGTCATGGCCGGCGGCAGTCGGTTCCGCCCGATCGTGCTAACGACCGTCACCACCGTCTGCGGATTGACGCCCTTGCTCTCCGAGACCTCCGAGCAGGCGCAGTACCTGATCCCGGCGGCGATTTCCCTGGCGTGGGGCGAACTGTTCGCCACGCCGATCACATTGTTCATCATCCCGGTGCTGATCAGCATCGGGGAAGACTGGCTGTCCCCTTTCCGAAGGGCGGCCCGGACGCTCGCACCAGAAGTAACACTCCAGACACAGGGGGATCACACATGAAAGTCTATCTTGTCAAGGCGTCCGCGCCGGGCCCGTTCAAGGACTACAAGAAGGCGATGGGCGCGCCGCCCCAGAACATCTTCTCGGTCGCGGCCGCGACGCCGGGCAACGTCCAGGTGACGCTGTGCGACGAGACCATTGGCATGAAGCCCAATCTGAGGATCACAGCCGACCTGGTGGCGCTGTTCTTCCACACCCCGGACGCTGTGCACGGCTACCAGCTTGCCGACGAATACAGGGCCAAAGGCTACACGGTCGCCCTCGGTGGATTGCATCCATCCTTTCTTCCCGACGAAGCGATCGAGCACGCCGACGCGGTCTTGGTCGGCGAGGCCGAAGGAATCTGGGACGAACTGCTCAGCGACGCCCGGAACGGCACACTCCAGAAGCGCTACCAGCGAACCACGCCGGTCGATCTCGCGACCGTTCGACCCTATCCCACAGATGTCATCGCGCCGGCGAAGTACCAGTACTTCTGGTCCGTCCTGGTGTCGCGGGGCTGTGTCCATCGCTGCGAGTACTGCGCCGTTCCCCCCTTCTTCTGCGGCAAGTACCGGCTGCGCCCGATCGAGAACATCGTCTCGGAGATCCAGGCCGCGCCGCCCGGCTGTTGGTTCGAACTGCACGCCGATAACTTGACCGCCAATCGGGACTATGCGTTGGAACTGTTCACCGCACTCAAGCCGCTGGGCATTAACTGGATGGGCGAGGCGACCATCAAGCTGGCCGACGATGAGGAACTGCTGCGCGCCGCGGCCGAGAGTGGATGCAAGGGACTTCTGATCGGAATCGAAACGCCCTCCCAGGCGGCGCTTAACGATTCGGGCAAAGGATTTGTCGCCCCCGACGACATTCGCGACAAGATCAGGCGGTTTCACGAGCACGGCATCTCCATCACGTCCTCGATGATCTTCGGATTCGACACGCACACGACCGAGATCTTCCAGGAGAGCGTCGACTTCTGCCGGCACATCGAGATCGATGAGGTCGAATCCGTCCTCTTGATCCCGTTTCCGGGCACGCCGCTGCACACGCGACTGGAGCAAGAGAATCGCATCCTGACGCGGGACTGGTCGCTCTACGACGGGAACAACGTCGTCTTCCAACCCAAGTCCATGACGCCCAAGGAACTCAAGGATGGGTCGGTCTGGTTCTGGGAGGAGATCCGCAAGGGCAAACGGTCGACGGGGTCATCCACGCCATCGGGCCAGCGGAACGCAGGACCTGCCCTGACGACTGCGGGCTCCAGAACCGTGCGTTGGAAATCCATCCTCGGCCTGGGATTGATCGGTACGGGGCTGTTCTTCAATCTGTACTGGATCTGGGGCGTGTTCTTTGTAATCTGGGCCCTCAACGATCTGCGGAATCGCCAGACCCATCTGCTCGATGACATCCCTCGACACGAATCGCCGGTCCTCTATTGGGTGGTTGTCACGATGTGGCTCACCCTGGGGCTCTGGACCCTGCTGTTTTCTCCCGTCTCCTACTGGCAGGACTACCCATCCGACTGGTCAACTCAGGAATCGTATCAGTACGATCCGGCGAACGAAGGCGCAAGCCCGTGGGAACCCTCTGGGAATACGCGATGAAGGCTCCCATCTTGGCCATACGGCGATCGACCATTCGGGTGACAGAGAAGGTCCTGAGCACAAAGGAAACGGCATGGCGTCCTACGGCATATCACTGCAATCACTGATCAAGCGGTTCTGGAAGAAGACGCTGCTGACCTGGGTCCTGGTGGTCCTGGAGGGCGCAGCGCTGGTCGCGATGCCCATGGCGATCGGCTGGGCGGTCGACGACCTGATGAACGAGAGCCTCGCGGGGATCTTCAAACTGGCGGGCCTGTGCCTGTTCATGCTCTTCGCCGGCGCGGGGCGCCGCTTCTACGACACGCGCGCTTATGCCCGGATATACAGTCAGGTCGCCAACGAACTGGTCGAACATGAGCAGAAGCAAGACGCCAGCCTGTCCAGGATCTCGGCGCGATCGAACCTCTTCACCGAGTTCATCCAGTTCCTCGAGCAGTCCATCCCGGGCGTCATCGAACAGATCATCGGCCTGCTCGGAACGCTCGTCATCATCATCTTTGTCGACGTCAAGGTCTTCCTCGCCTGCCTGGCCAGCGCGGCTCTGACCGTCGTGATCTACGGCGTCAGCGAGAAGAGGATCTTCTCCTTGAACAAAGGGGGCAATGACGAACTGGAAAGGCAGGTCGATGTGTTCGCCTCGAAGGATGCGAGGCGCGTTCAGAGCCATTTCACGAAACTCATGGACTGGCAGATCCGGCTCTCCGATCTGGAGACGCTGAACTTCTCGCTGATCTGGGTGATCCTCGGCGCCGTGCTCGTTTTCTCCGTGGTGACGGTGACCTCCTCGGGCAGCGCCACGTTCGGGCAGATCGTCTCGACGGTCATGTACGTCTTCGGTTTCGCCGAGGGCGTCTTGACCTTCCCTCTGTATTACCAACAGGTGGTCCGGCTGCGCGAAATCGGGTTGCGGCTGGCCGAACCCCAGGGCGTCTGAGGAACGCCCTGGGCTGTCTCCGACAAGAGCAATCTAAGGCGCGATGTTCGAGAGCTGACGGACCCCGTAGTTCTGGCTCACGAACGCGTCGACAGCCGCCAATTGCTCGCGGGGAATCACCACAGTCGGTGAATCCATCTCGAACTTCACGATGTGGTGCGGCGACTCGGGATGGCGCTTCAGCGCCTCGGGGATATCGGCAATGGAAGTGATCGCCAGTCCGTTGATTTCCTTGACCACGCGTTCCCCCAAGCCCGTATAGCCCAGGTTTGTGGGGGTCGGAAGGACATGACTGAGCACGACGATGCTCCGGCGTTCGTCCGTTGGCTTGTATGCCAAGTCACGATAGTAATGATACAGGTGCGAAGGCGCCTGGCCCGCGACGTTCTTGCCAAACTCCAGGAGGTACGCGCGCGTCAGTTTCTGGAACACGAACCCGCCCACGATCATGTACTCCGGCTGTCGATCATATTCATAGAACGGGATCAGCATCTCGCCGGTTGTGAAGTTCTCGATCTTCAGCGTGACACTCGCCTTGGCGCCGTCGCGCCAGAGCGTCACCTGCGCCTCCCGGCCGGCCGCCTGCCGCGTGATCAGGTGCTGCATCGCCAGGGCGCCATACGTCGGATCGGAATAGCGGCCGTATGAATCGATGGCGTGCCCATCGATATCCAGGATGACATCGCCCTTCTTGAGCTGATCGGCGCCGGTTCCCAGTTCGTACACGTTGGCGACGTAGACGCCCCCGCGCAGCGCGGCGGGCATCTTGAGGAACGACCGCATGGCCGGGTCGCGCAGTTCCGAGACGGCGAAGCCAACCTCTCCGAATCCGGGGTAGTCCTTATCCGAAGCGACAGCTTCCAGAAAGCGGGCGATCGTCTCACTCGGGATCAGATCCGCTTCGCGATTGTCACCGGCCCAGCAACCGATGCCGATCGGCGTCGATCCCAGCCAATACAGTTCGCCCCGGCCCATCTTGCGCGACGCATTGGCGGTCACGTAGCGCAGCCGGCGTCCATGCGAGGTGCGCGCCCGCTCGACATGGGCGCGGTCGAGATACGCCTGGCCCGTGGTGAGCTTGCCATCCGGCGCCAGCCAGTGAAAACCGACCTCCCGGCCTTTGGCGTAGCCCTGGGCGAACTTCAGAGGCTTGAGGGGCTCCCGCAAGGCGTTTCGATCGAGTTCGACAAGGCAAAGGTCACTGTCGTAGTCAACCACCTTGGCAGTCGCCGGGATGTACTCGGGTTGCCCGTGACGCAGGACCTTGAGGAAGGTATGATTCGCCAGCCCCTGCGCGGTCGTGACGACCTGATAAGGTCCGACCGCCGCGGCGCAGGCCCACCGCTCCGCCACGCCGCGGCGCTGCCAGGGCTCGCTAACGTTGTACCGCTGAACAGAACTGATCAGACAAACGATCGAGTCCTTCATGACATCCGTCTGGTCCTGCCGAACCGCCGCGGCGGCGGTTCCGTCAAGGCTGCAAACAACCACCAGCACGATCAGGAGGATCCACTGAGGCTTCGAATTCTTCATAGCTCTTCCTCCAAACGGGAAGCGGCCGGGATGTTGTACCGCTGCAAGATGGATGCTTGTCGGGTGTGGGCCAACGCGGCGTCGATCAGGAGCGGTCGATTCTGCCCCATGAACTCGATTTCGAGATAGCCACTGGTGGTCTTTGCACACACGTCTTGAACATCGTCCAGGCTGAAGATCTTCCGGCCGTTGATGGTCTTCACCACGCGATTCGAGAAATCGCGGGCGTACGTATTGACCTCATCAGACATGATCTCCGAGAGAACGACGTACTCCTTTCGCTGAGGATCGGTATTGAGTTCCTCCGAATGGGAATACAGATAGCGCAGGGTGAAGGGAATCTTCTCGGGCCATTCGCGTCCCCAGGTGCGCAGGAAGTCGCGATTGGCCGCGACGAAGACCAGGCCGGCGAAACACACGTAGCGCGGCGGCTTGTCGTATTGACTCGCCCGCTCGAGCACAGGCCGATTCCGCGCGATCGTCGCCGTGCCGGTCATTCGTTTGCCCTGGCGATAGAAGACAAGCTGAGCGGTGTCACCGATCTGCTTGGAGTCGACCGCGGCCGAGATGTGCAGGCGCAAGCCATGAATGTTGACCATGCCGTCATTGTCGATATCGTACTCGTCGATCTGGGTAAGCACGTCGTTGACCTGGAGCACGGACTTGAGCGAGGAATGCAACATCACACCGGTAATGACCGGGCCGCTCTCATGCGCGGGCACTTTCAGGTATTCCCGGAAACTCTGATTGTGCAGTCCTGAGAAGAGGAACACCCCCAGCGAGCCGAAGCCGTCGTAGCGCCCATCCTTGATGTCCTCGAGGAAGTGGCGGATCACCGTCGTGGGGATCAGGTAGCCGATATTATCGGCCTCCTGGAGTCCTTGGAAGGCGATCCCCACGATCGCCCCGTCCTGAACGACCGGTCCGCCGCTGTTGCCCGGATTGATCGCCGCATCGGTCTGGATGGTCAGATGCTTGGCCGCGGCGATGTGGGCGTACGTATCCATTTCGATACGCGAGACCACGCCCTCGGTCACGGAGATGCGATTGCCCCCGATGGGGAATCCGTACGTCGAGACCGTGCTGTTGACCTTCGGGATGCCCGCCAATTCGAGAGGCGTCGTGCCGTCGAGAAACGTTGGATCGTCGACAGTGAGCACCGCCAGATCGCAATCGTGCGCCACGAAGCGAACCTGAGCCGGATACCGCTTGGCGAGGTTCTCCTTCCTCACTTCAAGATAGCGATAGTCGCTGACGTTGTGCGCGTTCGTAAGGATCAACCCGCCCGGGATGATCACGCCGGACCCGCTCGAACGCCTCATCCCCGTCGTCTTCCAGGGTGTCCGGTAGCTGAAGCCCTGCTTAACACTCCGGATCAGCACGACGGACTTCTCTGGAGCCGTCAGTCCGACTGCCGCGTGCGCCGCGCCCCACCCACAAACGGACAGGAGCACCGCCGCGCCCACGACCCACTTTCCCTTGCTCATAGTCACACTCCGCAAGATCGATTCACGTTCCAGCTAGGCGCCCACTACGTCGCCAGGTGGACGCCGCCTATGGTAGACCGATGTCATGACAATTGGTAGCAGATTCTGCCCGCAAAGCCGCACGGAGAGAATAGGCTGACGAAAGCAAAAAGCGTCTCGACAGTGGGCCTCGACTCTGGTACAGTTTCCGGACCTAGTGAGTGGCGCCGCCGTGCGCCGCAATGGGGAAGACGGTGAGAATCCGTCGCGGACCCGCCGCTGTAACCGGGGACGAACGCTGCAAGTAGGCCACTGTCTTGAGAGACGGGAAGGCGCAGTCAGTAGATCGATCCGGAAGCCAGAAGACCCGCTCACTAATAGATGTACCCGGTCGAGAGCCTTTCGTGGTCTAAAGGCCGAGCCGCTGACAACGAGGATAGAAAACGGTATCCCCGGACCTGAATGATTCAGGTTCGGGGATTTTTTTTGGAGTCGAAACGGTGCGTACGCAACGATGGCTGCTTGCGATAGTGCTGGTGACAGTGACGGCCCTGGGTTTGGGCATGGTCCTGCGGAATGGCGAACCGTCCCATGCCCCGCGACTCGGAGATCCGTCGCAAGCAACGGATGTGACCCTCGAAGAGAAGGCCTGCCGCCGCATCGTCTCTATGGCGCCCAGCATCACCGAATCCCTGTTCGCCCTGGGATTGGGCGAGCGGATCGTGGGCGTAACAGACTTCTGCGACCACCCCTCCGAGGCCCTGACCAAGAGCAAGGTGGGCGGCTATTACAACCTGAACTATGAGGCGGTTCTGGCGCTGCGTCCCGATCTGGTGGTGTGTCTTCCCGAACACCACGAGCACCTGGAGAGCCTGGACCAACTCGATCTCAAGCACATGACGGTGGATCATCGACGGGTAACAACGATCCTCGAATCGTTGATTGCTCTGGGCCAGGCCTGCAACGCATCGGACCAGGCGCAGATTCTGGTGCAGGAGATCCGCCGGCGTATGGCAGGCGTACAGAACCGCGTGATCGACGAGCGGCGCCCCCGCGTCCTGGTGTGTGTGGGTCGCAATATGGGCTCGGCGACGATCGACGAGGTCTACGTCGCCGGACGGGGCGGCTTCTACGACGAGATGATCACCCTGGCCGGCGGAACCAACGCCTATCAGGACAACCTGGCGTTCCCTCTGATAACGGGCGAGGGGCTACTGCGCCTCGAGCCGGAAATCATCATCGACATGGTCGCGGATCTACCGGAGAAGGGGCTCAGCGAGGCAGCCGTCCTGAAGCAGTGGGACAGCCTGGGCGACCTGCAGGCGGTTCGAGATAAACGAGTCTTCCTCTTCACTGAGGACTTCGTCGTCATCCCTGGGCCGCGCTTCATTCAGATCCTGGAGAAGATGGCGGCCGTGATCCACCCGGAGGGGACGCAGCAATGACGGCGCCGAAGGATCTACTGACCTTGCGCGACGTCTCGCTCCGGCGGCGGGGCCGAGCCGTGCTCTGCGATGTCTCCCTGAGCCTCGGACAGGGAGAGCGATTGGCGCTCGTCGGGCCCAATGGCGCCGGCAAGACCACGCTGCTGAAGTGTCTCAATCGCATCCTCACCGGCTGGTCCGGATCGATCACTCTGGACGGAAAGCCCCTGCAGGCCTATCGCCACCGAGAGCTGGCCCGCTGGATGGCCTACGTCCCCCAAAGCCCGAGCCAGGCGGCGCCGTTCTCTGTGGAAGACTTCGTCGCCATGGGACGCTACCCCTACCAGGGACCGGTCGCCAGGCTCAGTCGCGAGGATCGGCAAACCGTGGGGGATGCTCTGAGTCTCACGGATACCGATTCCCTGCGCAACCGTCCCTTGTATGCCCTCAGCGGAGGCGAACGCCAGCGCGTCATGCTGGCCGCGGCGCTCGCTCAGGAAGCGAGGATCCTCCTACTCGATGAGCCCACCGTCTTCCTGGACCCGCGCCACGAGGCGGCGTTCTGCGCCGTGCTTGCCCGGGTCCACCGAGAGCGGGGCCTGACCATGATCACGGTGACGCATGATCTGAATCGTGCGGTGCTGATGCACGATCATCTGGTCGCGCTCAAGGAAGGTCGGGTCGCCTTCTCGGGGAGTCCCTCGTCGTTCATGGGCCGGTCGACGTTGGAAGAGGTCTACGAGAACCCCTTCCTGCTGGCGCCCCATCCGACCACGGGCCATCCCATGGTATTGCCGGAGGCCGCCGTATGAGAGAGGCGCTTCGCATAAGGCCGACGAACTGGCTGATCCTGTTGGGTGTCCTGGCCCTGCTGGTCGTGCTCGTGACCCCCTTCATCGGCATGCAGACCATCACGCCCGCGTCACTGTTCTCGGCCGAGCCCTCGGATATGGATGCGAAAATCTTCTGGCGTCTCCGCGCGCCGCGTACACTGACGGCCTTTCTGGTCGGCGCCGCCCTGTCCTTGAGCGGGCTGACCTTTCAAGCAATGTTCTGCAATCCTCTGGCGACGCCGTTCACTCTGGGCATCGCCGGCGGCGCGGCGTTGGGCGCCGCCCTCTACATTCGCGTGGGCGTCGTATTCGCGTTGCTGGGCATCTCGGGTCAGACGCTCAGCGCCTTTGCCGGCGCGGGGCTGGCGATTCTCCTGGTGCACGGCCTGTCGCGGATGCGGCGTGATTTCTCCATGGCCGCCATCCTGCTGGCCGGCGTGGCGATCAGCTTCTTCTGTTCGAGCTTCATCCTGTTCGTTCAGTACCTCAGTGGGTTCACCCACCTGTTCCAGATCACGCGCTGGCTGATGGGGGAATTGGCGGTGACCGGGTTCGCGGCGGTGCGCGAATTGGCGCCTCTGGTGCTTGTCGGCAGCGCCGTCATCCTGGGGATGGGCAAGGAACTCAACCTGCTGACCACCGGCGAGGAGTTGGCGATCAGTCGCGGCCTGAACCTGCGCCGGACCCGAAACGTCCTTTTCCTGACAACGTCGCTCATGATCGGCGGTCTGGTCGCCCGGTGCGGGCCCATCGGATTCGTGGGCATGATGGCGCCGCACATCTGTCGCCTGCTGGTGGGCGCGGATCACCGTGTGTTGATCCCGGCCACGTTCTTGTTCGGAGGGTGCTTTCTGACGCTGTGCGACACATTGGCCCGCGTGCTGATCGCCCCGGCCGAGATTCCGGTCGGCGTCATCACCGCCCTGCTGGGTGGGCCCTTCTTCGTCTGGCTCCTCATCAGCGACGGCGCCGGACACACCGGCTTTTATCGATCGAATGCAACCTGAATCACGGAGGCGCATATGCCAGAAACAGGATACGTTCATGTCTATACGGGAAACGGCAAAGGCAAGACCACCGCGGCGTTCGGATTGGCCCTGCGCGCCGCGGGCGCGGGCCTGCGCGTCTACATCGCCCAGTTCGTCAAGGGAATGGCCTACAGCGAACTGAACGCCTTCGCTCGCTTCGACGACTTGGTCACGATCGAGCAATACGGCCGCGACTGTTTCATTCGCAACGAGCCCACGACCGAAGATGTCGCAGCCGCTCAGGATGGACTGGAGCACGTCCGCCGCGTCATCGCATCGTGCGCGTGGGACGTCGTCGTCCTGGACGAGGCCAACATCGCGACGTTGTTCGGGCTCTTCGGCGTGGAGGATCTGCTCGAACTGATCGACACCAAACCTCCGACCCTCGAACTGATCATAACGGGCCGGCACGCCGACCCACGGGTGATCGAACGAGCCGACCTCGTCACCGAGATGCGCGAGGTCAAACACTACTACGCCAAGGGCGTCCAGGCGAGGGCGGGCATTGAAAGCTGAAACCCGACAATCAGAGCACTCCCTGAAGGGACGTCTCCCGTTCCGGCTCGGGACGACGTCCTACATATTGCCCGCCGATCTGGTCCCGAACGTGACCCATCTGGCCGATCGCATCGACGACGTGGAACTCGTGCTGTTCGAATCGGATGAACTGTCCAATCTCCCCGACGAGACCACCATCGCGACACTGGCGCAACTGGCGACCGAACACGATCTGACCTACACGGTTCACCTGCCCCTCGATGTCGATCTGGGAAGCACCGAAGCGGCCATACGGCAGCGCTCCGTGGCGAAGTGCCGGCGAGTGATTCAGTTGACGCAGGCGCTGCGCCCCTTCGCCTACCTGCTGCATCTGTATGGAGGTCCGACCGATCGAGAGGCGGCTGGGAATCGAAACACCTGGACAACGGCACTGGATGAGTCACTCCAGCGCCTGCTGGACGACGGCCCGGCGCCCGAGACCATCTGCATCGAAACGCTGGCCTATCCGTATGAATACGTCTGGGATACGGTGCAACGGCACGGGCTGTCCGTATGCCTGGACATCGGACACATCCTGCTCAACCGCTACGACCTGGGCGCCTACCTGGACGCCTACCTCGCTCAGTGCCGCGTCGTACACCTGCACGGCATTCGCGAAGGTCGCGACCATTGCGACATCGGTGCATTGCCCAACGAAACACTGGAACTGGTCCTGAGTCGGCTCCAGGCGGCGTCCGCCCCGCAACGCGTTCTGACGCTGGAGGTCTTCAACCAGAGCGATTTCGACCGCTCGCTCGATGTCTTGAGGAGTGCGACATGAACAGCGTCACTCTGATCACCGGCGGGGCGCGCAGCGGCAAGAGTCGCTACGCCCTGGCCCTGGCGCAGCAGTACCCGGCCCCGCGGGCATTCATCGCGACCGCCGAACCTCTCGACGACGACATGCGCCGCCGCATCGAGCGCCACCGCCAGGAACGAGCCGGCGACTTCGTCACTCTGGAATCCCCTCTCGATCCGGCTGAGCGACTGGCGGCCTTTCCGACAGACACGCGGGTAGCCGTTCTCGATTGCCTGACCGTCTGGCTGGGCAACCTCCTGCACCACGATCCGAACGTGGATGGGCTCCGACCCCAGATCAGCCGCTTCCTGGAAATGCTCGACGCCCCGCCTTGCGACCTGATCGTCGTGACCAACGAGGTGGGCGCGGGAATCGTCCCCCACAATGACCTGGCCCGCCGCTTCCGTGACGAGGCCGGCACGCTCAACCAGCAAGTCGCCGCCAGGGCGGACCGTCTGATCCTGATGGTCAGTGGATACCCTCTGATGGTGAAGGAGGAAGTGCCGCGATGACGACGTTCACCCAAGTGCTCGGCCGGATCAGCCCCGTGGACACCACTCTGGCGGCGACCGTGCAGGCCCACCTGGATAACCTGACCAAACCGCGCGGCAGCCTGGGGCGACTGGAAGAGATCGCGCTGCGCTACTGCCTGGCGCGGGACGCGACCCAGCCGGAGATGGGAAAGAAAGTGATCTACACCTTCGCGGCCGACCACGGTGTCGCGGCTGAAGGCGTTTCCGCGTTTCCGCCCGAGGTGACGGTCCAGATGGTCAAGAACATGCTCGGAGGGGGCGCAGCCGTCAACGTCCTGGCCCGCCAGGCCGGCGCAGAGGTCCGGGTCGTCGACATCGGAGTCAACAGTCCACTGGACGATGTCGCAGGCCTGCTGCGGCAGAAGATCGCCCCCGGAACCGGGAACATCGCGCGGGGGCCCGCCATGACGGGCGCGCAGTGTCGTCAGGCGATGGAAGTGGGCATGGAGCTGGCCGCTCAAGCCGCTGATGAGGGAGTCACGCTGCTGGGCACGGGCGAGATGGGGATTGGCAACACGACACCCTCGGCGGCGCTCTTTGCCGCCCTTCTGCCCTGCGCAGTGGAAGCCGCCACGGGATTGGGGACGGGAATCACGCCCGAGCGTCTGGCGCACAAGCAGCAGATCGTCCGGCGCGCTCTAGAGGCCAACGCGCAGGACCTGACCGATCCTATCGGCGCCCTCTCGGCTGTCGGCGGCTTCGAGATTGCGGGCATTTGCGGTCTGATTCTGGGCGCCGCGGCCCGGCGCGTCCCGACGGTGGTGGACGGGTTCATCTCCACCGCGGCCGCGCTGACAGCCTGGAAGCTGTGCCCCGAAGTAATGGACTACCTGTTCTTCAGTCATCTCTCAGCCGAGGCGGGGCATCGTCAGTTCTTCGCACAGATGGGCGTTCTACCCTTGCTGGACCTGCAGATGCGTCTGGGCGAGGGGACCGGCGCGGCGCTGGCCATGTTCATGATCGAAGCGGCCGTGAAGACCTACCGAGAGATGGCGACGTTCGACACCGCAGGCGTTGCGCGAAAGGAATCGTCGTCATGATACGGGGGCTGATGACCGCCATCAGGCTGCTGACAATGCTCCCCGTCCCCGGCCGGGACGCGAGGCGTCTCTCGGACGCCCTGTATTGGTTCCCTGTGGTTGGCCTGCTGCTGGGGAGCGTCCTCTGGGGGCTCGGCTGGTTGCTCCAACGGCTGGCGCCCACCTGGGCGATGGGCCCAGCGGGCGCCGTGGTCGTAAGCGGCGCTGTCCTGACACTCTTCTTGCACCTCGACGGCCTGGCCGATTGGGCGGACGGATTCCTCGGGGCGCGCGATCGCGAGCGCACGCTACGGATCATGAAGGACCCGTGCGTCGGCGCCTTTGGCGTCGTGGCGCTGATCTCCGTACTCTTGATGAAATGGATCTCCGTGACCCGATTGATCGAGTGCGACGCCCTGCACTGGCTGATCAGTGCGACCATCGTTTCCCGCGCCTTGCAGGTGGACCTGGCAGTCGCGCTGCCCTATGCGCGGTCCGACGGAGGGACGGGCGGCCCCTTCGTCCAGGACGCACAGCCTCGTCATCGCGTGATCGCCCTGGCTGTTGCCCTCCTGCTCGTGCTGTCGATCGGTGGACCGGCCGGAGCCCTGGCGCTAGGCGCGGCCTGGCTGTTCGGCCGGGTCCTGGCGAGATGGTTCCGTCGCCGTCTGGGCGGCGTCACGGGCGACCTGCTGGGTGCGGCCAGCGAACTGGTCGAGACGGGCGTCCTCTTTGCCGGCGCGATGGTGGGCGAGAGATTGAGCACCTGGAATCCGGGGGGCTGGCTGTGAAAACGTTGCGTCCCAGGCCGGCTCGCTGTCTGTCCATCCTGGGGACGGGGTCCGACGTGGGCAAGAGCATCGTCGTCGCGGCGCTGTGTCGGGTCTTCAGCAATCGCGGCGTGCGGGTCGCGCCGTTCAAGGCCCAGAACATGTCCAACAACTCCTATGTGACGTCCCAAAGCGGAGAGATGGGACGCGCCCAGGTGGTGCAGGCCGAGGCGGCGCGGGCGCCCCTGCACACGGACATGAATCCCGTATTGCTCAAGCCCTGCTCGGACACCGGCGCCCAGGTCATCGTTCACGGCCGAGCCCGGGGGACCTCCCAGGCGCGGGACTACTTCACCGACACCACGAGCCTCTTCGACGAGGCCCGCGCAGCGCTGGAGCGTCTGCGCCGCCAGTACGATCTGGTGATCCTGGAAGGCGCCGGCTCCTGCGCCGAGGTGAATCTGCGCGAGCGCGACTTCGTCAACTTCCGTATGGCCCACGCCTGTGACGCCCCGGTGATCCTGGTGGCGGATATCGATCGGGGCGGTGTGTTCGCTCAGGTAGTCGGCACGCTGGAGATCGTTCCCCCGAGCGATCGCGCCCGGGTCAAAGGTGTCGTGATCAACCGCTTTCGGGGCGACGCGAGCCTCTTCGCCGACGGCATCGCCTATCTCGAGCATCGCACCGGACTGCCCGTGCTGGGCCTGGTCCCGTTCTTCTATCACATCGAGATCGATTCCGAGGACGGCATGCCTTTGGAGACGGTGATCGACCCTCCCGAGGGGCCGATCGCCGACAAGGTCAACATCGCCGTCCTGCGGGTGCCGCACATCTCCAACTTCACCGACTTCGATCCCCTGTCCCGCGAGCCGTCCGTCTGTTTGCACTACCTGACACGGCCCCGAACACTGGATGGCTACGACCTTCTGCTCTTGCCCGGCTCCAAGAACGTACGGGCTGATCTTCAGTGGCTGGACGACCGCGGATGGGCCGCGCCGATCCGCGAATTTGCACTGGCCGACGGGCGCATTGGTGGCATCTGTGGGGGGTATCAAATGCTGGGGCAGATCATCCTCGATCCGAAAGGCGTGGAAGGTCCGCCAGGTCAGACCGACGGCCTGGGGCTGCTGCCCGTTGTCACCACTCTGATGCAGGAGAAGACGCTGACGCGTACGCAGGGCGTCTGGAGAAACAATGGGCAAGCCGTTGAGGGATACGAGATCCATATGGGCGTTACCCAACGGCCCGAGATGTCCGAACCCGTGATCGACAGAACGCCCGATGACTCGCCAGAGGGAATGCAGAGCCGCGAGGGGCGCATCTGGGGAACCTACCTGCACGGCCTATTCGACGCGACGCGCTTCCGACAAGCCTTCTTGACGAACCTCGCGCCGGACAGGTACCGGGCGAGTTCAGGGGAAACGCTCGACGCCTTCAAGGATCGCCAGTACGACCTGCTGGCCGAGCACTTCGAGAAGCATCTGGATATGAAAGCTCTCATGCGGATCATTGGGGACATCGGCTGATGACGGGACGACCTGCAGCCTCGTTGGAGAAAGAGATCCATCTCCATGGAGGTGATCCGGCGCACACTCAGAGGCGCTTGGGTCTGGAGCCGCATCCCGTGGTGGATTTCAGCGTCAACATCAATCCGCTCGGCCCGGCGCCCGGCGTCTTGCAGGGTTGGCCCGACTGGAGCCGTGACATCGAGAGCTATCCGACCGTAACAGGTAAGCCGGTCGCCCAGTTCTATCAGCAATACTGGGGCCTGGAGCCGAACGCAGCCCTGCCCGGCAACGGATCGGTGGCGCTGATGTATCACGTCTTGGGAACGCTGCGCCTGCGGAAGCTCGCGATTGTGACCCCGTCGTTCCACGACTATACGCGCGCGGCGCACGCCGTGGAGACGCGAACAATCTCGTTGCCCTTGTCAGCCGAGGTCCAGTTCGCACCGCCAAGCCCGGCCCGCCTGGCCGCGGCGCTCGAGGACGCGGACGGCTTGATGCTGGGCCATCCCAACAATCCCACGGGCACGCTCTACGAACGTGCAATGCTTCTCGAACTCGCGCAACGTCATGCCGACAAATGGGTGTTGGTCGACGAGGCCTTCATCCAGTTCGTGGAGGACTACCGGGCGAAGACGCTGTTGACGGCGCAGCCGCTTCCCGCGAATCTGCTGGTCTTCCATTCGCTGACCAAGTACTACGCGTTGCCCGGCCTGCGCCTCGGCGCGGTGATCGGTCATCCCGAGACGATCGACATGCTGCGTCGCCAGCAAGAACCCTGGCCCGTGAGTCGCATTGCGGAGCGAGCGGCGCAAACGCTGCTCGAGGCACAAGCCTACGAAGCTGAAACCCAACGCTGGATCGCCAGTGAGCGCCAGCGTCTGATGCCGCATCTGCGCCGGATCGCCCGCCTGCGTTTCTTCCGTCCTACGGCCAACTTCATCCTGGGCCAATGGTGCGCCACGAGGGATCTGGACGATCTGCTCAGAGGATTGCTCCGGGGCGGCCTCCACGTGCGCGATTGTCGCAACTTCGCCGGGTTGGAGCGGAATTACTTTCGGTTCGCCCTTCGCAGCAAGACAGAGAATGATCGCCTGTTGGCGGCTATGAGGAAGCTCGCCGGGACGTACCATGTCTGAGGCCGCGCTCATTCTGGGCGCAGCGTTTGCCCTGGACCTGCTGTTGGGCGACCCGACCTATCGACTGCACCCGGTTCGATGCATCGGGCACACGGTATGTTTCCTCGAACGGCAGTTGCGGCGCATGCACCTCAGCGGCCTTTTAGGCGGAGGTCTCCTGGTGCTTCTGACCCTCATAGTCACACTCGGCGTCTATCTGGGCTTTGCCGAGATCGCCCGTCGCTGCGGCGGTTGGGTTCTCTGGATTTGGCGCGTCTATCTGACCACGTCTTGCATCGCCTTACGCGATCTGATCGACCATGTGCGACCGGTTGCGGCCGCGCTGCGGGCCGAAGATCTGTCACGAGCCCGGACGGCCGTTCAGCGCATTGTCGGCCGTGACACCAAGCGCCTGGGCCCGGCGGAGGTGGCGCGCGCCACGGTGGAGACCGTCGCCGAGAACTTTGTCGACAGCTTTCTCAGTCCCCTGTTCTGGTATATCGCGGGGGCCGTTGCCCTGCGCAGCATCGCGCCCGCCACGGGCGCCCTGGCAGCGCTGGTTGCATACCGCACGATCAATACGCTCGACGCGATGGTGGGCTACCGCAGCGAACGATATCTCCTTTTCGGTCGGGCCGCGGCGCGTCTGGACGACATCATGAACTTCATCCCCGCCCGGCTTTCGGTCCCGCTTCTGTCTCTCAGCGCCGGGCTCTGCCGCCAGGACGGGCGCGGCGCCTGGCGCGTGGCGCTGCGCGATCGCAAGAAACACGTCTCTCCCAACGCGGGACATCCGGAAAGCTGTCTGGCCGGCGCGTTGCACGTCCGCCTGGGCGGCCCAGTGACCTATCCCCATGGCTCTGTTGAGAAGCCCTGGCTGGGATGTGGCAGCGACCAGGTCACCGCCTGGCATATCGACGCCGCTTGTCGGATCGTCTTGTTAGCCGGTGGAGTTGCCGCTGGGCTCGTCTTACTGATCTTGATGCTGCCCCTCATCACCCGCGGCGTGCCTGCGTGAGACGCTATTTCAAATCGTAGAGGCTGTTGTCGGACGAGAGGAAGCCGATCTGGCTGGCGTGGGAGTCGTTGTGCTCAATCAGGGTGTCCCGGCTCACGGGATCGGTGTTGGTGTGAACGTCGCGCAGGAAGCGGGCGTGCCCATCGCAGAAGGCGACATTGGTCGTACCCAGATGGCGGAAGCCCTGGGCGCCGGCATGGCGCCCCATATTGAAACTTGCGTCGCGCGGATTGGAGAACGGGGCGCGCATGAATTTGTTGGCGCCACCGGCGTACTCGCCATCGCCGAACAGTGCCGTCTGGGCCGGGTTGCGCACCTCGACGGTCTGGGCTGAACCGACAGGCTCGATCGTCTCGTTGCGCCCGATGTAACTGGTGTTGTAGTTGTAACCGGTGTACGGATCGGCGTGCCAGTTGGCGGGGCCCTGGAAGACGGGACACTGCTGGATCTTCTCGATGGTGCGTCCCATCCAGAGCAGGCCGGGCTCGACGCGTTCGACCGGCTCGGACCCGCTCCAATCTTTCCAGGTGTTGAAGTCCCAGGCCAGGAAGCGGCGAACGCCGTTGACGCGATCGGTGTGATACGCGATGGGATAGTGATCGTCGTAGGCAGCGCCGTAGGTCTGAGCGGCCAGCGCCATCTGACGCAGATTGCTCAGACACAGTGTGCGTTTCGCCTGGTGACGAGCGGCGCCGAGGGAGGGCAAGAGCAATCCGATCAGCAGAGCGGCCGTCGAAATCACGACCAACAGCTCCACCAGACTCAAGCCGGCTTGTCGCCTTCGATCCGTCATACAGCGCCTGTCAGAAAGGGGAACGCTGCGGATCAACACTCACGTCGATCCGCAGCGTCGGGCCAAAAAAGAGCTAGTCGTCTGTCGTCGCGCTACCCCATGCACGGGTCCCGACGTCGGCGGTGACCAGGTCGAGATCCTCCTGGTTCACCGTTCCATCCTCGTTGAGGTCGGCCGGCGCGGCCGGATCGCTCGGCTCGGCAATCGCCTGGCCCAGGAATCCTTCAACGATCGCGACGTCGTCCTGGTCGACCTGATAGTCTCCGTTCAGATCGCCGAGAGGTTTCGGATGCCGGTAGTCGCCCGGACAACTCACGTCGGCGATCGCGTCCACCTCGGGCGAGCCGCCGCCGGGGGCGTCGTCGATCCGCACGTACTGGAACCATTTGAGCCCCGTGTTGGGATCGACCGGCAGTTCGAGTCGCGCCAGGTCATAGCCGCGGCCACCAGCCGAATCCCCATACGTCTCGGCGATACGAGCAATGGACATGCCATCGAGGGACGCATAAGACAGCGACGGATCGAGCGGCAGAGTCGGATTCGTCGGCTCGGCCCACCACTGATTCCAATCGCCCAGCGAGGCGTCGGCATGGCAAGGATCGTAGACGCGGCCCAGGGTCGGGGCGAACCCATCGCAGAAGGGACCGTCTTCCGCGTCCTCGGCGAGTTTGATGAAGTTGGGATCGTCACTCATGAAGTTCGGGTCGTTGGTGAAACTGTACCAGGTCTGACCGTCCTGGCTGACCGATACGATACCCGGCTCACTTCCCCCGGACGGGCCGACCTTCACCGACCTCGGATCGCCGTTGACCCAGGCCTGATCGCCGCCAATGATCTGGTAGGGATTCCCGAAGACGATGAAATCGAGGCCATACGGGTTCTCCTCATCGTCACGAACGGGATGATTGAAGGCCAGCGTGATCGAGCCGCCTTCGCCGAGGTAGACCAGTTCGTGCGCTCGGAACGGCGGATACACCGGGACCGCCGGGACGTTCATGTCCATGGCGA
>JANQFY010000356.1 GCA_028277585.1 Sedimentisphaerales bacterium
TCGTTCGTGCGGTCATGGAAGGCATTGCGATGGGTTTGCGCGTGACACTGGACGAGCTACACAAGCTGGTGCAGCTTACCGGTGAAATGGTCGTCGTTGGCGGGGGCAGTCGCAGCCCGCTATGGCGCCAGATCTACGCCGATCTCTATCGCATGAAGATCGTCAAGACCAACGTTGACCAGCAAGCGGCCGCCCTGGGGGCGGCGGCCCTGGCCGCGGTGGGGACTGGGTTGTGGCCCAGTTTCGAGATTATTGATCGCATTCACGAGACCGAGAGTATCGCTGAGCCGATCCCCGCGCACAGTGCCGCTTATGAGAAGCTTCTTCCTGTGTTCTTGCGGGCGGCCGAGCAACATGCCGAACTCGGAGACATGCTCAGCGCGATTGAGATGAATTCCTAGACGATGGAGAATGAAGATGGCTGATTTTTCTATGTTTGACCTTACGGGCAAGAGCGCTCTGGTGACCGGCGGCGCCGTCGGGATTGGCCGCGCCTGTGCGGTCGCGCTCGCCCAGGCGGGCGCCGACGTGGCGATTGTGGATATCGATGAGAAGACGGGAACTGCCACGGCTGACGAGATCAAGGCCATGGGGCGCCGGAGCCTGTTCGTCAAGTGCGACGTCACGGCCAAAGACCAGGTCGAACGCGCCGTCGCCCAGGTGGTGGAAACATTCGGCAAGCTGGATATCGGCGTCAACAACGCCGGCATCGCGATTCTCGGCGCTGACGAAGAGATTCCTCAGGCCGAGTGGGACAAAGTCATCGCCGTGAACTTGACGGGGACATTCCTCTGTGCCCAAGCCGAGGGACGCCAGATGATGCGCCAATCGCCAGTGGAGGGCAAGATCATCAACATCGCCTCCATGTCGGCGCAAATCGCCAACTGCAATGCGTCCTACGACGCGTCGAAAGCCGGCGTGGTCCACATGACCAGGACACTGGCGGTCGAATGGGGACGCTGCAACATCAATGTCAACTGCATCAGCCCGAGCTACGTCTTGACGCCCATGCACGCCTCGACGCCCGTCGAGGTGAGGCAGCGCATTCGCGAGACGACGCCGCTGGGCCATGTGGAACGGCCCGAGGATTTGTACGGCGCCGTGGTCTTCCTGGCTTCCGATGCGTCCAACTATGTCACGGGGCATGATCTGGTCGTCGATGGTGGGCATACGCTCAATGCCTGGCTCGCGCCGTTGTCGCGAGAGGTCCCGCCACGCGTGAGCCCTGAAGAGGAATCCGTTCAGATGCGGCGCGACCTGGACAAGCTCCAGATTCCGTACGACAAGGACGGCGTCAACGAGGATCTGCACCCGGAGATCGCGACCGCTTTCAAGCAGGCATTCAATCTTTGATTGGACTCGAGAGGATATCCTTGCTTTTCCCGGGGGCTTCGGTAGAATCCTGTACCATGAGCTAGGGTATGGCTTGCTATCGGGCGCGTCCGACAACAGGAGGGGACGGCAGGACGTGCGTCTTTTTGACCGTTCGAGCTAGGGAGAGCAGATATGAAGAACTACCTTTGGGTGGTCTTGCTTGTTGTCGTGGCGGCGGCTCTGGTGGCGGTTGGCATCCTGCGGAAGAGTTCCGGGACCTCGGGACGACGGCGGATTACTGTGATTCCCAAAGAGACGACGTCTGTCTATTGGGAGGGGGTCTTGCAGGGGGCTCGCCAGGCGGCCGAAGAAGAGGACGTGGACATCGTCTGGACCGGGCCCGACAGCGAGACGAATCGAGAGCGGCAGATTCAGATCCTTCAGGACGCCGTGGCGCAGAACGCCGATGGCATTGTCCTGGCGCCCAACGACCGGAAGGCCCTCGTGCCGCTGGTGGAGAAGATACACGCCAAGGGCATTCCCTGTGTGATTGTCGATTCGGCGATCGAGACGGAGAAGTATCTGTCTTTCATGGCGACCGACAACCGCAAAGGTGGCGTGCTGGCGGCTCGGCGGATGGGGGAGATCCTCGCGGGCCAGGGCAACGTGCTTCTGGTGGAGTGGACGCCTAACTCCGCCTCGACTGAAGCGCGGGCGGCGGGCTTCCGCGAGACCCTGGCGGCCGAGTTCCCGGACATCAAGATCGTTGACGCCCAGTACCCCAACCCGGCGACGCTGGCCCGTTCGCGGGAGGTGGTGGAGGACATGCTGACCCGGAACGCCAAGGTGGACGGGGTCTTCTCGGTCAGTGCGACGACCTCGGCCGGTGCACTGCTGGCGCTAAGCAGTCCTGGGCAAGCCGAGCGCGGCATCAAGATGATCGGTTTCGATACCTGGCCCGCCGTCGTGGACGGAGTGCGCAAAGGACAGGTTGATTCGCTCATTGTCCAGAATCCCTACCGGATGGGCTACGAAGGGGTCAAAGCTGTCCTCGATAAGCTGGAGGGCAAAGATGTCGTGAAATACGTGGATACCGGCGTCGAGCTGGTGACAAAGGAACGACTGGCGGATCCTGAGATTCAGCGACTGCTCAGTCCGGGATTATGATCGGCGTCGATGGGGCCGTCTGAGGTCTCAAGAAGTCGCTTAAAGGAGCGCAGCCAGTGCAGTACACAGCAGATAACCTCCTGGTAAGGCCCGAGAATGCGGCCGACGATCCGGATTTGATTCTCTCGATTACGCCGGAGCAGGCGGGCTGGGAATACATCTCATTTCAGGTCCGACGGCTGGCGCAGGATCATAGCTGGTCGTTCGCAACCGGTGAGCATGAACTGGCCCTGGTGAACCTCACGGGGCGATACGCCGTGCAGTCGAGTCGGGGCCAATGGTCCGGGATCGGTGGGCGCAAGAACGTCTTTGAGGGCGCCGCGCATGCCTTGTACCTTCCCCGACAGACGGAATTCACCATCTCGGCCGAAGAGGCGGGCGAGTTCGCAGTCACCTGGGTGCCAACCGATCAAGACCACGATCCCTGGCTGATCAAGCCTGAGGATGTCGCGATATCCGTGCGGGGCGGTGACAACGTAAGCCGTCAGATAAACGATCTACTGCCCTCCGATTCGCCCGTGCACCGTTTGGTGCTGGTGGAAGTGTACACCCCCTCGGGCAACTGGAGCAGCTACCCGCCGCACAAGCACGATCGTCATCTGGAAGGCGCGCAAGGCAATCTGATCGAAGCGGATCTGGAGGAAGTGTATTTCTACAAGATCGACAAGCCGGAGGGGTACGCCTATCAGCGGGTCTATACCGACGAGACGTCGCCGCTCCAGAAGGCGGGCTATCCTATCGATGCGCTCGTGCGGGCGGAGAACGACTGTGCCGTGCCCGTGCCGGAAGGATTCCACCGGGTGGTCAGTGCGCCGGGGTATACGACATACTACTTGAACGTGCTGGCGGGCAGCGCGCAGACGCTCGCCAATCAGGACGATCCCCGGTACACCTGGGTTCAGAACTCCTACAGTCGCAAAGACGATCGCTTGCCGCTCTACTGACAGCGACGCTTGAGATGCTCCCTAGAGGAATAGTGCATGACTAACACCGAACGAACTTACGACACGCTCCACATGGGGCGCTCGTCGATCGATCTCTATAGCAACGACGTGGGGACGCCCTTCGCGGATATCACGAGTTTCGCCGCGTACGTTGGGGGCTCGCCCACCAATGTCAGCGTGGGGGGGCGAAGGTTGGGCCTCAAGACCGCGCTGCTAACGGGGCTGGGCGAGGACCCGGTGGGGGAGTTCATACTGAAATTCCTCAAGGACGAAGGTGTGGAGACGCGCTTCATCTCTCGCAAGCCGGGCAACCGCTCCAGTGCAGTTGTGCTGGGAATTGAACCGCCCGACAGCTTCCCTCTGGTGTACTATCGCGACAATTGTGCCGACATTGCCTTGACAATCGACGATGTCCTGGACGCCCCCGTAGCGGACTGTAAGGTGTTCCAATTCGCCGGCACGAACCTATGCAAGGAACCGAGCCGCAGCGCGACGATGTTCGCCGCTGAACTGGCCCGGCAAGCGGGTGCGAAGGTGGTGCTCGACATCGATTTTCGCCCCGATCAATGGCACGACCCGAGAGCGTTCGGCGTGGTCGTCCGCGCGGCGATGCGTCTGGCGGATATCGTGATCGGGACCGAGGATGAGATCAACGCCGTCATGCTGACGGACGTCAGTCACATGGAGCAGACCGATTCTGTCTCGGATACACAAGTGCGGGGCAATGTCGACGAGGCGATTCGCCGGATGTTGGCGATGGGGCCTGAGGCGCTGCTGCAGAAGAAGGGCAGCTCGGGAGTCTGCGTCCATCTGGTTGATCAGCAGGGCAAGATCGAGCGAATCGAGGCGCCGGGCTATCCGGTGGAAATCGCCAACATTCTGGGCGCCGGCGATGCGTTTGACGCCGGCTTTCTCTATGGATATGTCAATGACATGGGATGGTACAAGGCGGCGCGTCTGGGCAACGCGTGCGGGGCGATAGTCGTGACCCAGCACGGCTGCGCCAACTTCATGCCGACGTTGGAACAGGTCATGGCCTTCGTGGACGAACGAGGGGGGCTCGGATAGCCCCAACGTGCATGAGAACCCGTTTCTCGGTGGAACGAAGCGGAGTATGACACGCAGGAACGATATGGATTTTTGGAGATTCTGACATGAGCGATACGACGGTTCGGTTGACGATGGCGCAGGCTTTAATCAAGTTCCTCACCAGCCAGTATGTGGAGCGCGACGGTCAGGAGCAGCCCTTCTTCGCCGGGTGCTTCGGCGTCTTCGGTCATGGATGTGTCTCTGGGATCGGCCAGGCGTTGCAGCAGTATCCCGAGTTTCGCTACTACCAGACGCGCAACGAGCAGGCGATGGTGCACGCGTCAGCCGCCTTCGCGAAGATGAAGAACAGGATGCAGACGTTCGCCTGTCTTTCGTCTATCGGTCCGGGCGCGACGAACATGATAACCGGGGCGGCGGTCGCGACGACAAACCACTTGCCCGTCCTGCTGCTTCCGGGGGACATCTTTGCGCGACGCAACGTCGCGCCGGTGTTGCAACAGTTGGAATCGGAGGTGACACAGGACATCTCGGTGAGCGATTGCTTCAAGCCGGTGAGCCGGTATTGGGACCGCATCAATCGGGCCGATCAGCTCATCACCGCGCTGCCCGAGGCGATGCGTGTTCTCACCAGCCCTGCCAACACCGGCGCGGTGACACTCTCGCTTCCGGAGGACACGCAGACTGAAGCGTGCGACTATCCGACTGCCTTGTTCGACAAGCGCATCTGGCATATCCCGCGCAACCGCCCCGATCAGGTCGCACTGAAAGAGGCGGCGCAGTGGATTCGCGACGCCAAGGCGCCTCTGATCGTTGCGGGCGGTGGTGTCATCTACAGCGGAGCCGAAGACGTGCTCACGCAGTTGGTCGAGCAGACAGGGATTCCCGTCGGCGTGACGATGGCCGGTAAGGGCAGCCTGCTGTACGACAACAAGCTCAACCTCGGTGCGATCGGCGTGACGGGCAACTTCGCGGCCAATCGAATCGCGCGTGACGCGGACTTGGTGATCGGCATCGGAACGCGCTACAGCGACTTCACCTCGGCGAGCAAGACGGCGTTCCAGAATCCCAACGTGCGATTCGTCAATATCAACGTCGCGGAGTTCGACGCGTACAAGCACGCCGCTCTGCCGCTGGTAGCCGACGCCCGCGCGACGCTGGAGGAACTGGCCGATGCACTCGCAGGTTATCACGTGGATAAGGCCTACGAGCAAAAGGCATGTCAGTTGCACGACGACTGGCAGGTCGAGGTGGATCGGATCTACGCGATTCGCAATACGCCTTTGCCCAGTCAGGGCGAACTGATTGGCGTGGTTAACGAGTTGAGCGAGCCTGATGCGGTTATGATCAACGCGGCCGGCAGTATGCCCGGTGATTTGCACAAACTGTGGCGCACCCGCCACGCGAAGAACTTCCATCTGGAATACGGCTACAGTTGCATGGGCTACGAGATCGCGGGCGGTCTAGGGATTAAGATGGCGGCGCCGGATCGCGAGGTAGTCGTCATGGTTGGCGACGGCAGTTACCTCATGCTCTGCAATGAGATCGTCACGTCGATACAGGAAGGCTACAAGCTCACCGTCGTCCTGATGGACAACCAGGGGTTCAATAGCATCGGTGGACTCAGCCGCTCGCTGGGCCAGAAGGGCTTTGGCACGCGGTATGCCCATCCGAGCAAGAACCAACTGCCGGACGACAGCTCACCCGAGATCGACGTCTTGCCTGTGGACCTGGCGACAAACGCGCGAGGGTTGGGCGCCACGGTTCTCGAGTGCAAAACCTACGACGATTTCGTCGCGGCGTTCAAGAAGTCCAAGACGACCGATCGGACGACTGTGATCTACGTGCGAAACGATCGCTACGTAGGCGTGCCTGGCTATGAAAGCTGGTGGGATGTGCCGGTCGCTGAGGTCAGCGAGATGGAAAGCGTCCAGGAGGCGCGCAAGGAGTGGGAGAAGAACGTGAAGATGGAGCGGCACTATCTGTAGCGATGTCGTCCGAGAGGGCGGTTAACAGTGGGTGACCAAAGGCGCGACGAGGATGATCGGATGTTCGTCGCGCCGTGTTTCAGTGGAAAGGCTTCAATGGCGGCTATCCGTATCGCGAATGCACCGTGTTCTTGGGGATCTCTGGAGTTCGAAGGGCTCGAAGGCGAGGCGATTCAATACGAGCAGATGCTCGATGAGTTGAAGGAAACGGGTTACGAAGGAACGGAGTTGGGCGACTGGGGGTACATGCCCACTACGGCTGACGCGCTGCACGGGCAGTTGGCGGCCCGGCAAGTGAGGATGCTGGGCGCCTTTGTGCCGGTTGCATTGAAGGACGCCGAGGCGCATGAAGCCGGCGTGCAGGAGTCCGTGAAGATCGCTCGCCTGCTGGCCGGGGTTGCGAAACAGGGCGGTTACGAGGGCGAGCCGTTCCTTGTACTGGCCGACGACAACGGGACGGATGAGACCCGCACGCGAAATGCCGGACGCACTGCTGAAGGGATGAGCCTCAACGACGATCAGTGGGAGGTCTTCGCGCGTGGCGCCGAGGCGGTTGCCCGGGCGGTGAAATCGGAGACGGGCCTGCGCACCGTGTTTCACCACCACTGCGGCGGATACGTGGAAAGACCCGACGAGGTCGAACGTTTGCTCGCGCTGACTGACAGCGGCTTGCTCGGACTCGTTTTCGATACGGGGCATTTTGCCTATGGGGCGGGCAAGAACGATCCGAGCATCCTGCTGGAGGGGCTGGACCGTTTCGCCGATCGCATCTGGTACATGCATTTCAAGGACTGTCACGCGGAGATCGCCGACCGGGCACGCCGCGAGGATTGGGATTACTTCGAAGCGGTTCGCCAGGGCGTGTTCTGTGAGCTTGGCAAGGGGTGTGTCGACTTTCCGGCTGTGCTGGATTGGCTCAAGCAGCGGGGCTATGACGGCTGGGTGGTCGTCGAACAGGACGTCTTGCCCGGCATGGGGTCGCCCAAGGAGAGCGCCGGGCGGAACCGTGAATACTTGCGTGCGAAAGGAGTCTGAGAGGTGGCGGAGCAAGAGAAGCTAACATTCGGCGTGATCGGGGCCGGTCGGATCGGACGACTGCACGCGCAGCATCTGAGCCAGCGTATCGCTCGGGCGGACCTGCTCATGGTCAGTGACATCGATGAAGAGGCGGCTCAGCAATGTGCTGAAGCGTGCAATGGGATTCGTTGCAGCACGGACTACCACGACATCCTGAGCGATTCGGATATTGACGCGGTATTGATCTGTTCGTCGACGGATACGCATGCCCAGATCATTGAGGAAGCCGCCGCAGCGGGTAAGCACATTTTCTGCGAGAAGCCGATCGACCATGACCTGGGCAAGATCGACCAGGCTTTGGCGGCGGTTGAGAAGGCCGGTGTGATGCTGCAGGTTGGCTTCAATCGTCGATTCGACGCCAACTATCGGCGTGTGCGGCAAGCGGTTGAGAGTGGGGAGATTGGTGAGCCCCATCTGATGCATATCATAAGTCGCGATCCCGGGCCGCCGCCCATCGAGTACATCAAGGTCTCGGGCGGCATCTTCCTGGACATGACGATTCACGACTTCGATATGGCGCGGTTTCTGATGGGCAGCGAAGTGGAGGAGGTCTACGCGGCCGGTGCCGTCCGGGTTGATCCGGCTATCGGCGACGCGGGAGATCTCGACACGGTGATGATCACGCTGAAGTTTGCCAACGGCGCGATCGCTGTGATCGACAACAGCCGCAAGGCCGTCTATGGCTACGACCAGCGCGTTGAGGTGTTTGGCAGCAAGGGATGTATCAGCACCGCGAACAGCTATTCGAATACCGCGACCGTCCAGACGCAGGATGAGATCCGGCGGGATCTCCCGCTGAACTTCTTCATGGATCGCTATGTGGACAGCTATCTCGACGAGACCGAGCAGTTTCTCCAGGCGGTGCTCACCAAGTCGCCCGTGCCGGTGTCGGGGAGTGACGGGCGGATTCCGGTGGTGATGGCGCGTGCCTCCCGCAAGTCGTACGAGGAGAACCGTCCCGTCCGTATGGATGAGATTGAATAGTCCGTATCGGGACGAGAGGGCGTCGCGCTCTTTCGGTCCCGGGAGACTGTATGTATGGCAATGAGTATTGGCAAATGGCGCCGGCTCCAGCAGACGGCCTGTTCGGCCGCCACGTTTTCGGTTCTGGCGGTCGACCACCGGGGCCCGCTCCGGCGCGCGCTAGCGGATGAATCGCCTGACGGCGGGAGGGTGGAAGCACTGACGGCTCTGAAACGCGACATTGTGACGCAGTTGGCGCCGGAGACTTCAGCGGTTCTGCTGGACCCGGAGACGGCGGCCGGTCAATGCGTGGCGGATGGCTCGCTGCCCGGCGGCACCGGGTTGCTTGTCGCTTTGGACACCGGATCGACGGGTGATCCATTGAATCGCTCGACCGGGCTGGTGGAGAACTTCTCGGTCGAGAAGGCCGTGCGCCTCGGCGCTTCGGCCGTTAAGCTGCTGCTCTATTACCATCCCGAGTCTCCCGAAGCTGGGGAGCGAGAAAAGCTTGTTCGGGAGATCGCTCGGCAGTGCGATCGCTTTGAAATCCCGTTCTTCCTCGAGCCCCTCTCGTGTGCTGCCGATGGTTCATCGAAACCGCTCGCGCCGGAACAACGCCGCACGGTGGTGATTGAGACGGCCCGACGCTTGGCGCCGCTTGGCATCGACATCCTCAAGGCGGAGTTTCCGATCGATGTGAATATTGAACCGCAAGAGCGTCTCTGGCGCGAGGCTTGTGAGGAACTGACAGAGGTGTGCGAAACGCCCTGGGTCCTCTTGTCGGCTGGCGTATCCTACGACGTGTTCCTGAAACAGGTGCGCGTCGCGTGTGACGCCGGGGCCAGTGGCGTAATGGCGGGCCGCGCGGTCTGGAAAGAGGCGGTGACATTGCATCGCCATGTGCGACTCGCGTTTCTGCGGGGCGAGGGGCGTGACAGGATGCGACGATTGCACGCACTCTGTGCTGCGCTGGCGCGACCGTTTACGGATGTCTACAAGGCCCCCGACCTGTCCTACGACTGGTACGTCTGAGCGTGCCAGAAGAACAGAATCGACGAACTGAGGTGTGATAATGACTGTGAACGTCAGAAACTATGTCGGTGGCATCTGGGGCGATCCGGAGAACAGCGGGTATCTGGACATCGAGAATCCGAGCACCGGAGAGGTCATTGGCAAGACGCCGCTTTCGACGGCGGGCGAGGCCAATCGCGCTATCGCCGCAGCCGCTGAGGCGTTCGAGGGTTGGAGTCGTACGCCGGTGGGCCGGCGCGTGCAGCCGCTATTCGAGTTGACGGCGTTGCTGCGTAAGAACGAGGAAAGAATCGCTCGTACGCTCGTCGAAGAGATGGGCAAGTCGCTGCCCGACGCTCGGGCGGAGATGAAGCGGATCTTCGAGAATATCGAGGTCGCCTGCGGCATGCCCGTGCTGCAGCAGGGCGACAAACTCGTCGGCGCCTCGTACGACATCGACGGCGAGGTCATTCGTCTGCCTCTGGGCGTGTTCACCATGGTCGCGCCGTTCAATTTCCCGGCGATGGTTCCCTTCTGGTTCCTTCCGTACGCGCTGGCCACGGGAAACACGTACGTGGTCAAGGCGTCGGAGCAGGTGCCGCTAACGATGCAGGCGATCACGGAACTGATCGACGAGGTTGGACTGCCCAATGGTGTCTTTAACTTGGTGAACGGTGACAAGACGGTCGTGGAAGCCTTCATCGAGCACCCTCAGGTCAAGGGTCTGTCTCTGGTGGGTTCAACGAAGACGTGCCAGATCGTAGCGGCCAAATGCGCTGCCGCCGGCAAGCGCTGTCAGGCGATGGGCGGCGCGAAGAACCACCTGGTCACCATGCCGGACGCGAAGGTGCCCGACATGATCCGCAACATGATCACGTCCTGCTACGGCTGTGCGGGCCAGCGCTGTATGGCGTCCTCGGCGATTGTTGCAGTTGGCGACGAGATGTACAAGACCGTCTGTGAGGAATTCACGAAGGCGTCCCGCGAGGTTCTGGTCGCGGACCCGCTGGATCCGGCTGTGGCGGATGAGCCCATGGTCATGGGGCCGGTCATCTCAGCGAAATCGAAGCAGTTCATTCTCGAGATGATCGAGACTGGTGTTAAGGAAGGCGCCACATTGGCGCTGGATGGACGCGGTCTCGTCGTTCCCGGCTGCGAGAAGGGCCATTTCGTGGGACCGACCGTGTTCACCGATGTCCAGCCCGGTATGGAGATCCACAAGACGGAGATCTTTGGCCCCGTGGTGATCATTCTTAAGGCCGATACACTTGATGCTGCGATCCGGATTATCAACGACCAGCAGTACGGTAACGGCGCGTCGATCTACACGCAGAACGGTCGCCATGCCCGTCAGTTCAAGCTCGAAACCGAGTGCGGCATGATCGGGATCAATGTCGGGATCCCTGCTCCGGTGGCGCACCTGCCCTTCGGTGGGATGAAGGCCTCCCTGCTTTCGGACATCAAGGCTCAGGGCAAAGCGGTGATCAATTTCTTCACGCACGACAAGATCATCACCGAGCGGTACTGGCCCGAAGACGAATGATACGCAACCAATAGGCTGCGCCGATACGGGTGGTTGCAGCCTCCCAAACCATCACCTGAACCATTTCCACCTGGTACGGGATGTGGACGTGGTCTTTTCATCCCGCGGACACTATAATGCGGCCCTATCTATATAGGGCTCTGGACTATGAGTTCCTCCAGACGCCCCCACGGAAACCGATTTGTACACAGAGGAAACCGCATGTTGCCTGGAAGTTGCAGTAGCATTGGAGTGCAGTGGATACTGTTAATCGTTCTTTCACTGGCGAGCGTGACAAGCGTTTGGGCCGCAGATCGTGTGCCTGACTGGGAAGACCCGGAACTGATCGAGCGGGGCAAGGAGCCGGCCCATACGACGCTGATGCCTTATGGTTCTGTCGAACGGGCCGTTCGGGCCGATAGGGAAGCTTCGATGTATCGCCAGTGCCTCAATGGACCCTGGCGGTTCAATTGGGCAGCCAAACCTGCCGATCGGCCCACGGACTTCCATCGACTGGACTATGACGACTCTGCCTGGAAGACGATTCCCGTGCCCAGCAATTGGCAGATGCACGGCTACGGCATTCCCATCTATGTCAACGTGCGCTATCCGTTCCCGGCCAACCCGCCGCGTATTCCGCATGACAACAATCCGGTTGGTTCCTACCGGCGAACCTTCACAACCCCGGCTGATTGGAAGGATCGCCAGGTGTTCATCCATTTCGACGGGGTCGAGTCGGCGTTCTACCTGTGGATCAACGGTCGCAAGGTGGGTTACAGCGAGGGCAGCCGCACACCGGCCGAGTTCAACATCATGTCCTATCTGACGCCCGGCAAGAATCTCCTGGCGGTGGAAGTCTACCGCTGGTGCGATGGCTCCTACTTGGAGGATCAGGATTTCTGGCGGCTCAGCGGCATCTTCCGCAATGTCCATCTGTTCTCGACGCCGACCGTGCACATTCGCGATTTCACTTTGGAATGCGATCTGGATGAGCGATACAAGGACGGCACGATCAAAGCCACCTGCAAAGTCAAGAACTACGGCGCCAAGATGGTCGACTTCCCGCTGGTGGAGCTGACGTTGCTGGACCACGAGGGTAAGGTCTGTGGTTTCACACCGATGGTAGCGCGACTCAATGAGAAGCTTGCGCCGGGGCAAGAGAGGTCCGTTGGCCTGGAAGCGGCGGTCAGGCGGCCTCGGAAGTGGTCGGCCGAGACGCCGTATCTCTACACGGTTCTGCTCAAACAGCTCGGTTCCGACGGGGCGGTGAACGAGGTGCTCTCACACAGGGTCGGCTTCCGCAAGGTCGAGATCAAGGACAGTCGGCTCTGGGTCAATGGTGTTCCCGTCCTGCTCAAGGGGGTGAACCGTCACGAGCACGATCCGGATACGGGTCACACGGTGAGCGTAGCGTCCATGATCCAGGACATCAAGTTGATGAAGCAGTTCAACATCAACACCGTTCGGACATGTCACTACCCCGACGATCCCGTCTGGTACGATCTCTGCGACGAGTACGGGCTCTACGTGATCGACGAGGCCAACATCGAATCGCACGGGATGGGCTACAATCTGGAACGGACGCTGGGGAACAAGCCCATCTGGGAGAAGGCGCATGTCGATCGTATGGTGCGCATGATGGAGCGGGACAAAAACCATCCGTCGCTGATCATCTGGTCGATGGGCAACGAGGCGGGCAGCGGGTGCAATTTCGCGGCGACCGCCCAGGCGGCCCGCGCCCTGGACCGTTCGCGTCCGATTCACTACGAGCGTCAGAACGAACTGGCGGATATCGACAGTACGATGTATCCCCATGTGAACTGGCTGATCAGTCGGGGCAAGAACGACAACGGCAAGCCGTTTCTGATGTGTGAGTACGCCCATGCGATGGGCAATTCGGTGGGGAACCTTCAGGAGTACTGGGATGCGATCGAGACGTACAAGCCTCTGATTGGGGGCTGCATCTGGGATTGGGTTGATCAGGGGCTCCGCAAGCAGGGCAAGAACGGGCGCGAGTTCTGGGCCTACGGGGGCGATTACGGTCCTGAGGATGTTCCTTCGGACGGCAATTTCTGCATGAACGGTCTCGTGCATCCCGACCGTCGCGTCGCGCCGAAACTCTGGGAGGTCAAGAAGGTGTATCAGTACGTCTCCATCGAGGCGGTGGACCTTTCGCGGGGTGTTCTGAAGCTGCGCAACAAGTATGACTTCACGAACCTGAGTGACTACGTGCTGCAGTGGAGCCTGGCTGTGGATGGCGAGATCGTCCAGCAGGGACGTATGGAGGTCCCTGATGTTGCCCCGGGGCAGGCCGGACGTGTCACGCTCCCAATGAGCAAACCGGACATGGCTCCCGGCAGTGAATGCCGGCTCAGAGTGGGACTGGAACTGGCGGAGGCGACCGACTGGGTGGCGGTCGGGCATGAGATCGCGTGGCAACAGTTCGAGATGCCCTACGATGCGCCGCCGGCGCCACTGATGAAGTTGGCGGAAATGCTCGCCCTGGATTTGGAGGAGGCCGGCGGTGCGGTGGTCCTGTCCTCGGATGGTTTCTCGGTGAAATTCGACCGTCAGGCCGGGACAATCGTGTCACTGGTCTATGACGATGTTCCCGCGATCGTTGAGGGCGCCGGACGGGTCAGTGGCCCGCGGCTGAATATCCTGCGCGGTTTCACAGACAATGACAAGTGGCTCCAGCGCGGTTTCGCCCAGGCCGGTCTGCTCGAACTCAGCTACGAGACCAAAGGTTTCGAGGTCGAACGGCTCGGTCGCTCGACGGTGCGCATCACGGTGACGACGCGTTGCATGGGCACGCGAGAGGCGGGATTGAAGCACCAGTGTGCGTACACAGTCTTTGCCAACGGATGTATCGCTGTCAGCAACCGTGTTGAACCGATCGGCTCTGTTTCGGTACTACCCAAGCTGGGTGTGCGTATGACCTTACCGGAGGATTACGAGCGTCTTCATTGGTACGGCTGTGGTCCTCACGAGAACTACGTGGACCGCAAGGTCAGCGCTGACGTCGGATACTACCAGAGTCTCGTGACTGATCAGTATGAGCCCTATGCGTTTCCGCAAGAGACGGGGAACAAGGAAGACGTTCGCTGGGCGGCGCTGTCGAACGACGGTTCGGCCGGTCGGGGGTTGCTCGTCGTAGCTGACGAAACTGTGTCGTTGTCGGCTCTGCACTTCACGGCTGAGGATCTCAACGCCGCCCGTCATCTGGACGATCTGAATCCCCGCAAGGACGTGACGCTGTGCATCGACTATGGTCAAACGGGACTGGGCAATGCCAGTTGCGGGCCCGGTCCTCTGACCGAGTACATGCTGAAGCCCCGCGTGTACTCCTACGGATTTAGCTTGCGGCCCTACGCGATGAAGATGGGGACCTTGGCGCAGGTCGCTCGCCGGGCGATCCCTCTGGTCGCCGTTCCCGAGATAGAACGTGATGAGGATGGGATGGTGAGCCTGTCGTGCAAGACACCTGGTGCGGCGGTGTTCTATACCCTGGATGGAAGCGAACCCACGTCGTCATCCGCGCGATACACGGGACCCTTCGCTCTGGTAGATGGCGGTGTTGTGAAGGCCAAAGCTTGTCGTGAGGACATGTTGGACAGCGCCACTGGAACGACCGAGTTCAGTTTGCTCGTCTCCAAGGGGCTGTGGAAGATCGTTCACGTTGACAGCTTCGAGCCGGGCGAAGGGTTTGCCCGACACGCGATTGACGGCGATCCCGGTACGTTCTGGCATTCGAACTGGAGCCAGACCAAAGAGCCGCAACCGCATGAGATTCAGGTGGACATGGGGCTGAGATTCGAACTCACTGGCTTCACGTATCTGCCCCGTCAGAACCAGGTCAACGGCCGCATTCGCGAGTACGAGTTCTATACGAGTATCGATGGTAAGGGCTGGGGGCCACCGATCGCGTCCGGGCGATTCGGCAATTCAGCTTCGCTCCAAACCGTCTCCTTCGCCGCACCGGTCGTCGCGCGGTATCTCCGGCTGGTCTCCCGGTCCGAGGTCACCGGGGCGCACTACACCTCAGTGGCGGAACTGGACATCATCGCGACGAAGCGACTGGACGACTGAGGCGTCCGATCATGTCGTCGTGATCCTTGGTATTTCAGGGGCGATTTGGTACAATGGGGATAGCTACGGCCCCGAGTCACGCGGGGCGTGGCACGGCGGCTGCGCTCGGGTAACGGGTGCGCGGAGCAGGGGCTTGCTATGATCTAGCTAGAGTGAGGACGATGGAATGCGGCAGCGATGGGGCGTTCGAACGGTAATTCTGCTGGTCGTCTGGCTTGGGTTGGCCTGCTGCGGGGAGGTCTTCGCTCAGCGTCGCGTTCCCTACGCCTACGACAACCAGGCTGTCGGCAAAGAGTCCTATATGGTGCGTCTGACGGACAGCTTGCCGCCGGCGTCGTATGGCAATGATGGGGACCTCTCCACGATCGTTCGCACGACGGATCGGTCCGTCGATGGTTATTGGGAAGTGGATCTGGAGCAGGAATACGCGGTCTACCATGTCCAGGTTGATGTCCCAGGCGGCTACGAAGCACGGATGACGCATGCAACTGTACGCCTGTTTGACGAAAACCACGATTCCGTCTTCAGCATGCCTTTGCCCGACTCGCAACGTCCGGCGTTCTATGTCGATTGCGGCGGTCCCCGTCGGGCGCGGTATGTTCGTGTGGGATTCGAGCACAAAGAGCGATCCTCCCCTGATGGCGGCATTGAGTGGGCCCTGGGCATCAAGGAGGTCATGGTCATCGCTCGGCCGGCCAATGAGGTGGGGCTCCTGTCGCTGGAATCGTCCGCCCATCACATTCAGGCGGGAGATTCGGTGAGCCTCACCTGGCGGACGGAGGATGTCGCGTCACTGGAGCTATCTCCCAACGTGGGTTCGGTCCTGGGTCTGATCGACGAAGATGGCGTTGGCTTCATCACGCTGGCGCCCGAGGAATCGACTGAGTATAGGTTGATGGCGGAAGGCGCCTTTGGTCGTGAGATCAAGTATGTGACGGTCGTCGTAGACGATCGAACGCTGCCCGTACGCATCAACGAGTTCGTTGCGCGGAACCAGTTGTCTCTTGAAGATGGCTTTGGGGACAGCGCCGACTGGATCGAACTCTACAACCCGAATGAGACGGCGATCGATCTGTCCGGGTATGGTCTCAGCGACGACGTTGATGAGCCGATGAAATGGATCTTCCCCGAGGTGGGTATTCCGGCTCATACGCATCTGATCGTGTTTGCCTCGGATAGTGACGAGGCTGTCGATCCGGAAGGGAACATCCACGCGAACTGGCGGCTGGACGGCGACGGCGAGTCCATCGTATTGACTGCTCCGGATGGTGTCACTGTAATCGATGAGGTGATTGACTACCCGCCCCAGCGCGAGGACCTTGCCTATGGGCGTGATGACCAGGGGAACCTGACGTTTATCGAGCCGACACCGGGCCAGCTCAATCTGGCGCAAACGTATGAAGGTTGGCTGTCGCCGCTCGAATTCAGTCATGAACGCGGTTTCCATGACGCGCCCTTCGAACTGTCAATCAACCACGGGGACACCGAGGCCGAGATTCTGTATTCGTTCGGCGGCGGCGTGCCACGCACCTATTACCGTCACCCTGTTGCAGTCACCGGGACCAACGTTGTTCGCGCCACAGTGACGCGCCATGGCTACAAGAGTCCACGATTGCAGACCCATACTTATCTGTTCATCGAAGATATCATTACCTCCAACGTGATGAACCAGAGTACGGTTCACCGGTATACGACGCGCCTACGCGACGGCTTGTGGGACTTGCCGAGTATCGCGATCGCCGTGCCGGGCCTCCCTGATGACTATCGGGAGCACGAGGCATCTGTCGAAATCCTCTGGCCCGACGGCGCCGAGCCGATTCAAGCCAATTGCGGCATCGTTCGGTACGGAGGCGCCTGGACGACGTTTGCGAAGAAGAGCTACCGGTTGAAGTTCAGAAGGCAGTACGGCGCCCCGAAACTCAGAGCACCCTTGTTTGACGGTTTCGATCATGGTTTCCCCGTTGTCGATGTCTTTGATGAAGTGGAGTTCGCCGGGGGCTCGCACGATATGAACCAGCGCGGCTTCTACATGGCGGGGCGCTTCGTCGAGGATTCGATGTTGGACATGGGCAGTCTGAATCCGCATGGGCGTTTTGTGCATCTGTATCTCAACGGTGTCTACTGGGGGCAGTTCCACATGCGCGAGCGGTTGGTGGAACATTTCCTGGCGGACTATCTGGGCGGTGCTTCGGAGGACTATCTGAACGTTCGCGGCAACGACAATGTAGGGAGTTCGTTTATTCCCGGGACGCCCGATCCGATCCACCGCTATTCCTGGCAACGCGTGCGGGCACTGGCCGGCTCCTACCAGGACGTGCGGGCGTACGTGGATGTGAGCAGTTTGATCGATTTCACGCTGCTGTGGTTCTACGGAAACTGTGAGTCGGAATACCGCGCCTCCGGTCCCGTGGACGCGGGCTCGGGCTTCAAGTTTTGGATGGCGGATGCCGACGGCTTCTTGCGGACCAGCGCCCTGAACCAGAACCGAACGTCCAACTCCGGGCCGGGCGGCCTGTTCGGCGCTCTTGTCTCTGAGAGAGATCCGGACTTCATGACGTTGCTGGCCGACCGCATCTATCGGCACATGCATCATGACGGTGCTCTGACCCCCCAGCGCAACGAGGAGCGTCTTCTGGATCGCATGGGAGAGATCCAGGACAGCCTGATCGCCGAGTGCGCGCGATGGGGGTATCGCACGCCGGACAGTTGGAACGCCGCGGCAGGGCAGATCATCAACCAGCTTTTTCCGGGGCGGACGGAGCGACTGCTGGGGCAGTTGCGGGGTCGGCAGTTGTACCCGAACTTCGACCCACCCAAGTACAGTCAGCGGGGCGGTTCCGTTGAGCCGGGCTTCGAATTGACCCTGAGCGCCGGCGCCGGAACAATCTACTACACCGTGGACGGCAATGATCCGCGCCTGCCCGGCGGACAGGTGGCGCCCAGTGCCCGCGCATACGGCGCGGTCTCGGCTACCACAGAGGCCCTTGTTCCGGCCGGCGCCACATGGCGGTATTGGGACCAGGGGACCGAGCCCGCAGGGTCCTGGCGGAGTATTGGGTACAACGACAGCGCATGGGATGCGGGCCGAGCCCAACTTGGCTATGGTGACGGCGATGAAGCAACGGTCATCAGCTATGGGCCCAATTCGTCGGACAAGCATCTGGCTTACTATTTCCGTCACTCGTTTTCTCCGCATGACATGGCGGATGTCCAGCAGGTCATCCTACAGGTGGTGCGTGATGACGGCGTGGTGGTCTATCTCAATGGCATCGAGCTGATGCGGGACAACATGCCAGCCGGCGACATCACTGCTGAAACCACGGCGTCTTCAGCAGTGGGGTCCGTCGAGGAGTCGGAGTGGTTTCGGCTTGAGATTTCGCCTGATAGCTTGATCGACGGGACGAATGTCCTTGCTGTCGAGGTTCATCAGAGCAGTCGCACGAGTTCGGATATCAGCTTCGATCTGACGCTGCAAGCGACTCGGACGCAGGATCAGAGCAATGAAGGTCCGATTGTTCTGACAGGAAATACGGTGCTCAAGTCGCGAGTTCTCAACGGGAGTCAATGGAGTGCGCTGAACGAAGCTCACTTCAACCTCGCGGAGTAGCGGCTCATCAGCCACTCACGTCGAGTCCATGGGTATCGCAGTACTCCTGCAGAGTGGCGAGGATCGTCTCGCCGTATTGACGCCGCTTCTTCTCGCCGATACCCTTGATATCGAGCAGGGCCTCTAGTGTCGCAGGGCGCTGGCGGGCCAGTTCGCGCAGCGCTCTGTCACCCAGGACCACATAGGCCGGGACGCGCTTACGATCTGCCAGGGTGCGCCGCATCGCACGCAGCGCTTCGAACAGACCCTCATCGACGCCTTCCCAGGAATCCTGAGCCGCCTTGGAGCGCTTGGCCGCTTTGCGAGTTGGCGCCAGCAGGCGGGGCTGCTCCTGCCCCTTCAGGACGCGCAGGCCTTTCTCGGTAAGGTGCAACACGTTGTATTCTCCGGCCTTGTCCAGGCAGTCCTGTCCAACCAGTTGCTCGATCCAGTCGTGGACGATCTGCTTGGAGTGTTCGCTGAGTAGACCGTACGTGCTCAGCGCGTCATGGCCGCTCTCGAGGATTCGCTGTTCGCGCGAACCCACCAGGACCAGAGCCGTGTAGCTGCCGCCGAATCGTTGACCCAGACGAAGGACACACGAGAGGATCTTCTGGGCAATCTCCAGCGAGTTGGCGACGCAATCCACTTCGCCCAGACAGATGTCGCAGGCGCCGCAATCGGTCTTCTCCAGGTCCTGACCGAAGTAGCGCAGCAGGACCTTGTGCCGGCACGTCCCGCCCGTACAATAGCTGTACATCTCCTTCAGCTTGGCGAGTGCGATCTCATGCGCTTCCGGAGACATATCCCGCATCAAGCTCTTCCACGTGCCGTAGTCGCCCCCCGAGTGAAACAGGGCGCACTCGGCTTCGAGTCCATCCCGGCCGGCGCGTCCGCTCTCCTGCTGGTAGTGCTCCAGGGATTTGGGCATGCCCGTGTGAATCACGTAGCGAACGTTTGATTTGTCGATTCCCATGCCGAAGGCGATAGTCGCTACGATCGTATCGACCTTGTCCTTGATGAAGCTGTCCTGGCTCTCTTGACGACCCTCGGCGCTCATTCCGGCGTGGTAGGGCGCCGTCTTGTAGCCGCGGGCGTTGAGTTCGGTGCACAGCGTGTCGACATCCTTTCGCCGAATGCAGTAGACGACTCCGGATTCGCCTCGGTGTCGGTCCAACACTTCGCACACCTGCTTGATCCGGTCGGTACGTTGACGCACCTTGTAGATGAGGTTCGTGCGGTCGAAGGAGCCCACCAGCGGTTCGGGATTGTCGAGGTGCAACTGTTCGGCGATATCGGCCCGGACCTTGGCCGTGGCGGTCGCCGTGTAGGCGCCGATGGGTACGTTCGGAAGACGTTGCTTCAGCATTCCGAGTTGGCGGTATTCCGGCCGGAAGTCATGACCCCACATGCTGACGCAGTGCGCCTCATCAATGGCGATAGAGGATACCGTTGCCTGTTGAACGACATTCAGGAACGATTGTGATACCAGGCGCTCCGGCGCCACATACAGGAGTTTCAGCGTTTGAGCGCGAATCCGGGCGATCACCTCCTCTTGTTCGGGGGGCGACTGCGAGCTGTCGATTCGAGCGGCCGTTACGCCGCATTCGGACAGGGCGTCCACCTGGTCCTTCATCAGGGCGATCAGGGGAGAAACCACGATGGTCAGTCCGGGCAAGAGTACGGCTGGCGCCTGGAAACAGAGTGATTTCCCGCCACCGGTCGGCAGGACCACAATCGAGTCTTTGCCTTGCACGACCCTTTCGATGGCTTGCTTCTGAAGGGGCAGAAACCCATCGTAGCCCCAGTATTTGGCCAACGCTTCTTCGATACGTTCGATCATGACGACTCGCCACCTCGGTACGCTTAGAACCTTTCTTCATGTTCGGACGCTATCATAGATCGTGTGGGCGGGTTTTTCCAGCGTTCTCCCAGTGGCACCCAAGTGATTGTCGTTGATTGGGGGTTGAATGTGATGTAACTGCTTGCTCTAAAAGGGATTCTCGTTGCTCGGGCAGTGTGGGGGCGAACCGCCCGTTCTGGAGAACGGACGGCAAACGCATTTTCTTGTTGAACGGGCGACCTAAATCCGCTATAAACATGAGTTTGCAGATCGGCTCGCGAACTCTGCGCTGGGTGGGGCAGCGATTTGGGGCCGTGAGAATCGATGAGTGTCGAAAGGGGATTCCCCGACGATGAGGCGACATGCAGGACAACGGGCCTTGTACGAGGCGATGAGCCGGTCGCGCTCCAAACGCAAGCGGCAGGGCCTGTTCGAGCGGTTGCGGCCGCAGTTGGCTAAGCTGCGGGAACTGGGGGCGGCCCGGAAGAAACGGCCTGTCAAGGCCCCGGAGCCTGCCGTCGAGAAGCCGGCAAGTCCGCCAGCTTGGGCGGCTTCAACGTCACAGGCGCCGGCTTCTCGACGGCAGGCTCCGGGGCCT
>JANQFY010000357.1 GCA_028277585.1 Sedimentisphaerales bacterium
GACGAATATGCGGTTGCATCCGAGCCCTGCCGGACCTATCATGGCGTCCGAACGCGGGGACGCGGGCATCTTGGCGTCCTCCTGAGAATCGCACCAAGCCGGTCCTGAGAAGAACAGGGAGAAATCATGGACATGCCGAAATGCGAGAAGTGCGGCGCGGCCTTCGATGAGTGGGTGGAATTCTGCCCGAATTGCTCCGAACCGAGGGAAGGCTATTCCCGGCCGGCGGGCTTCTGGATTCGACTCGGGGCGTATGTCATTGACTGTGTGATCTTCATCCCTCTCATTGCGCTGGGTGTCTGGAATACAATCTCGCTCAAGAGTACTGCAATCCTGGTCTTGATCACGGTACCGGGATTCTTCTACAAGCCCCTCATGGAGGCATTCTGTGGGGCGACGCTGGGCAAGATGTCCTGCGGGCTCAGAGTTATCGACCCGGAGGGCAAGAAACTCTCTCTGTTCTACGCCTACACGCGAGCCTTCCCCTTCCTCTTGGGATCCGCTCTCGGCCTCACGAGCCAATTGATCTTGCTTTCCTCGGAGCAATTCCAATCAGCCACATCGATGGCGGAGTTCAGCCAACCGGAGGCCAAGGTCTTCGTGGACGCGGTGGGCCTGCTTGTGAATATACTCATCCTGATCGACTGTGTGTTGGCGGCGTTCACGTTCCGAAAGCGCGCCCTACACGACATGCTGGCCGACTCGTATTGCGTGTACAAGGAGCCAAAGGCGTGAAGGAGCAGTCAGATCAGGGACGCATTAACTCGCGGGCCCGTTCGAGAAGCGTCTGGGGATAGCGTTCCTGTTCCAGGATTCTGATGGCGGTTCGCGTGCCGGCCGGGCCGGAACGAAGCCGATAGTCGAACACGATGCCGTCGTCGGTCAACTGTTCCTGGAAGTGGCGGTTTTCGGCCGACTCAGATTTCGCTGCCGTCTCCGCCAGCGTCTCCTGATGGGTCGCCAGCAAGAAGAGATTGGCCGAAGCCATCAGGTGCTCCGTCAGGGCGATCCCGGCCGCGTTGCGTTCCGACGAATTGGTGCCCCGGAACGGCTCGTCGATCAGGCCGAATAGCGGCGCATCGGTTCGATCATCCAGCACCATACGACGTAGACGCCGAACCTCGGAAAGGAAATAACTCTCATGCCGCGCCAGATCGTCGCGGATGCGCACATCCGTCTGTAGCCGTACGGGCGAGAGCGTCATGGCCCGAGCCGCCGCAGCCGCCCCGACCTGAGCCAATAGAACGTTCACGCCAACCATGCGCAAGTACGTACTCTTGCCCGCGGCGTTGGGCCCGGTGATGACCCACATTCGCTTCTCGCTCGTCAGATGCATGCCATTGGGCGCCGTTTCATCGAACGCGATCAGCGGATGTCTCCCCTCGTCGATGGAGACCGTCGCATCGGAATCCCAACGCGGATAGTACTTGACCGGTTGAGCGGCGGAGAAGCTCGCGAGGCTGGCGAGGGCTTCGACCTCCGCACTGGCGGCCAAGCCGTTGAGCAGAATGTCCCGATGGGGAACAAAGCGAGCCAGGATCGCCTCGCCGACATGCAAATCATAAAAGGCAATGAGGTTCAAGAGCGTGCGGGCCACGCCGCCCAATCCCATCCAGCCCAATCGTTCGCACAGAGCCGGCACCTCGGCACGCGTCACAACCTTGCCCAGATGCTCGCGCAGCGTGCTCAGCGAGGTCTCGCCGGGCAGATTCTCTCGAGCGCAACGGGCCACGCCGAGAAGACCGCGCAGCGCCGGGGCCAGTTCCACCAAAGGCAATACCGCATCCCTGAGACTTGCGAGCATATGCTTGTGACGGGATGCGATCAGGCTGTTGAGAACGACCACCGGGGCGAGTGCATAGCCCCATGCGTAACGTCCCTGCAAGAGCTGCGAAAAGCCATAGAGAAAAGCCAACGCGGTGCCAACCGACCAAATCCTGATCCAGCGCGAGGCGGCTGCATGCGGATTGCGTGTCGCCGTGACAAGGCGATCTACGAGAGCATCCAGTTGCTCCGACCGATTGCGCAGGGGCAACGCCGCGGCCATCATAGCCAAACGCTCTCTCTCATGCTCATCGAACCAGCGCACCGCCTCTTGACGCTGACGGAGAACGTCGACCGATAGGCACGGGCCATCCAGCATGTCACGCAATCGGCGGCTCCCCTGGTCGGTAGAGGTGCGATTGAGCAAACCGAAAACCCCGACGGGTTGAGCGTAGAGATCCAGATCGTCCCGCTCCTGATCGGTCAGAGACCACGTCGGGCCGGCCGGGATCACTGTGGGAAGAGCCTCGGAGACCGCAGGGGCATCCTCGGGGCGGCGCCAATCGCGCACGGGTTTGCCCTGAGCGACGCTGTCATGAAGCGATTCATCGACAACCTTGAGGAGCCGGTCCGTTGTGAGACGCTCGCCCTTCCAGAGCAAGTGACGTGCGACCGCGTGGTGGAAGAGCACGAGGAAAGATGCGGCCGCAATCAGCGCCGCCCAGATGTTGAACAAGACGGCGACAACGACAATAACGAGAACGCAGATGAAGAAAGCAACCAGGCGAAACCACGACCAGCGGCTTTCCTGGCGAACGTACTCGAGTCGCCCGTGCTCGAGTTCCGCGCGATAGGCGGCCAGCTTCTCACGATGAGACTGGCAATCAGTTTGTGGGTCTTCTCCTGTCACGCCACTAGTGATATCGTACCGGGCGCGGCAATGCAAGAGCCTAGCGAGAGCCCTCCCCCAACCGCCTCGGCTTCTTTCGCATTCGAAACTTGATTTTCGCCGCCGTTGGGAGGATAACAGGGCCACTATCGAACGCAATTGATGGAGGTGCCAAACGTGAAGAAGCTGCGCGAGTTCATCAAATCGACTCTGATCGGTGGTCTCCTGGTCGTTCTGCCTCTGGCGATCTTCGCCTTTGTCCTGGTGTGGGTCTTTAACCTGATCCACCGAGCGATCAGCCCGCTGACACAGTGTGCCCTGGGTGGAACAACATTCCAGGTCATCGCCGCCGACGTCCTGGTGGTTCTGCTTCTGATCTGTGCCTGCTTCCTGATTGGCGCAGTCGTTCGCACGCGATTGGGCAAGTGGATCTACACGCTGATCGAGGCCAACCTACTGCGCCGCACGCCGGGCTATTCGCTCATCAAAGAAACGGTCTCGCAATTCCTGGGCAACAAACAGTCACCGTTCTCCTCGGTCGCCCTGGCGCGCATCTTCGGCAATGATACGCTGGTCTCCGTCTTCGTCACCGACACGCACGAGGATGGCAGCTACACGGTCTTCATGCCGACCGGGCCCAACCCGACGTCGGGCAACATCTACCATCTGCCGGGCGAGAACGTTTTTCCCGTCGACGTCTCCGTCGAGGACGCGATGCGCTCGATCATCAGTTGCGGCGCCGGCTCGTCCACGCTCATCCGCAAGCTGAACGAAGCCGCTCCCGCCTCGCCCAAAGGCGATGAACCGCCGAGCACGGGCAACGTATAAGTGTTCGCTACGGTTTTCCGACGGGCATGTGACAGTGGTTTAGAGGAGTCATAGATGGTTGAGCAGCAAGGAACGGCGACGCAGACGAAATACGACATTGAGGTCATTCGACCCCAGTTACGGAGCGAAGACTTCAAGATGCGAGGAGAGGGCTTCGCACCGGAGCGACTGGCCGCTATCAAGAAGGGGCTGCGCACCTTGCACACCCTGGAACTCATGGCCAAGACCATTTACAAGTTCCAGATCACCAAGGAACGAAGCGAGATGAACCGCCAGCTCATCGCGGCGATGTGCAACGAGATGGGCCACTACCAGGACTTCCAGGTCAAGCTCTACGAGTACGGATTTCGTCCCAGCCTCATCCGGCCGGCGTTTTGGATGGTCGGCTTCGTCTTCGGGTTCGGGTCGCGATTGCTGGGCAAAAAGGCGATCTTCAAGACCGGCGTCTGGGTCGAATCCAAGGCGGTTCACCACTACGCCGAACTGCTCGAGACCATTGACTGGGATGACGAGACCCGCCAGGTCATCGAAAAAGACCAAGCCGACGAGGACGGGCACATCAGCCGCTGGAAAGCCATGCTCGAAAAGGCTTGAGTCTTCCGGTAGGTGACAACGGCTCGCCATACCCGCATTGGGGATCGTCTCTTGACCAAGGTCTGGCCAGACTAGTCCGAATCTCCCCCAGTGAACTCTTTGACATCCGGCGCATCTGTCTGTACGAAAGGACTGCGATGAAGCCGGATGACAAACTCATCGAGCACGTGCTCGTCACGCGCTGTCAGCTTCGCGACCAAAAAGCCTTGGCGGAGTTGATCGAGCGGTACGAGCGCCCCGTTCGCTACTTCGTTCGACGGCTCGTAGAAGCTGCAGATCTCGCGGAGGAGTTGTTCCAGGATATCTGGCTGACCGTGATTCGCAAGATCCACACCCTTGAGGATCCCGCGCGGTTCAGCGTGTGGCTCTACCGAATCGCCCGCAACCGCGTGTACCTGGAGTTTCGGCGTCGAAGACAGGTCGTGGAACTCGACGGCGAAATGGAAGCCCCGGACAACATCGAGGAAGAGGCCCTTTCCTTCGAGGACGCCGCGAAGCTCCATCGCTGCCTGGGTGAACTCAAACCCATCCACAAAGAAGTCCTGATGCTCCGCTTCATCGAGCAGATGTCTTACGATCAGATCGCCGCGGTCCTGGAGTGCCGACTCGGGACTGTCCGATCCCGGATTCACCATGCCAAACGGGCTCTCAAACAGAAATGGGAGGAACAACCATGACAGATAAGCCAAACCTCCGCGACGATCTCCTCAAACAGAATGGAACGAGCGCCGAGGCCCTGGCCGGAATGCGTGACAAGATCCTCGCCGAAGACCAGCGGCGGGTCCGCCGCATGAGATGGCTCGTGACAAGGTGCTGGGCCCTCGTCCTGGTGTTCTCAATCCCTCGGGCCTACCTGAAATACGATTGCTCCCGCTTCCTGAGCGACCAGGCCACCCAGGATATCGGCATGCTCCTCATGGAATACCCCTGGATTCTGCCGATCATTGCCGTCGCCCCGCCGGCTCTGTTCATCCTCGCAGTTCTCTTGACCTTCTCCCTGTACATGCGATCGCGGACACTCACCATGGGTCAGATCCAGACCAGCCTGATCGGCATCGAAGAACAACTCAAGAAGATGGCGGAGAAAGACTGAATGGATACGCCCGAACAGCGCGGTGTCTGCGTTTGACAAACTCGTGTCGCTCTGGGATAATCTCAGTACGCGGCGAGCGGGTCGTATGCAGCAAGTGGACGCCGCTCGGCAACTGGATCTCGAACCATCTTGAGAGGGGATACGATGAATCGACGTGACTTCCTGAGGCTGAGTCTCACGACGTCCTTGCTCGGCGCCTTCCCGGCCCAGGGACAAGGCAAGGACAAGCCCAATGTCCTATTCATCGCGATCGACGATCTGAACGACTGGGTCGGCTGCCTGGGAGGACATCCTGACGTCAAGACCCCCAACCTTGATCGACTAGCCGCCCGTGGCGTGCTCTTCACCAATGCGCACTGCTCGGCGCCGGCCTGCAATCCCTCGCGGGCCAGCCTGATGACGGGGATTTTGCCTTCCACGTCTGGCGTGTATGTCAACCCCAATCCGTGGCGAAAATCGCCCGTGCTCAAGAACGCAGTGACACTCCCCCAGCACTTCACCGCACATGGCTACCGTGCCGCCGGAGGAGGCAAGATCTACCACGGCGCCTTCCCCGATCCGGCCTCCTGGCAGGCGTATTTCCCCTCGCAAGTGAAGAACAAACCCGACGATCCCATGCCCGCGAGGCGACCAATCAATGGACTCCCCCGAACCTCCCATTTCGACTGGGGGCCGGTCCCTGTCGAGGACGAAGCGATGGGCGACTCCAAGGTCGCCAGTTGGGCGATCGGCGAATTGCAGAGGAAGCACACCCAACCCTTCTTTCTCGGCTGCGGCTTCTACCGGCCGCACCTGCCTTGGTATGTGCCGCAGAAATACTTCGACATGTATCCGGTTGACACAGTGACACTGCCCAATGTCAAACAGGATGACTTGGACGATGTCCCTCCACTGGGAAAGAAGATGGCCAAGCCTCAGGGCGATCACCGCAGGGTCCTCCAGCACAAACAGTGGCGCAAGGCCGTGCAAGGCTATCTGGCTTCGATCAGCTTCGTGGACGCCTGCCTGGGCCGGGTCATCGACGCCTTCGACGCCAGCGCCTATACAGACAACACGATCATCGTGCTCTGGAGCGACCACGGCTGGCACCTGGGCGAGAAACTCCACTGGCGCAAATTCGCGCTATGGGAGGAGGCAACGCATAACGTGATCATGATGGTTGCCCCGGGCGTTACGCGTTCGAATCAAAGGTGCGCGCGACCTGTCACGCTGCTGGATATCTATCCCACGCTGATCGATCTCTGCGGCCTGAAGGCAAAGCCCGAACTGGAAGGCAAGAGCCTCCTCCCCCTGCTCAAGGATCCGACTGCTCCATGGGAGCGCCCCGCGCTGACCACCCATGGGCGTAACAACCATTCGCTGCGCGACGAGCGGTGGCGCTACACCCGCTACAGCGATGGAACCGAGGAACTCTACGACCACCAGAGCGACCCGCTCGAATGGACGAATCTAGCGAAAGACTCGCAGTACGCGGATGCAAAGAAGAGGTTGGCCGCCTGGCTGCCCAAGACCAACGTCCCCGAGATCACGCGACGAAGATAGGGCCCTACCGGGATGTGTCTCTCTCGAAAGTGACCCGCCCGGCTTGGTCCCAGGCAAGAACGAACCAGTCCGCTTCGGCTTCGGGCGGCAAGGTCACCTCGGCCTTGTGGTTCCGGGCCATCGCCAGGCTCCGTGTTTCCCAGTCATCCGTGCCTACCAGCCGATAGAACAGCCTGGCTTCAGCGGGACGGTTAGTACTGAAAGTCACCCTCAGCTTGCGTTTGGCGGATGTCGACTGGCAGTCAACGATCCGGAGTGGCTCTCGGGCCGCCAGTTGGGTCCCCATGCAAATGAGATCGACCCGATGCTGCTGGGCCAACTCAAGCTTCCCGGGGTTTTCGACGACCGCCCGCACCGCCTTCTCGATCCGCGCGTCCAGGCGTTTCTCGTCCGGAGTGCCGTCCGCCAGGCGTTTCGTCATCCGAATGATCTGCCAGTCCTCGATGCCCTGCCGAGAGGCTTCCCACCGCCGAGAGGTGACAGGACCACCCAGGCCGGCGTAAACGACGCCGCAATCCGCGTAGAAGGTGCCGCTTGACGGCGCACCATCGTAGTCGTCCCACGGGTCGCCCCGCCAGGAGTTATAGGCCCAGAAACACACGCCATCCATGCCGAGGCTGGCGGCTTTCCAAGGCTTGAGGCGGTGATAGTCGTAGGGTGATTGCGATTTCATATTGACACTGCACGTGTAGCAATAGACCGGCTCGCCCAGATCGTGATACGTCTTGAGCAACGCGTCCCGGTCCTTGGACTTGAGCAGGAAATCCAACGACGGAATCCAAACATCGATGTACGGATCGATCCGTTTGACATCGGCGACGGTCTGGCAGCCGTCCATGACCAGTCGCACGCGTGGATCGATCTCGCGCAGCAGTTTGCAGCCCTCGACCGTGTAGTCCAACTCCTCGAGCAGAGCCTCGTCCCAGACCTGGACGCAGAAGTCGTCGTAGTCCATCCCCAGCGCCTTGAGGTGCGCCAGCCAACTCGTATAGGCGAGACGAAAGGCCCGATCCCAGGCGTCACTACGATACTCGAAGCCATACTTCTTGCCGATGCTCTCGTGGAACGATTCCAGAATTCCGTACGCGAACAGAATCTGTCCGCCGGCCTTCTTGGCGTATTTCAGTTTCATGCGGAGCAGCCGATCGTATCCGGTGTAGTCAATCTCCCCCAGTGCATTGCCCTGAGCGTCAAACTTGGGCGTCGGGATCGCCGTCGGAGCGAGGAAGAACGTAACCTTGTGCTCGTACAGATCTCGGGCGTAGGCCTCATTGCTGGCGTAGTCCCAGTTGTACACGGCGAAATCGGGACTGGTGGCGATCCTGAGCGGCTGAATGTCCAGCGCGATCGTCACCGTCTTGCCCGGGAGACTGCCTCTGATCTGACGCTGTCCAATGGGATCGAGACTCAGGACACATTCGTATCGCCCGGGAGGCAAGTCCACCGCCGGCAAGGTCAACCACAGTTGTCGACTCTCGCCGGCCGGGATGTCCAGTCGCCCCGCCGCCCCCAACGGCAACAGAGGATCGGCGACCGTCGGGCCCTTGACCACATCCTGCCAATCCGCCACGAACAGTTCAGGAAGAACGCCAGCGAATCGAATTGTCTCATCGGCGCGACGCCATTGAAGGTCACTCAAATCGGCGCGCAACCGCAAGGGGACATTCGCCAGATTGGAGATGACAATGTTCGCGTGTTCGTATTCATTGACCAGCGAGGTGACTTCGATCTCCTCAATCTCCTCAAGATCAACGGGGAACTCGGTCCGTCCCACGTTCGCCCAGTTGTTCTTGGTCCAGAGCATCCAGCGCATGCGATTGAGCTGCGCAGAGGCGGTCTTCACTGCCTCGTTCAAGGCCTGGAACGTCTCAACGTCCAGCGATCGATCCTGCGCAACGCTCTGCTCGAGCGCCTGACGCAGATTGCCCTCGGCCTCCTGAGCCTGCGCCACGGCCATTGACAGGGGCGCGCGCAACGGATGGTCCGCCCCCAGTCGGGCAGGCGTCCCTTGCATCGCCTCCAGCGCCCGTCCGATTTCTTCCAGGGCGCGGGCGTCACCAACCCCACATGGAAAAACGGCGCGCCAGATGGGCTCCTGGTCGACCTGAGCGGTCAGGACGACCTCATCGCCACACAGCCCGACCGGATACATCAGATCGACCGGCTCGGTCGTACGGCCAATTCCGATCGCGGGCCCACCGGCCCCGGCCAGTTGAGCCTTCATGCCGGGCGAAAGATCCAACTGAATGCGCGCATGGTTGGCGCCCAGGACGGGCGGAGCAACCTCCAGAACCCGCTGCACGACCGGTGTCTTTGCGAAAACCACAGTGCCGAATCGAGTCGCGTTGTTGAACGTGCCGTAGGTAGCGTTCCAGGCCGACCGCTCGAACTCGACCTTACGTTGTCGCGTGAAATTGATGCGCCAAGCATCGCCCGGCTTGGGCGTCTCCTCGAACTCGGACCAGGGAATGGCCATTTCGATGCCCCACCCGCTCGTTCCCACGTCGCTGCGCGGCGCGATGTCGAGTTTGGGGTCCCAGCCATAATTGCCAAACTTCGAATCGCTGGTCAGCCCCTCACTGTTCACCAGGATGTGGTAGACCGTGATGTCATCAGGAATCTGGATGAAGACTTCCACGCAATCGTCCCGCCAGACGTCGCGATCGCGCACAGTGTGGTCGGCGACGATCTCCTCCAGCGCCGGCTCATCACACTCAAAGGCCAGATACAAAGCCTGGGCGTCGTAATAGAGCCAAACCTGTGTCTGCACCTGCGCTAACCCCTTGCCCATGTTCTCGACAAAAGGAAACACGCGGGCGCAATCCCGCCATCCGGCCTCGTCCAACCGACCATCGATGGTAGGTCGAGGCCCCTGACCGATGTGAACCAGCGGTACGGCCGCCTGAACGGAGAGCAAACCATAGGTTAATACGAAACACAGACTGGCGATCGCTTGCCGCATGTCTTGGTCCTCCCTAACCCTTGATTGAGTGTGGCCGCCGCGAGAAACTCGTCGCGTGACATTATATCCAGCGCGCGCGTTGGGACAAGTTTCGTCATGAGCGTGTTAGCGCAAAAATGAGGACGAAGCGCCGATCCGTCAGGCACTGAGGTTTGTCATCAACGACGCCGGATATGCCTAGGTGGATTCGATGGAACCGGGATTGATGCGAGGCATCCTCCGGGGAATCCAGACCCCTTCGAACAGAGTCGTCAGGCGTTTCTGAATGCCGCGTCGCACGCGCGAATGAGGCGCCAAGCCAGCCACCGGGGCGCCCGTGAGAATCTCACCGGCCAGGGCGCGGTAGTCGGCGGCTGCCTTGCTGCGCGGCGCATACGTCAGTACAGGTTCTCCCGCACTCGGTGACTCGGCCACCCGTACGTCGCGATGAATGACGGTGTCGAACACCAGATCCCCGAAGATGTCGCGCATCTGCTGCTGGATCTGCCGACTGAACGTGCGACGCTCTTCGACAAAGGTCAATAGCAGATGGATGCTCTCCATGGAATACGGATGAAATCGATCGCGGATGATGCGAATCGTCTCCAACAACCGCTTGAGTCCCTCCAAGGCGTAGTAGTGAACCTGTACAGGGACAACAATGTCGGTACTGGCAACAAGGGCGTTGAGCGTCAGCACACCCAGCGACGGAGGACAATCGATGACGCAGATGTCATAGACGTCCCGCGTCTGACGAAGGGCCCCGCCGAGCAACAGTTCTTTGCCGGATACACCGCCCAATTCCAGTTCGGCGCTGGCGAGCAGCACATTGCACGGGGCCAGATCAAGTCGTTCAAGATTCGTCCGAACACCGATCGTCGCCAGGTCCTTGCCGGCATTGGTCAGGAGGTCATAGATCGTGTGGTCGAAGGCGTCCGGATCGAAGCCCAAGCCGATGGTCGCGTGGGCCTGAGGATCGAGATCGATTAGCAGCACGCGTTTGCCGCCCTCGGCCAGCGCGCCCGCCGTATTGATGGCGGTCGTACTCTTGCCGCAACCGCCCTTCTGATTGACCACAGCAATGGTCTGCATGATAACACCCTCTCTCCGGGCAAGCTCTCGACCCTGGAGCGCATTCGCGGCTCAGCACCGTCGTACATGCGAAACAGGCCCGAGATTCATATGCCGATGAAAGACTATAGACCTACCTGTCTGACCACCCCCATGTGGTATCGCTCCAAGCGTGTCCGCCCACCTGCCCGGACTCCCCGCCGGGCCGGCACACAGCCTCCCTGACACTCTAAGGAGTATACACAACCTGGGGGGATTATGTCAAACAATTCCGGGGCGCGCGGGGCATGCAGACCGTTTCGCGCGCGTGTATTGGCTCAGTCAGACGCGATTATGCCCCGGTGCAATCCATGAAGACGGGGCCCGCGCCGTCTTGTCGCGGGCCCCGTAATGGTGCGCGTTTCCGCATCGCGAAAGGAGACGGGGTGACTAGCGATCGCCCGCCAGGTAGCGGACCTCCCCGGCCGAGAGGGCTCGACCATAGATCCGGAAGTCGCCGATTAGACCACTGTAGTAGGCGTCGGCCTCCCACTGCGACCGACCCAGCCAGTTCTGCGTCGTCTCGTCCAGGTCCTTCGGCAGAAGCGGTGTCGAGTCGCTGGCGATCACCGCGCCGTCCAGATAGAGGTCGAGGTTCATCGTCGCACTGTCCACGACCACCGCCACATGGTGCCACCCGCTGGCTAGCGTGTCGGGGGCCACGAATCGCTTCTCTGGGACCGGCAGACTCTTGACGGCAACCGTCATCGGACCGGAAGTGCCCTGACGGGGCGTCAGCATGATATAACTATCCGTCCCGGAACCGAAATCGAAGATGCGCTGCCAGGAACCGCCCTCGTCGGGGAAGTTCACCCACGTCGCAATCGTCATGTCACTCAAGCTGCTGAGCAGCGCCGTTATGGGCAAATCGATATGGTCGTCGATCCCGTCGAAGAACATGGCCTGACCGAGATCACCCGGAGCGTCCTCGAAGAACGGGGCGTCAGCTGAGGCGCCATCATAACCGTTGCCCGAGCTGTCCACGACGGTGCCGTCCAGCGCATAGTGCGCCGCCAGAGCGGCAGTGCCGGGATCCATCGGCTCGATCACCGCCGGAGCCGCCCCATAGAGGCGAACGTCGTCGACGTAGATCACGCCCGAGCCAGGGCCCTCTACGCCGACCGTCACCGTAGTGACACTGCTCAGGCTCGCACCGCTGGCGGCCAAGTCAATGGCGAGCACCTTCCAGACCGGCGCGGTCGTGCTCGGGCCGAGATTGGCAACC
>JANQFY010000464.1 GCA_028277585.1 Sedimentisphaerales bacterium
ATATCCCGGACGTGTGCCCGTTACGGCGTCACCGGTTTCCTCGCGACCACCGTGTACAAACCAGGCGAGGACAACCGCCATCTGGAAGTCACCGCCAAAGCCTTCGAGCGAGGCCTCAGCGGGGCCCAGTTGCTGGGCGTTCACCATGAGGGGCCTTTCATCTCGGCTCAGAAGAGGGGCATGATCCAACCCGAGTGCCTAGCCGAACCAGCGGCTCAAACACTCGATCAAGTCTGCGAGAGTACCGGCGCAGGATTGCGAATGATGACGATCGCCCCGGAACTGCCCGGGAACCTCGACCTGATTGAGCGGTTGGCGCGTCGTGGTGTGATTGCCTCGCTGGGGCACACCCATGCGACTTACGAGGAGGCCCGCGCCGGTTTCGACGCGGGAATCGACCACGTGACCCACCTCTTCAACGCCATGCCCGGACTGCACCATCGCGACCCCGGACCCCTGGGCGCCATCTTCGAAAGCTCGGACGTGACCGCCCAGGTCATCGTCGACGGCGTACACCTGCACCCATCGACGGTGCGTCTGGCCTGGGCCGCTCTGGGCGCGGATCGATTCGTCACGATCACGGACGGCATCCAGGCCATGGGCCTGCCCGACGGGAAATACATCTACAACGGCGTCGATTACGAAGCCCGAGACGGGGCGGCTCGATATCGTGACGGCACGCTGATCGGCACCGCCCTGGGGCTCAATCAGATGGTGAGTCGACTCATCGACTTCACGGGTTGCACGCGAATCGAGGCGATCCGAACCGTGACCGAAAATCCAGCTCACGTCCTTGGACTGTCACAGCAGAAGGGGCGTATCCAGGCCGGATACGACGCCGATCTCGTCTTGATGGACGACGATTTGTCCGTTCAGACCACCATCGTGGGAGGCAAGACCGTCTATCAGCGTGATGAAGAATAGGCGCTACAGCGCTTGGACGACATCCGCCATGACCACCAGGGCCCGCTCGATGTCGACCGCTTCGATGCCATAGTGAGTCACGGCGCGAATGCGGTTCGGCCCCAACGCCAGCATGCGAACGCCCTGAGCGTCCAGGCTGTTGACAAACGCCTCAGCCGTGAACCTCTCCGATTCGACATCGAAATACACGATGTTCGTCAGCACGCGGTCCACGTCGATCGTCAACCCTTTGAGCCCTGCGATTCCCTGCGCCAGACGCGCCGCAAGGTTGTGGTCCTCCGCGATGCGCTCGGTCATCTCCTCCAGTGCGACAATGCCGGCTGCCGCGATGATGCCCGCCTGGCGCATCCCACCGCCGAGGGCCTTGCGAATCCGCCGGGCCTCATCGATGAACGCCTTCGATCCGCAGATAACCGAACCGACGGGCGATGAGAGCCCTTTCGAAAGACAAAAAGTCAGTGAATCGACGCAATCGGTCAGCTCAGTGACGTCTACGTTCAGCGCGACCGCCGCGTTGAAGATCCGAGCCCCGTCCAGGTGGACGGCGATTCCATGTCGCGAGGCCAGATCCGCAACCTCGGCGGTATAAGCCGCCGTCAGCGGCGTCCCACTGCAGCGGTTGTGCGTGTTCTCCAGGCAAATCAGTCGCGTTCGGGGGAAGTGAACATTGTCCGGGCGTATGGCGGCTTCGATCGCCTCCAGCGACAGCGTGCCATCGGCGGCGTTGGGGATCAGATGCGGATGGACGCCCCCCAAGGCGGCGATGCCCCCCGCCTCGTATCGGAAGGTGTGAGATTGATCTCCCAAGATCACTTCCGTGCCCCGCCCGCAATGAACAAGCACGGATGCCAGGTTGCCCATCGTTCCACTGACCACGAGCAGTGCGGCTTCCTTGCCGAAGCGTTCGGCCGCCTGCTTCTCCAGGGCGTTGACCGTGGGATCCTCTTCGAATACGTCGTCGCCCAACTCGGCCTGTGAGATAGCCTCGCGCATCTTGTGTGAAGGCAGCGTTACTGTGTCACTTCGCAAGTCAATTGTCTTCATGGTCAGCGCCCCAACCGAGATTCACTGTCTCATCGAAAGCCGGACTTTGTGTCCGGGAGCCGAAGGTACCGAAACACGACGGTCGTGTCAATTGACGTTCCGCCCATCAGGTCGTGCAGGTGACGGCGAGTTTTCACTTGGGTCACACGCATGTCTCTCATATCATGAGGGCATGGTAATCGTCAGACAAATGATGGTCATTCTGGGAGGTCTTCTTTTCCTGGGTTCGATGGCGGCCCATGTCTACGCCCGGGTCCGGCTCCGCCCGTCAGAGGACTCGGATCTGGACGATTACTACCACGAGTTCGAAGACGAGCACCCCGAATACGCCCGATACAGTCTATGGCTCAATATCACCATGGGCGGCGCCGCCTTAGGTATGGCGCTTCTCTTTGCCGGGATTGTCGTCTGACTCTCAGGCCCTGGACCAGACGAAGGTGTCGTGTGACGTGTTCAGCCTGAAATGCCAAAAGGCAGACGCTCTGTCTAGAGCGCCTGCCTCGTGCTTTTTCATTGCCCCATGGTAAAGAACGCATCCCGTCAGGCGGTGATCGCCCGAAAACCGGAATGCGGCCGGCCGTGACTACTCGAAAGCAATCCCCAGGCCAATGCTCGCATCCTCCAGCGTCGATCGACGATCGACTCTGACGACGCGTCCTTTTCTGATCCGAGCGAACTGTCCTTTTCGCTCGGCAAGTGCATCCGATCTTGGGAAGTTCAATTCCACAACGCTGCCCCGCCGGACCGGTGTGGTCATCGGCACGGTTACAAAAGCTCCCACCTTGCTGATATTGGCGCTGCGGCCGTTGAAAAACCGACTTGCCTCCGGCAGCCAAACGCTGACCGGCCAGGCCAGATTCGTTCGCTCTTCCCTACGCTGTTCTACTGACGTCCCCATTGTCGGTGTCTCCTTTCTAACTGCAGTTCCTGATCCGAAATCACTATCGGCAACGAACGGGCGGGGAGTTAGTCGAATTCGGGCGAAAGACAGGATTTGCGCCGTCTTTGTCAGTCGTAACGGTCGCCCTTTCTTCTGCCCCAGGATTATCGGCCGCAATCGTCCGTTCGCGCAGCTTCGAACTCGGCTGAGGCGAAGACAGAATCGCCCCGGCCTCCCGGGCGGGCAATACCCGATAAGTCTTCTTGCAGAATCCTAATACTTCGGGTATCGTCTCTGACCATGACAGCCCGAGTAGTGAAAATAGATGGTTCAGCAGACGATGACCGGCGTCTGAAAGAGGCGGCCCAATTCTTGGACGATGGGGGTCTGGTCGCCTTCCCCACCGAGACCGTCTACGGGATCGCTTGTCCTGTCCGACGGGACGCCCTCTCTCGGCTCGACGCCGTCAAAGGCCGGTCGGCGGAGAAGCACTACACGCTCCACATCGGCGCCCCCGAGGCATATCGAGACTACGTGCCGAAGGTGAGTCTGAGAGCCCAGAAATTGATCCAGCAGGCCTGGCCAGGCCCTTTGACGCTGGTTTTCGAACTCGAACCTATCGATCTGAGCAAGCAGAAGGAGCGATTCGACGCTTATGAGGCCGATATCCTCTATAAGAACGGCTCCATCGGCGTGAGATGCCCTGACAACACGACTGCCTCCAGGCTATTGAACGCGGCGACAAGCCCGATTGTGGCGCCCAGCGCCAATCAAGCCGGCGAGCCCCCCGCTACCGAGGCCGGCCAAGTGATCGACCAACTTGCCGAGCACATCGACCTCATTCTGGACGGCGGCCCCTGCAGGTACCGCCAGAGCAGCACGGTGGCGAAGATCACTGACCGAGCCGTGGAAGTGCTCCGCGAAGGGGTTTATCCAAAACTCCAAGTGCAGGAGATGGCTACCGTCGGCGTCCTGTTCGTCTGCACGGGCAACACCTGCCGCAGCGCGATGGCTGAAGGGCTCTTCAAGGCCCACTTGGCGCAAAAGATGCGGTGTTCGGTTGACGACCTCGAAGCAATGGGGTACAAGATAGCGTCTGCCGGTACGATGGACTTGACCGGCGCGCCAGCCAGCAACGGGGCGCAGACCGCTTGCCGGCTCAAGGGAGTAGACATCGGGAGCCACGCAAGCCAGCCTGTGACCGAGTCGCTCCTCGAGGCGAGTGATTTGATATTCTGTATGACCCAGTCGCACTACGATCAGGTCAGTTTCCTGTCTCCGAGAGCACAAGAGAGATGCTTTCGGATGGTTGAGAATCTCGACGTGCCCGACCCTATCGGGCAACCGCAAGATTACTTCAACAGGTGCGCCGACATTATCGAAGACGCTGTAAGAGCGCGAATTGGTGAGTTCTTCCTATGAAGGTAGCAGTTGGCAGCGACCACCGCGGATTTGACGCCAAACAACAGATCAAGGCCATCGTCGGCCAGATGGGGTACGAGTGCCTGGATTTCGGCACCGACGGCACACACCCGGTGGACTATCCTGACTTGGCCTACGTCGTTGCGAAATCCGTCTCTGAAGGCCAGGCGGACCGAGCCATTCTGATCTGCGCGACAGGCCTGGGGATGAGTATCGCCGCCAACAAAGTCCAGGGGATCCGAGCGGCACTGTGCCATGACGAACTCAGCGCCCACATATCGCGCGACCACAACGATACGAATGTTCTCTGCCTCTCCGGCGACCAAATCGGCGAAATCCTGTTGCGTAAGATTGTTGAAGCCTGGCTCAGCACCGAATTCAGCGGGGGACGCCACCAGCGGCGCGTCAGCAAGATCAACGCCATCGAAGCAGGTCAGGATCCGCGGGATCTCAATAAGAGCTGACTATTGATGAGCCCGGGGCCCTGAAAGCCCGCTTTGTTCCTAATGTACACGCTCGCCAACCGGCCCTGTCGCTGTCTGCGAAAGCCCTTCATGACGTGTCGCTAGCCGTTGCCGACAGACTTCATCCAGCCCGTAGAGCCGCTCTTGAAGCTGCTTGCGCCAGCGCTCCCTATCCCGGGGCGTGATCCTGCGTGGGATCACAAGAGGCTCGCCGATCGCCACGTGCACGCGGCCGAACGGTCTCAGCAGCAGGAAACGATCCCAGCTCCTCAGATGGCGTTTCCGGGTAGCGTCGAAACTGACGGGAATGATCCGCGCCCCCGTGATCTGAGCCAGCTTGATGACTCCCTCGTTCACGGTGAACGCCGGACCTCTCGGGCCATCGGGCGTAAGGGCGATATCCCCCCCGCCAGCGATCTTCTTTGCCAATTGACGCACGGCCTGCGCCCCGCCTCGGCTGCTCGATCCCCGCACAACGTCCTGACCGAGCCTGCGTACGACAGCGGCGCCGTAGTCTCCATCCCGACTCAGGCTAACAAGCATGGTGAGCTTGCGCCCGCGCGATTCTCGGAGGTAGAAGTAGGCAAGGTAGAAAAGGCGGTTGTGCCAGAAAGCGTAGATGTTTCCGCCTTGCTCGGCATACGTCTCGTACGTGTCCCGGCCGCTTGTAGTCAGCCGGTTGGAACTGCAGACAAGCTTCAGGACAGCATGAAACAGCGACGCGAAGATAATGGTCAGGAACCTATGCATGGCCTCAGATCACAATGAATACACCTGCCGTCCAGCCGCATCCCATCAACCGGAACACGGCGTCGGCAACCAGAGGCAATCAAAGGCTCCAGGAGCGTCTGGACTACTCAAGCTTCTCCTGCAACTGGGCCAGGACGGCCCGGATCGATACGACCTGATCCTGAAGCGCCGTCATCTGTTGCGTCTGAACCTTCAGCTTGCTGCTCAGTTGGTCGATCTTCGCCTGGGCGGTCTTGGCGTCGGTTCGGGCGGCGTCGCGGGCCTTGGTCAGGGAAGCCACCTGCGTCTCAAGCATCCCACGCGTGTCCACCAAATTCTCCACCATCATCTGCAGTTCGCCCCGCGACTTCGTCAGGTCGTCGACGCGATGCTGGAGGCTCCCCTTGGCCGTGTTCAGCTCGGCGACGGTCTTCTCAAGGGCGACGCGCGCCTCGGTCAGGGCATCAACTTTCTTCGTGAGCTGCCCACTCTCGCTGGTCAGCTTCCCAACCTGAGCATCCAGCCGGCCCTTGACCACCGCGGCGCCCTGCCGCGTCTTGGCCAGATCACTCTCGGCCTCTTCCAGTGATTGCTCAAGGCGAGCCACGTCCTGTTTGAGCAGGTCCCTGTCGGCCTTCGTCTCGTCCAGGGTCGTCTTCATTCGATCCAACTTCCCCTGGAGATCCGCGTTCTCGGTGCCGTTACAGCCACCGAAGGCCAACAGGCCCACCACAACGGCAAGCCAGACGCCAATGGTTATCCTCTTCATCATTCCGCTCCTCCTCCTGCGTTTGGCAGAATCGACGTGCAAACCGTCCAATACCTGCCGGTTTCACGATCTAAACTGGATGTCGGCGCACGAAAACTCCGCTGGCATCCATGATTGAGCATATCTGAAAAGGGGTCCCGGGTCAAGCCTTTTCGCAGGATGCCGACATGCTGGAGGCTCCCGCAGATCACTTTCGGGCCCCCTTGCGAGAAGTGTCAATCGCGCTAAACCTTGGCCACGGAGGCACGCTGACGACCGGTCTTCGAGGAGGCGGTCTCCGCGATGCGAGAGCCGGCGGCAGGCACCTGCGCGGCCTCGGCAACCGCTTGCTGGCCAACGGATCGCCACTTGCGATAGCGATTCTCCAGCAGATTCGCCGTTCCGGTGCGTTTGAGTCCGGCCAGGGTCTTGGAGATATAGGTCTCGACGTTGTAGACGGTGTCGTGCATGTTCCGATGCGCCCCGCCAACCGGCTCGGGGATGATGGCGTCGACCAAGCCAAGCTTGTGCAGATCCTTGCTAGTCAGCTTCAGAGCGGCTGCGGCGTCGGGCGCCTGGGCACCGTCGCGCCAGAGAATGGCCGCGCAACCCTCGGGGGAAATCACGGAGTAGTAGGCGAATTCCAGCATCGCCAGACGGTCGCCCACCGCGATGCCCAGAGCCCCGCCGGAACCACCTTCCCCGATACAAATGGAGACGATCGGCACCTTCAGGCGAGACATCTCGCTGAGGTTCACCGCAATGGCCTGCGCCTGCCCCCGCTCTTCAGCTCCCACGCCGGGATAGGCGCCGGGGG
>JANQFY010000355.1 GCA_028277585.1 Sedimentisphaerales bacterium
ATCACCCAGCCGTTTGCCCTGAACGCCGAAACCGGGATCGTTCCCTCGATTCGTTCGCTTGAGGACCTCGTTGTGCAGCGCATGCCTGGCGCCTCCGACCGCCCCGTGGAGGCCTCATCCGGTCATGGCAATTCACTGTTGGGTTTCGTCCGGCGGAGCATCGCTCGTGCTGACGAGGATAGCGCCCGCATCAAGTTGATCTCCGAAACGGCCCAGGGCAGCGGGGCGTACCCATCCTTCGGGCTCGCCCAGAGTCTCCACACCACGGCCCAACTCATCCGCGCCGATATTGGCGTTCGGATCTTCTTCGTCGAACTGGGCGGTGGTGGTATCGGCGGCTTCGACAACCACGCCAATCAGCTTGGCAATCATTGCGCCCTGTTGCACCAACTGGCCGAGTCGGTGGCGGCGTTCATCTACGATCTCAAGCGTGACAACCTGTTGGATCGGGTTCTTCTGATGACGTTCTCCGAATTCGGTCGGACAGTACGCGAAAACGGCCGGCGTGGCACGGGGCACGGGGTCGCCGGGCCCGTCTTTGTTGCTGGCGGGAAGGTCAAGGGAGGTCTGGTTGGTCCCCATCCGAGCCTTACCGACCTCGACGACGGCGCCCTGAAGCATCACACCGACTTCCGCCAAGTGTATGCCACGGTATTGGATCGATGGCTCGGATACCACAGCCGCATGGCGCTGGGCAAAACGTTTCCGACGCTCGATATCCTGATGACCTAGTTGAAGAACGCGCTGGGCAACGCCTTGCCGATAAAACCGCCCTTCTTGTTCGACTGAGAAGCCCCCCGTGGTCCATGCGCCCTGCATACCGCTGCGCGTTTTGGGTAAGGACTCTGCACGTAATGGGATTGTCGGTGTCAAATCCAATTGATATTTTCAATATATAGACTGCTGAGGTAGATAATCGGCGCCGGTTCTCCGGCGCGCACGCCGCGGGAAGAAGGGAGCAAGGGTGACATCAGGGCGACGCTATAGAGGACAGAGACGACTCATGTAGATTCCACCAACATACTGATCCGTTCATTGGAAGGAGGACCATCATGTCTGGTAAGTCGATGTATTGGGTTCTGGGGGCCATCCTGATTCTGGCCGGGTGGGCGCACGCCGATCTTGTCCACCATTGGAAACTCGACGAGGACACCGCCGCGGGGGCGACCACTGTTGTCGATTCCGTCGGCGGCAAGGATGGGGCCATCCAGGGCGCCGTGAGTGTGCCCGGCGTGTATGGCAACGCCTTCTACTTTGACGGATCCACCACCATCGAGGTCACCGGTTTTTCCACCGATCACATCAAGACCATGACGCTGGCCTTCTGGATGAACCCGGATGAAGGGTACGTCGTAAGCGCCGGCTGGAAACGCGTCATCTCCGCCAACGACGGCTGGGAAGCCATCTTGAACGCCGGTACGGGTCTGATTGGCAACAACCTCTATCGAACGGGGGCGACCTATGCCGCAAGCAGCGCGCCACCGCCCGAAGGCGAGTGGACGCACGTCGCCATGACAGCCGACCTGGCTCCTCCCGGCAGCGGTCTTCAGGAGGTTTACGTCAACGGTGTCTTGGACGGCGAGATGGAGGACCAGGCGGTCAACGACTGGGGCGGCGGGACTTTCCTCATGGGCTACCGCGCCTCCGGAGGCGGCGAGCACTTCGAGGGCATGCTCGATGACGTTCGCATTTACGACACCGTCCTGACCGAAGCGGAGGTTATGGAAGCCATGCTGGCCAGCGCCGGCGCCGAACTGGCGAGCGAGCCCAGCCCGGCCGATGCGGCGCCCGACGTTGTGCGCGATGTGGTGCTGAGCTGGACACCCGGCGAGTTCGCCGCGACGCACGACATCTATCTGGGCGAGTCCTTCGACGACGTCAACGACGCGGCTCGGGACAATGCACCGGATGTGTTGCTCGCTCAAGGTCAGGCTGACGCAGCTTATGAGGTCGGTCGTTTGGAGTTTGGCGCGACCTACTACTGGCGCGTGGACGAAGTCAACGCCGCGCCGGACAACACGATCTTCAAGGGGCTCGTCTGGAGCTTCACCGTCGAGCCGTTGGCCTATTCCGTCACCAACGTCACAGCGACCGCCTCCCATTTCGAGGCCGGATCGGAGCCGCAGAACACGGCCGATGGATCGGGCATCGACGATCAGGACCAGCATTCGATCGACGCCCCCGATATGTGGCTCGCCTCGCCGGGTGGAGAACCGCTCTGGATTCAGTACGAATTCGATGGCGTCTACAAGCTTCACGAGATGCTGGCGTGGAACTACAACGTGGCGTTCGAACTGGTCCTCGGCTTCGGACTCAAGGACGTCACCATCGAGTATTCAGCGGACGGCGCCGCGTGGACGACGCTGGGTGACGTGCAGTTCGCTCAAGCCAGCGCCACCTCCACCTATACCGCCAATACAACGGTGGATATGCAAGGCGTCGCGGCCAAGTTCGTCCGGCTGAACGTCACCTCCGGCTGGGGCCCGATGGGGCAATTCGGGCTTAGTGAAGTGCGCTTTTCATCCATTCCTGTTCAGGCGAAGGAGCCGCATCCGGCGTCCGGAGCAAGCAGTGTGGATCCGGATGCTCTCCTCGCCTGGCGCGCCGGGCGCGAAGCGGACGCCCATGAGATCCATCTCAGCGCTGACGAAGACGCGGTAGCCGCCGGGAACGCCCTGGTCGATACGGTCTCTGTCAACAGCTACGATCTGGGCGCGCTGGATCTGGAATTGGATACGACATACTACTGGATGATCAATGAGGTCAACGACGCCGAGGCGATCACCTCCTGGGCCGGTGCGGTCTGGAACTTCTCCACCAAGGCCTTTCTGGTGGTCGAGGACTTCGAGAGCTACGACGACGAGGAGAACCGCATCTACCAGACTTGGGTCGACGGGTACGAAATCGCCGGCAACGGGTCTCAGGTCGGCAATCTGGAGTCGCCGTTCGCCGAGCAGACGATCGTCAATGGGGGGCGGCAGTCCATGCCGCTGTTCTATGATAACGCCGGCGGCGCCATCTCGGAGGCCGAGGTTACCTTCGCCAGTCCCCAGGACTGGACGCGCTCCGGCGCCGCCGTCCTGACGATCCACTTCCAAGGTGCGGCCGACAATGCCGGCCAACTCTACGCGAAGATCAACGGCGTGAAGGTTCTCTATGATGGCGACGCCGCCGATATCTCGGCCGCGGCCTGGACGCGCTGGGACATCGATCTGACCGCGCTCGGTACGAACCTGAACGCCGTCAGGACATTGACCATTGGCATTGAGGGCAGTGGATCGGGCGTTGTCTACGTCGATGATATCCAACTGGCGCCCGCCGCAAATGCCGACGACATGTGATAGGAGCAGATGTACCGGGACCGTTCGCGATGGTGCGTATTGAAGTCCTCGGATTTCCGTTAGAGCACACCGGGTCCACACTTCGATGAGCAGTGTGGGCCCGGTTCCATATCTTCACATGTCGCGTGCATTTTGGGTAGCGTTTCTGCGCGTAATGGGATTGCCCGCTCCGCACGGAGTTCCTAGGCTGTAAGGTGGTTGAATGTGACGGGCCCCTGTGACCATCGATACCACGAGGCGGACTATGAGCGCAAAGAGGCACACGGTTGGATTCACCCTCATCGAATTGCTGGTCGTGATCGCGATCATCGCGCTGCTCATGGGCATTCTCATGCCGGCGTTGAGCAAGGCGAAGAAGCAAGCCCAGGCGGTCCGCTGTCTGAGCAACTTCAAACAGATCGGCCTGGCCGCGCACATGTACGCCCAGGACAACGACCTGAAGGTCCCCCGCGACGAGACGGATGGGCTCTGGTCGGTGCTGTTCATGCCCTACATCGGGGGGCTCTCCGATAAGATCGACCACTATGCGGAGGTCCAGATCTTCGATTGCCCGAGCTATCCCGAGAAGGAACAGACGGTGGACTACTGCATGAACGCCTGGGATATCGCGTCGGGCAACACCATGGGCCAGGAGCAGCGCGGCGCGACGAAGCTCGATGATATCCCCCGTCACGCCCAGACCATCTACATGGCCGACTACGAGTACATCCCCGAGGCGCCTCACATCCAGATCGTCTACAAAGACGACGACGCGGCGACGCTTCGCAATAAGCTGCGCTGGCTGGACGTGTACCATCGCGACCATCTACCGAACTCCGACATCCAGCGGCGCATCGCGCGAGAGCGGCACGGCAACAAAGTGAGTTGTCTCTTTGTCGATGGCCACGCCGACAAGAAGGACCCGATGGAGCTGTCGCCCTGGGACTTCGGCTTGCCCCGCGACGTCGTCGACCCGGGGCAGTAGTGCTGGGCATCTCATTGCGGATTGTGGATTGCGGATTGACGATTGGCGTCGCGGGGGAATCCGAAGCACTCGGAAGCGGTTGAACTCCATGTGTGGTGACAGTAATACGGCCCCAGGCTCTGTCATTCCCGCGCAGAGCCTGCCCTCGACATGATCGGGGGCGGGCTCTGCGCAGGAATGACAAGGTCGGCCTCATGGGCTGTGATTCTCGCTTGGCGGGGATATGCCCACAGACACGAAGTCCACCCGACTGTATCTGTGCTAGTGCTTTACCCCCCGGACCATTGTCGTTACAATGGCGCGAGACAGCAGACGCCGGACGAGTCTTGTGGGACGGAGTGGGTTTGTGTTCAGAGCGCCGAAAGTCATTCTGTTAATCGCACCGACGAGGGCCTTCGATCGAGGTCTGCTCCAGGGGATCGCGCGGTACGCCAACGAGTGCGGGCCCTGGACGTTCTATCGGGAGCCGCCGCACTATCAGGCGATCGATTGGAAGAAGAAGGTCTCCGATCGGCTGGCTCAAGGGCAGGTCGACGCCATCATCATGCGGGAGCCCGAACGGATCGAGGAGATCATCGAGCAGGGGATCCCGGGGATCTGCGCCCCCGTGACCAAGCGGACGATTCCGGGGTTCGTCAACATCACGATGGACAACGACGCCGTCGGTCGACTGGGCGCCGAGCATCTGCTTCACTGTGGGTTCCGCCATTTCGCCTATTGCGGCCTGGAGGGCATCTACTGGTCGAACAAGCGGGGGGAAGCCTTTCAGCGCCGCCTCCAGGAAGCGGGGTTCCCCTGTCATGTCTATGAGTTGCCCACCAGCGAGGGTACGCAGGCGCTGTGGGAGAAGGAAGAGCCGCACCTGGTCCACTGGCTGCAGTCGCTTCCGAAACCCGTGGGGATCATGACGTGCAACGACGATCGCGCTCAGAATGTACTCGACGCCTGTCACGCGGCGCCGATCCACGTCCCGAGCGAGGTGGCGATTGTCGGCGTGGACAATGACGAGTTCATCTGCCGGCTGGCCAATCCGCCTCTTTCCAGCGTCTTCCTGAACCCGCAGAAGCTGGGCTATCGCGCCGCCCAGTTGCTCGATCGCATTATGAGCGGCGAGCGCTGCCCCGAGACCACCATCGTGGGCAGGCCCACTCACGTCCTGGCCCGCAGTTCCACCAACATTCTGCTGGTAGAGGATCGAGACGTTTCCGACGCCATCCGGTTCATCCGCGAGAATGCGGATCGCCCCCTTCAGGTCGACGATGTCGCCGAGTCGGTGGCGATCTCCCGCCGTACCCTGCAACAGAAATTCGCCAAGGCGGTCGGCCGCTCCGTCCATTCGCAGATTCTGCGCGAACGCGTCAACCGGATCATTCCGCTGCTGGTCGAGACGGACCTGACAGTCACCCAAATTGCCCGGAAGCTGAATTTCTCCAGCGCCAAGCAGTTGGATCGGGTCTTCACAAAGCTTCAGGGTCTCACCCCGACGGCCTACCGGCTCCAGCATTGCGGTGCCTGAGACGGCCGCAAGATCGCTCTTCGCTGCTCGTGCGCATTTTGGGGTACGGGTCTGCACGATGTGGTATTGTGTCGGGCCCCGCACCTTGCGATAATCAATCTCTGTGACGATGTACACCACTCTCAAGGGCGCTATTTGTGGAGGTTAAGAGATCGTGAAATCGCTAGCGCAGTATGTCATTGTGAGTTTGGCTATCGCCCTGCTCTCCAGTTCCGTCTTCGGGGCCGGGCAAGTTTCTGGTGAATTGCGGACCTGGCACAAGGTCACGCTCACCTTCGACGGCCCGGCGACCAGCGAAACGGCCAACCCCAATCCGTTCACTGACTATCGCCTGACGGTGGTCTTCTCCCAGGGCGCCAAGCGCTACGTTGTGCCGGGCTACTTCGCCGCCGATGGCGACGCGGCCAACACGAGCGCCAGCGCCGGGAACAAATGGCGCGTCCATTTCGCGCCGAGCGAGGAAGGACGCTGGACCTATCAGGTCTCCTTCCGAACGGGCAAGCACATCATCGCCAGCGACGATTCGCAGGCCGGCACCGGCGCCGGATACATGGATGGCGAGAAAGGTACCTTGACGATCGAGCCGACGAACAAGCGGGGGCGTGACTTCCGCAGCAAGGGGCTGCTCCAGTACGTCGGCAAGCACCACCTGCGCTTCGCCGGGACGGGGGAGTACTTCCTCAAGGCCGGCGCCGACGCGCCGGAGAACTTCCTGGCCTACAAAGACTTCGATGGCGACTTCAAGAACGATGGACACAAGGACAACCTCGTCAAGGATTGGGCGCCCCACGTGAAGGACTGGCGGCCGGGCGATCCCACCTGGCAAGACGGCAAGGGCAAAGGCATCATCGGCGCAGTCAACTATCTGGCGTCGAAGGGCATGAACGTCTTCTCATTCCTGCCGATGAATATCGAAGGCGACGATCGCAACGTCTTCCCCTACACGTCGTACGACGAGCGGCTTCGTATGGATGTCTCCAAGCTCGACCAGTGGGAGATCGTCTTCGAGCACGGCACGAAGCTGGGCATGTACCTGCATTTCAAGACGCAGGAAGCGGAGAATGTGAATCTGCTCGATGGGGGTCACCTCGGACTCCAGCGCAAGCTGTACTATCGCGAGTTGATCGCTCGCTTCGCCCACCATTTGGCGCTCAACTGGAACCTCGGCGAAGAGGTTGGTTTGGGACACAAGGTGAGCACGAAGAAGAAGCAGGACTGGGCCGAGTACTTCTGGACGCACGACCCTTACCAGCATCACATTGTCATCCACAACGGGGACAACCATTACGATCTGCTGGGCGACGCTTCGGCGCTGACCGGTTTCTCGCTGCAGACCAACAAGCCGGACTTCAGCCGGGTGCATAGCCAGGTGCTGAACTACATCAATCGTTCGGTCGCGGCCGGCAAGCCCTGGGTGGTCGCGTGTGACGAGCCGGGCGACGCCAGCCACTCGTTGATCACCGACGCCGAGGACCCGACCCGGGACAACCCGCGCAAGAACGCTCTCTGGGGCACCTTCATGGCCGGCGGCGCCGGGATCGAATGGTACTTTGGATACAAACATCCCCACAGCGATCTGACGTGTCAGGACTATCGCACGCGGGACCGAATGTGGGACCAGTCGCGCTACGCTCTGCAGTTCTTCAAGGAGCGCGAGATTCCGTTCTGGGACATGAAGAACGACAACAAGCTCACCCGCAACCCCAACGACTACTGCTTCGTCAAAGAGGGCGAACTCTATCTGATCTACTTCAAGAACGCCGGTGAGCTGAAGCTGTCGCTGACCAGCGGCGCGCTGACCTACGGATGGTACAATCCCCGCACCGGGGAGGGGCTGGAGACGCTCCTGGAGCCGGGTCGGATTCAGGGCGCCCAGCCGGTGACGCTCAAGACCCCGGGCAAGGGCGACTGGTTGCTCTGTCTCACGAAAACGGGCGACGCTCCGGTTGCATTCAAGGACCTGACCGAGATCGCGGCTGCCCCCCTGAGCCCTGCTGAGATGCCGGCCAGCCCCTACCGACTGGTGGCGGTGCGGGACTTCAAGAGTGTTGGCGGATCGGGATTCGTGCCGTTCTACACCGATGACGGGCGCGGCGCGCTGGCGATCAATGCGGGTCGGCACAAGGACAAGTTCGCCGCGGGCCAGGCGAAGTTCCAGGGCCAGTCGGGTGTCTATGACGTCACGATCACGACCATGACCGAGACCGATGGCGAGTCCACGTATCGACTGTCGGTCGGCGGCAAGAAGGTCGGTGCTTTCACCAACCCGGCTACCGCTCAGGATTATCGCAAAGCCCAGCACACCTGGCGTCAGGTCGCGATCAAGAAAGGCGCTGCGGTTCGGATCGAGTTCAACACCGCTTCGAACAAGAAGAAGCCCGAGGGCGACACGTTCGCTTACGCGCGGGGGCGCTGGACGCAGGTGGAACTGACCCCGGCCGGTCAGGCGGACATGGTCTTCGAAGAGCGGGGCGGTCTGGTCGCTGTCGAGGCCGAGATGTTCTCCAGGCAAACTGCTGTAGAGAAACGCCGCTGGTATGTCACGACGCCGGAGCACACACCGGGTATCAGGCCGGACGGCGACGAGAATCACGCCGTCACCGCCAGCGGTCGCGCCTATCTCGAGATCCTGCCCGACACGCGCCGCACCCATGGCGACAAGCTCACCCACGGCGAGAACTTTTCGAACGAGCCGGGCCGGATGGCGATCCTCTCCTACCCCGTACAGTTCAAGACGCCGGGCCGCTACTATGTTTGGGTGCGAGCCCACTCGACGGGCAGCGAGGACAATGGGCTGCACGTCGGGCTCGACGGCGCCTGGCCCGAGTCGGGACGTCGGCTCCAGTGGTGCGAAGGCAAACGGACCTGGCGCTGGGAGAGCAAGCAGCGCACCGAGAAGCAGCACTGCGGCGAGCCGTACAAGATTTACCTGGACATCAAGGACGCGGGCCTGCATATAATCTCCTTCTCAATGCGAGAGGATGGGTTTGAGTTCGACAAGTGGCTGATGACCACCGATCGGGACATGGTGCGGCCGGACAACAGTGGTCCCGCCAGTCGCGTCCGCCAGGCCGGCGGCTAGAAGCACTCCCCGGTTCGAAGCAACAGAAAGAGAGTAATGCAGTTATGACACGTCAGTACAAGATCGCCGTCGTCCCCGGTGACGGCATTGGTCACGAAATCGTCCCGGCCGGCGTCACGGTGCTGGAAGCGGCCGCCGAGACGTTCGGCTTCAGTCTGTCGTTTGAGGAGTTCCCCTACGGGGCGGGCCACTACCAGGAGACCGGCAGTTTCATGCCGGCCGACGCGCCGGAGAAACTGAGCAAGTTCGACGCCATCTATTTCGGCGCGGTGGGGTTGCCCGACGTGGACGACACCTTGCCCGCCCGGCTGTTCACCTTCGCGATCCGCAAGTGCTTCGATCAGTATGTGAACTTCCGACCCGCGCGGTTGCTTCCGGGTATCGAGAGTCCCCTACGGAACAAGACGGCCGATGAGATCGACTTCGTCGTGATCCGCGAGAACACCGAGGGCGAATTCGTTCAGGTCGGTGGTCTCGTTCAGCCCGACGAGGCGAACGGCATGGCGATGGACACCAGCGTGTTCACGCGGGCCGGCATCGAGCGGATCGCCCACTACTCGTTCCGCCTGGCGCAGAAGCGCCGCAAGAAGGTGACCAACATCACCAAGTCCAACACGCTGATCCATTCGCTGGCGTACTGGGACAGCGTGATCGAGCAGGTCAGCGAAGCCTATCCCGATGTCACGTACAACAAGATGTACGTCGACAACGCCTCAGCCAATTTCGTGCTGCACCCCGAATGCTTCGACGTCATCGTGACCACCAACTTCATTGGCGATATCCTCAGCGACCTGGGCGGGGCGATCATGGGCAGCCTGGGGTTGGGGCCCAGCGGCAATATCAATCCCGAACGCGATTACCCATCGATGTTCGAGCCCATCCACGGCTCGGCGCCGGACATTGCGGGGCGCAACATCGCCAACCCGATCGGCGCGATCTGGTCGGGCGCCTTGATGCTCGAACATCTGGGCGAGGCGCAGGCCGCCGAGGCGATCGTCCGCGCCGTCGAAGAGACCACCCGCCAGGGGCGACACACCAAAGACCTGGGCGGGAAGGCGACGACGACGGAGATCGCTGAGTCGATTGTGAAGAACCTCAAGACGCTTTGAGAGACCATGTCACGAATCATTGATTTAACTGTGTCAGTCACCGATGGTCAGCGCGGCGTGGCCATCGAGTCGGCCCGCCGGATCGAAACGGACGGCTGGAACGCGACGACGCTGCATTTGTATTCGCACAGCGGCACGCACATGGATGCGCCGAAGCACTTCGACGTCAGCGAGCAGACGATCGATAAGATTCCGCTTCAGCAGTGCATGGGACCGGCCTGGGTGGTAAACCTGGCGCCGATCGAGCCCAGGGCGTTGATCGGCGTCGATGACGTGGCGTCTGTCGCAGAGCGGATCCAGCCCGGCGATGGCTTGCTCCTGCGCACCGATTGGAGCGGGCGCATCGGCGATCCGTCCTATCGAAACTCATTGCCCCGCGTCAGTCTCGAACTGGCCCAATGGTGCGTCGAGAAGGGCGTGCGCACGCTCGGGGTCGAGCCTCCGTCGGTCGCCGACGTGAACAATCGCGAAGAATTGACCGCCGTGCACCGGGCGCTGCTCGGCGCCGGGATCATCATCGTCGAGGGGCTGACGAACCTGGATCAGATTCGCAACGAGAAGGTGACTTTCATCGCACTGCCCTTGAAAGTGGCGCGGGGCGACGGCGCCCCGGCTCGCGCCCTGGCTGTCGAAGATTAGAAATGGGCTACCTGTCGGGTGAGTGGTGTGGCAGCGTCAAGCGGAGCTTGGCGATGGTGTCATGCCGGTGCCAAGAACTATCGCCAAGGCTTTCAGCCCGGACACTACCACCCGGCGGCGCTGCAGATTGTCACAACCTGAGTTGAACGATGAGCAGGAATACCCGGGAAAGGAACTGACTCATGAAGCAGGACTATTTCCATCGCGTCGCCGCGTTGACGCCCACGAAGATGTGGATCAACAACGTCACTCCGAAGGAGGCGCAGATGGCGATCGCCGCCGGTGCGGTGGGGTGCACGCAGAACCCGTCCTATACCTGGAAGATGGTCAACCACGAGACGGGTAAGGACCGCGCCCTGGCGCTGCTCGACGAGACACTGGCCGAGAGCGACGACGACAACCAGGTCGAGTGCATCCTGCAACGCAAGCTCGTCAAGGGGATCGCCGAGGAGTTCATGACCGTTTACGAACGGACGAACGGCGCGCACGGATATGTCAGCATTCAGGGCGATCCGATCCACGAGGAAGACCCGGACGTGATCATCGAGGAAGGGCGGCGCAATCGCGAGATGAGTCCGAACGTGATGATCAAGATCCCCGCCACCAAGGCGGGGCTGGCCGCGATGGAAACCCTGATAGCCGAGAACACGCCGCTCAACGCGACGGAGGTCATGGGCCTGAGCCAGGTCATCGACGTGTGCGAAATGTACGAGAAGATCACCGCCAAGACCGGGACAAGACCCGTGATGTACTACTCGCTGATAACCGGGATCTACGATGAATGGCTTGCCAAGGAGGTCGCGGCCCAGGGGATCACGATCAGTCCCGACATCCTGTACCAGGCGGGCATGGTCATCGCCAAGAAGGTCTATCGCTTCGTTCACGATCGCGGCTACCCGCTCGGCTTCATCGGGGGCGGTGTCCGGGGCCTGCAGCACTTCACCGAGATGGTCGGGGGCGACGTGTGCATCACCATGAACTGGCAAGGGCACGCGGACACGCTGCTCGAACTGGACCAGCCGGTCGTGGCGCGTCTGTTCAATCCTGTCCAGGACCATGTGCTGGACGAGTTGCTGACCAAGGTCCCGGCCTTCCGACAGGCGTACATGGAGAACGGCTTGACGGTGGACGAGTACGAAGAATACGGGCCGGTCGAGTACTTCCGGGACATGTTCGTCAGCGCCTGGGAGAACACGCTGAAGCTGATCAAAGAACGCCGCGCCGCGCCGGCGTCCTGAGAAGCCATGGCCTCCGGGAAAAGGGGATTGACGATATGAGCGCAACGGGCCGCGGTATGACTCACCAACGCTTCATCCTCATCGGTATTCTGTTCTTCCACAGCGTCAACACCTACATGGACCGCGCGTGCATCGCCTCGGCGGTTGACTACATCAAGAAGGACCTCTCCATCTCCGGCGAAGTGATGGGGCTGGTGCTGGGCATTTTCGCGGTGGGCTACGCGTTGTTCCAGGTCCCTTCGGGCTGGATCGCCGACAAGCTCGGGCCGCGAAAGGCCCTGACGATTGTCGTCTCTGTCTGGAGTTGCTTCACTGCTTTGACGGGCGCCGCCCGCAATGCGGCTCAGATGCTGATCTTGAGATTCCTCTTCGGGGTCGGCGAAGCCGGCGCGTTTCCCGGTGCGACGCAGGCGTTCTTCCGGTGGTTGCCCGTCAAGGACCGGGGTCTCGCCCACGGGATCAACTTCTCAGGCTCGCGCCTGGGCGCCGCGTTCTCGCTCTTCTTGATGCCCTGGCTGATCGTGCAGATCGGGTGGCGCTGGACGTTCGCGGTCAACGGGTTGATCGGGATCATCTGGGCGACGGTCTGGCTGCTCTGGTTCCGCGACAATCCGAAGGACAATCCCAAGGTCAGCGAGGCCGAACTCGACTACATCGAGAGAGGGCGCGCCAGCGAGTTCACCGCGACGGTGAAAGCCTCGTTCGCCGAGGTGTTCACCTCGCTGAATATGTCGCTGGCGATGGTGCAGTACTTCGCGAGCAACGTGACGTTCTTCATCAGCCTGACCTGGCTGCCTTCCTACCTGAAGGACCAATGGCCCGACGATCCGCGCGCGGTCTACTTCTCCGCGGCGCCGCTGATCTTCGCCGCGTTCGCCAATTGGGTCGCCGGGACGATGGTGACGCAGTTGTTCCAAAGAGGCTACCACGTTGGCTCACGCCGAGTCACCGCTATCGTAGGCTTCTCGCTGGGCGTCGTCGGTCTGCTCCTGGCGACCCAGACGGAGAATCTCTATTTGTTCGTTCTGTGGTTCAGTGTCGCGACCTTCGGGGTCGATATGACGTTGAGCCCCAGTTGGGCGTTCTGCAACGATATCGGCGGGGCGAACTCCGGCGCGGTCTCCGGCTCGATGAACATGGTGGGCAATATCGGCGCGGCGCTGAGCGCTATCTTGTTCCCGTTCTTCCAGGATGATGTGACGGGCAGCGCCAATTCGTTCTTCCTGCTGGCGGCCGGGCTGAACTTCGGCGCGATCGTCATGTGGTGCTTCATGAATCCGAATCGTCTCTCGGATAAGCAGCTCTCCCCGGCGGCGATTCGCCAGCGGTTCATCGCCATGCTGACGGGGCTGATCATCCTGACGCTGGGCGCGGTGGGTCTGAAGATCTATCTGGGCCAGCGGAAGGCCCGGCTCAAGGCGCAGGCCGAGGCTGTTCAGGTCGATCCCAACGCTCCGACCGATCCGAATCAACTCTAGCAAGACCGAGGAACACCGATGGCACAATTCAAAGGCGTATGCGTCGGAGCCGGGTACTTCAGTCACTTCCAGTACGAGGCCTGGCAGCGCATCGATGAGGTGACGATCACCGCGATGTGCAATCGCAATCCCGAGCGGGCGCGGAAGATCATGGATCAGTACGACGTGCCCGCGCACTACACCGATTACCGCGAGATGCTGGAGAAGGAGAAGCCGGACTTCGTCGACATCATCACGCCGCCCGCGACGCATCTGGAGATGTGCCAGGTCGCGGCCGATTTGGGGATCCACGTGATCTGTCAGAAGCCCTTGGCGCCGACCTTCGACGAGGCCAAACAGATCGTCGCGGCCACCGAGCGGGCGGGCGTTCGCTTCATGGTGCACGAAAACTGGCGGTTCCAGCCCTGGTACCGCGAGATCAAGCGCCTACTCGACGACGGCGCGATCGGCGAGAAGATCCACGTCATGAGCTTTCGCTCGCGGATGGGCGATGGCTGGGGCCAGGATGCTTATCTCGGACGCCAGCCCTATTTTCGCGAGTACCCCCATCTGCTCGTCTATGAGAACGGGGTGCACTTCATCGACACGTACCGCTACCTGGCGGGCGAGGTCAAGAGCGTCTATGCGGTGCTCAAGAAGCTCAATCCCGTCATCGCGGGCGAAGACTTCGGGGTGGTGGTCTTCAACTTCGCCTCCGGCGCGACGGGGCTGTGGGACGCCAACCGCTATAACGAGAGCAATTTCGCGAATCCGCGCTACACGTTCGGGGAGTTCCTCGTCGATGGGGATGGCGGTTCGATCCGGCTCTACAGCGATGGGCGTCTGACGATACAGAAGCTGGGGCAGTGCGAGACTGAGCACGAGTACCCGCATGAGAACCGCAACTTCTCAGGGGACTGCTGCTACACGACCCAGCGTCATTTCATCGATCGGATGCTCGACGGCGCGCCGTTCGAGACGCATGGCCCCGACTACCTGCGGACGCTGGCCGTTCAGGATGCGGTCTACCGTTCAGCCGAGGCGGGGACACCGGTGGCAATCGAGGTATCGTAGTCGCCCGGCCCGACTCGGGGCCGATCCCCTCTGACTGCGGTCAATCCGCCTGCCGGTGTCCGAAGACGGCGTGGCGGTTCCTCAGGATGTAGAGGATGACATCGGCGCGACTGACGACACCCACCACACGCCCGTCGCGCAAGATCGGGACTCGGCGGAAGGGGCTGTGAGCGAGGCACTCGCAGATCGTCGGTACGGTGGTGTCGTGGTCGAGACTGACGACGTCCCGGGTCATGTAGTCCTCGACCTTCCCCGGCTCGATCGCGGCGTCGTGGAGGAGTCTGAGCACGTCCTTTTCCGAGATGATGCCCTGGAGCGTCATGGAGCGGTCCACGACGGGTAATCCGGTGATGCTGCGCGTCGCGAGGATGTGCATCGCGTCGTATACGGGTGTCTCGGGTTGGACGGTCAGCAGACCACAGGCCATGATATCGGAGGCGATGGGGATCTTCGGATATCCCGCCATCGCTTCGGGTCGGAATCGGTCCTGGTAGGCGCGAATGAAGTCCGCGCGGCTGATAGCGCCCGCCAGACGACCCTCGTAGAGGATCGGTGCGCTGCGGAAATCGTTCTGCACGAGGCAATCGCTGATATCGGTCAGCTCGTCTTCGACGTCGAAGCAGATGATGTCCCTGGTCATGTAATCCTCGACCAGGCCGGGCAGGAATTGTCGGGCGCTCAGCAGGCGGAGGATGTCTTTCTCGGCGACCATGCCCACCACGTTTTTATCGCGGACGACGGGCAGACAATTGACCTTCTCCTGGACCAGGATGCGGATGGCCTCGTACACCGGTTGCGACGGCGCAACGGTGGCGACGCCGAACCGGGCGATGTCGCGGGCCTTGCGGGGTGCATCGGCCTCCAGGACGGCGGCGGCCGATCGGCCTTGCCCCTGCGATTCCGGGAAGTCTTTCTTCACCATGACGCTGCTCCCAAATCTCTTCCTGCCGACGCTTGCCTCTGACGGTGCGCCGGCCTGGTCTCTCCGACCAGACGCCTTTCGGCTCCTGGCGATCAGTTATCCAGCACCTGTCTGATTCGTGTCCCAAGCTCTGCGAGATTGAAGGGCTTGGTGATATAGTCGCTGACGTTGTAGGCGGAGGCCTTGAGGACGTCGTCGGCCTCCGAGCATCCGGTGCACATGATCACGGGAATGTCCTTCGTCTCGGGCGTCTTCCTGAGCTCCGCGAGCATTTCGTGGCCGTCCATGACGGGCATCATCGTGTCGAGCAGGATCAGGTCGGGTTGCTCCTGGAGCGCCTTGTCCAGCCCTTCCTGGCCGTTGTTGGCGGCCAGGATCTCCCACCCGCTGGCTCCCAGCCGATGTCGAATGATCTCGATCATCTCACGTTGATCGTCGACGACAAGTATGCGGGCACGCTTGGTCTTCGTCTTCGGTTTGCTCAGTCCCAGCATCGTGCGTACCTTTCCAGACTCGGCAACAGCTTGTCAGACGCCCAGGTTCGTCCGCCGTTCGTGCTATGGGATGGCACTTGCTGACATCACCCCCCGGCCCGGCGGAGGCAGGCGTATGAGTTGCCGTTCCAGCCCCAATTGTTCTCGATATCGGCCGGTGCACGCCGCGTCATAGACAAATTCCCCAAGATGAATAGGAAACGGCTCTGACAGTGGAAACAGGGGTGACTGTCTTTGTGGGAACCGAGGAGGGGTCCCATAAGAAATCACTGAGGCCTTCGGCGTGTCACGCGGGCCGCGGTCCCTACGGGGTCATGGGCAGGTTGACGCGGACCTTGACGGTGACAACGTCGTTGACGACGACGACCTGGATGCGCCCCTGATCGAGGCTGATGTGGTCGAAGGGCGCGCCGCGGGGGTCGGTGAGGTCACGGGCCAGGCCGGGGGAGCGGCGCAGGGCCGTCAGGACGCCCTCGAAGGTCTGGTTCATCATCCATCCGGCCAGCGTTACCAGTTCGTCGGCGTGGACGGATTGGTCCTCGTTGTGGGTCAGGTCCCGCACGTCTTGCTGGAACCGCCCGGCGAGCCACTGGACAATCGCGATCTGGCGAGCCTCCTCGGTGGCGTAGGGGGTGGTCCGGATCGCCTGGTCCAGAACGAGCTGTGCGTCGAAGTACAGTCCTTTGCGGCGGTCGAACAGATGCAGGACCGCGTCGATGGCCCCGTTGGCTGCGTTCTCGTCGCTGTAGAAGAAGTATTTGCGCCCCGCGGCCATGCGGCGTTCGTCGAACGCGATCAGGTTGACCCAGGTCTTGAGCTTGTCGGCGCTGCGGCCGGAGAGGGCGACCATCCGGTCGCTCTGGCTGAGCAGTTGCATGTCGATGGCTTCGGGGGCGAACTGATACTCGGGCGATTCGGTCAGCGCCAGGACGTCGAGTGTGTTGCTGCCCATCAGGTGACTCTGGCGGTAGGGGGTGGCCAGGCGGGTCGCCGAGAAGTCCTCGCCCAGGCCCGCACAACCGGTGAAAGAAAAAAGGCCGGCCAGAGCCAGAAGACAGAGCGGCGCAAGCCTGGTCGAACTCGTGCTCTCTGCCATCAGCCGTCTTCTGGCTCTCATGCCGGCGCTCCAACTGCGTTCGTTAAGGGACAGGCAGTTGGCGGGGCGTCGACTGGATCAGACTTCCTTGGAATCGATCCACTTCATCATTTTTCGCAGCGTGCGACCCACGTCTTCCAACTGGCTGCCATGGTCTTTGTCGTACAATTCGTTGAACTTCTTGAGTCCGCCCTGGAACTCACCGACCCATTCCTTGGCGAATTCGCCCGCGGTGATCTCGTCGAGGATCTTCTTCATCTCGGCCTTGGTCTCGTCGGTGATGATCCGCGGCCCGCGGCTCAGATCGCCGTACTCGGCCGTGTTGCTGATGCTGTACCGCATGTAGCTCAGGCCGCCCTCGTACATCAGGTCCACGATCAGTTTGACCTCATGCATACACTCAAAATAGGCGATTTCCGGCTGGTACCCGGCGGCGACGAGGGTCTCGAAGCCGGCCTTGATCAGGGCCGAGAGGCCGCCGCAGAGAACGACCTGCTCGCCGAAGAGGTCCGTCTCGGTCTCCTCTTTATAGGTCGTTTCGATGATGCCCGCGCGGGCCCCGCCGATGCCGTTGGCCCAGGCCAGGGCGGTCTGCTTGGCGTCGCCGGTCGCGTCGCGCTCGACGGCGATCAGGCAGGGCACGCCGCCGCCCTTAACGTATTCGCTGCGGACCAGATGGCCCGGCCCCTTGGGAGCGATCATGACGATATTGCAGTCCTCCGGCGGGACGATGTACTTGAAGTGGATGTTGAACCCGTGGCAAAAGCCCAGCGTCTGGCCCGCCTTGAGGTTCGGCGCGATCTGGCTCTCGTAGACCTTCGCCTGGATCTCGTCGGGCAGCGTTACGATGATCAGCGTCGCCCCGTCAATGGCCGTGGCGATATCGCTCGGCGCGAACCCGTGCTCGGTCGCCAGCTTGAAGTTGTCGGTCCCTTCCAGCTCGGCGACCGCCACCTCGACACCGCTGTCCCGCAGATTCTGGCTGTGGGCGTGGCCCTGGCTGCCGTAACCGACGACCGCCACCTTCTTGCCCTGCAGCGGCGTGATCGGAGCGTCCTGTTCGTAATAGATCGTTGCTGCCATTGTGTTGTTCTCCTTCCTATATCAAATAGGCATCGAATGCGAATGCCGGAATCTCACCGACCTAAACCGGGCAATTATACCGACCAAACCCCAGTTTTACAATTCCCAGTTTGCCAGCCGGGCCAGGTTTCTGAGTCCCCCGTTTCCCGGCTCCCGGCCGCGCCGACGCTTGACAGACCGCCCGCACCCGGTCAGAATCGACTCAGAACGAGCCCGCGGGTCGCCGGCGCAAGAGGATGGAGAGGCGCCGCTGTGGCTTACCGCGGGGCGAAATGACGGGGAACGGACGTGATCCTTGCGGGCCATCCGAGCCGGGAGAATCCACATGGGAAGCGAGCGGGGAAAGTGGGTATGGCGCAGATTGCCAATCACTCTGGTTTCTTTGCTGGGGTTGACGTGTCTTTGGATTCTTGTCGGGCCGAGTGTCCGAAGCTGGCAGGTCGAGCGAGAGATCGGGCGTTTCGAGCGAAATCCCTCGCAGGCGCGAGCCGATTCACTGGTTGGGCTGCTCGAGCAACACACCGCGACTGACGAACAGGGCCCGCGCATCCTCACGCTGCTGCGCCGGCCCATGGTCACCAAACGTCCCGCCTACCCGGCCGGACTTCCCGTGGTGGTTTCAGTCGAGCATCCCTTTGATCTGGATTTCCGCGATACAGGGACGCGCGAAGAGAAGATTTGGGTTGTTGGAGGAGGCTATCTACGCGAAACTTCCGGGCGGCGTGTGACCTCCGAGAGGGCGCGGACTCTGCTTGTGCCCGCACCGCTCGCTCCTCGGGCTGAACCGGGGACTCACCAGTTCACCATTCAGGGTACATACAGTGTGGAGATCCCGCGTGACAGTGCAGCGGCCAACATAGGAGACCGCATTTGTGGGTTACTCGCAGCATTCAGAGTGTCATCGGCCGGACCTCCCTGACGGTTACGGACTTACGAATGCGCATACGAAGTGCCCGTGGAGGTCACCATTGTTTCCAAGGAGGAGGCCAAGGCCATCGAACTTCTCTCGTCTCCGGAGCTGGATCAGGCTATGCAGGCTGCCTTTCGTATGCGAAAGCACCCTCGCGTCGGGGGTGGTCTCAGGACCTCAACTCCAGGCGGAATCAGTAGACAGAAGGCGATCTACTATCGCGACCTGCCTGTCTCGACCGCATTTCGACTGACGGTTCATCTGTCCGGCAGGTGGGGACAGGTGACCTCGCTGGAATCCCCCGACCCCCTGGTGGCCAGGGCCGGGACCTCCGGATGGCACCACTTCTATTGCCGGTTCAAAGAGCCCGGCAAGTACAGGGGCACCGTCGTCCTGAGCGCAGACCCAAACCATGCGTACGAAGACCCAGCGATCGAAACCATCTGGGACGGAGAAATCGAGCTGCCGGTCCTGTTCAGCGTTCCGGATCCTCAGGGCTCGAACTGAACCGGGGGCGCATCTTAAATATTAAGCGAACTGAACCGGGGTCGCATCTTAAATATTAAGTATAGGCAGTGCGAGGAAAGGCGCCATCGTACGGCAGGGCCAAGCCGTCGCCAAGCGAGACCCGCACGTTCAGAAACGTCTGGCCAAGGACGGCAAGCAGACCAGAGACATTGCCCGGATACGACGAGCTTTGCCAAATAATGAATAATTAAGATGCGACCCCAATAGCCTCGATCCCACGCTGCGGTTTTGTCCTTGACAAGCGTGGCAAGATGTGGTACAGAGATGTCCATTATCAGGTCGACCCTGATAGACGGTGCAGGGGACATGCAGGGATGCGAAATACCTCACGCTGGCGCGCGCTCAGGCGAGTGCCCATTCCTAACGTCCGTACTGCGAACCCAGCCTCTCGCAAAGAGAGGGCGGATGATACAAGTCTGTACACACACGGAGGTGAAGTACGATGAAGAAATGCGCACTTTTCATGGCCCTGGTGCTGGCCGGCGAGGCGATGGCCTATGACGTCGTCTACCCGGTCCAAACCGCCACGGTTGTCCCTAGTCAGATCAGCGGTTTGCCCGCCGCGAATACTTTCGGTGCCTTCAGCCTGCCCGATTTCGCCCTTCTTCAGCAACCGGCCGACACGTCTGGATCCGTGGGCCTGCCCGGCACCCTGGAACGGCCCGGACTGCTGGGCCCGCCCATAGCGGTCGTCCCAACGACACAAACGACTGCGCCGGCGCCCGCGACGGGCCTGGACCCGGTCGGTTCCCCGATGACGGGTCTCCCAGGGCAGCTCGGCATGCCGTCGGGATGGGCCGTCTCGTCGGGCCTCGGCACGGGCGACCTCCTTGGACCGGTGGGTTTGGGTTCGTCCAACATCAGCATCCCGCAGGAGCCGGTGACGTCCGCCGAGTCGATCACAGGCCTGGGGCTGATCACAGTGCCCGGGCACACCGAAGTGTATGACCAGTTTGCTGCTTCGGACCCCGGCGCGGGCGAGATCCCCGGCCCCCTGGGATTGGGATCGCCCAATGGGAGCACTCCCTAAGTGAACTACTGATCCAGTGATCTTGTTCCAGAGCAGTAGTGCCGAATCGGGACCGAATTGGGGTCGCATCTTAAATATTAAGTATAGGCAGTGCGACAGAAGGCGCCGTCGGGCGGTAGGGCCAAGCCGTCGCCAAGCGAAACCCGCACGTTCAGAAACGTCTGGCCAAGGACGGCAAATAGGCCAAAGACGTCGCCCTGATACGACGAGCTTCGCCAAATAATGAATAATTAAGATGCGACCCCGCGTGGGCCCGGCAGCGGCGTGCTTCTGGAGCAGCCTGCTAGCGTGAGTGCCCGTATACGCTGTACAGTTTCCATCCTTTAGCGGTTTCATGGAAGAAGAGGTCATTGCCACTGGTGCGAACAAGCATCATGGTTCCCTCGAGGTCAATTCCAGATTGGCTCTTGAGACTCTCCGCCTTGCTGGTATCGAGGGTGATCGATTCGATCGTCAGATTGACAAACCTCTGCAGACGTTCCGGTTTCTCCATCACGGCTTCGCGCCGACGGGCCCGTCTCTGATCGAGGGTCAGATCGCGTCCATCGGTAGCCATCTTGGTTTGATCATCCCAAGAAGCGACGTATTTATCGATGTCATTCGCCTTGCAGGCCTCTTGCAGAGATATGAAGGCCTGGCGGACTTCTTCTCGCTGCTTCCGTAGTTTGTCGTCGGCAGTTTCTGCATCCTCGCGAACGCTTGGGGCGGATCTCTCCTCTGTCACCACTTCAGATTCGTCAGCCTGACGACCCATGGCCGACGATTGACTGCTTGTTTCTGGGTTGGTGTCAGATTCCTCGTCCTGCTTGGCACATCCACACGCCAAGGCGGCCAGTAGTGATAGGACAAGCACATAGTTCACCATCTTGCCAATACTCATGTGAGGCTCCCTTCGCTTTGAATAAGATGTCACTTCGTTGGGCCGATCGTGCAACCGGCGCGCAGCATCATAACTGGGCCGACACTTGTTCTCACTCCCGCTGAGATTCATCGCCAACTACGCACCGCTGGTTTCCGCACCATACCGATAGTCTCTGTCTGGATAGGTCGGGTGCGTTATACCCTCGGCGACGGAACGGGTCAATTGCGGTTGGCCTGCTCCCGAAAACAGGGGGGCATCTTGAACATTGGCTATTGGCGGTGCGAGGGTAGGTGCCATGGTGGGGCACGGCCAGGCCGTCGCCATGCGATATCAGTACGTTTAGAGATGTCCCGGCCAAGGACGGCAGGTAGACCGCATACACCGCCCGGATACGAAAGGCCGCGCCGAATAATGAGCAGTTAGGGTGTGACCCCAAGCCGCGCAACGGCTTCTGTGGCTAAACCGACTTGGGGCGCGATCAATGCTCCAGGATGATTCTGGCGAAGAGGCCCCAGTCGTAGGCGTCGTCGGTCAGTCCGATGGGAAGGCCCAGGCCGATCTCGACGTCGTCGTCCAGTGCGTAGCGGAAGCCCGGCGTCAGATACACTTCGGTCTCATGCTCGGTCCCGTCATCGCCGCGTTCCGTCTCGAATTCCGCGGTCAGTTCCAGAATGGATTCGAGGGTGTCCGTGGTGCGATGCACCAGGGCGGCGCCACAGGCGAACTCCTCCAGATCGGAGGTCTCCGCGTTATCGGGATCGTCACCGATCTCGACCTCTTTGGCGTCGTTGACCCATTCCATGCCGGCGCCCAGGTGGATGACCACGTCGTCGAGACACTTGCTGGCCGCTATCGCCAATCCCCAACCGGTCCGGTCGGCGCCCAGGCCCTTTCGGTAATCGCCCGTGGGGATCATGGCTTCCACAGAGACACTGACGGTCGCGTCCCACCAGGCGGCGCCTTCTCGGTGCAGCAATGCCGAGACGCCGATCTCGCTGTCGCCCCATCCGGTTTCGCTCTGTTCGTCGCCGTCGTCGTCGACCCGCCGGTGCAAGTACGGCGCCTCGAACTCGATCTGGAGCCAGTCGGTCAAGCCGTATTCGATCTCCGCGCCGGCTACCCATCGGGAGTAGCTCTCGGACTCGCCCGGCGCCTGTTGTTCGTCCTGGAAGTAGGAGAACAGACTGATCTGCACCTCCTGGGCTTCCTGGGTATAGGCCTCCTCCATGAAGAACAGGAATTGTTGCTCGGACGCTTCATCCTCGTCGTGGGCCGGTTCGGCCTGTACGCCGACTGGGCCGGGCTGAAGCACCAAGATTGCGATCGTCAACAAGAACCAATAGAGTCGAGCCATACCGTATGTCCCCCTAGATTGAGCCGCAAGCCCCTAGACTGGGCCGCGGCGATTTTGCTCGTCCGATGTCAGTGAAGCCTCCTGCGCCGAGGCCGCCGCAGCGTAAGGATTCTCGGAGCGATCCTGAGGATAGGTGAAGCAGAAGGTGCATCCCCGTCCCGCTTCGGATTCGATCCAGATGCGTCCGCCGTGGTTCTGGATGATCTTCTTGACCACGGACAAACCGATGCCGGTGCTCTCGAATGGGTCCTTGGCCGAGAGGGTCTGGAAGATGCGGAAGACCTTCTCGTGAAACTCCGGCGCGATGCCCGGCCCGTTGTCGGTGATGTGGAATCGCCAGAACCCGTCCTGGGCCGTGCAGCCAATTCGGATGTTTCCTTGGGGTTTGTCCATGTATTTGATCGCGTTGCTCAACAGGTTCTGAAAGACCTGTGAGATGCGGGTCGGATTGCCCTGCAGGGTCGGCATCGTGTCTTCGATGGCGACCTGGATATGCGCCGGCGGGGCCAGGGAATCGATGATCCCGGGCAACAGATCGTCCAGATCGATCGCCACCTCGTCGCCGGACCAGCGCCCTGCACGCGAATACTGCAGGATGCCCTCGATCAGGTCGTGCATGCGCTGGACGCGGGAGTCCAGCAGCGTCATCTGCTCCTGGCCGTCCTCATCCAGTTTGTCGGCGTAGTCGCTGATAATCCAATCGACCAGATTCCGGATGCCTCGCAACGGGGCCTTGAGGTCATGGGACACGACGTAAGCGAACTGCTCGAGTTCTGCGTTGAGGGTGCGAAGATGGGATTCGACCTTCTCTCGTTCCTGCATCTCGGATCGAAGGTCATTGACACGATCCTGGATCGACCGGGCCAGTTCTCCGATCTCATCCCGGGATTCGATCGTCGAGAGCGCGTCCCAGTCGCCCTGTTTGACGCATTCGGTGGCGTGACTGAGCCGTCCGAGCGGGCCGATGATCCGACGCGCCACGTTCGCCAGAAGCAGCACCATCGAGACGAATCCCAGCCCCACCAGGCTAACCGAGATCCATCTCAAGGCGACGTACTGACGGTTCGTCCGGCTCAGAACCTCGTTGACCTCGTCCTCTTCATCGGCAATCTGTTCCCGAAGCGTCTCTTGAAATGAGTCACCGGGCCCATCGTGGGCGGTGCGTAGAAACATCTCGACAGCCTGGCCCTCGCGACCGCTCGAATGCAGCTCGAGGATCGTTTTCGCATCGGCGAGCATAACCTCGTACTGGTCTTCCAGGGTCTCTATGACGTCGAACTCGCAGTCCTCATCCTCATCGTCGAAGTCCTCGACCTCCGTGTTGACACTGTCACGCCATTGCTCAAAGGCTTCCAAGACAGTTGCTTGCATGGCCAGGAACTTCTCCAGGTTGGCCTGGTCTCCGGAGAGCAGGTAGTCACCCAGTCTACTGACTTGACGTGTCACGAGGAGATTCAAACGTTCCATCTGGAGTTGTTGCCCGAAGCTCTCTTCGCGCCGCTGCATCGCCTCGTTCGACAGGCGCCCGGTCCCCAGCAATAGCGTTGCCAGCACCATCATCAGGGCGAACATGAACCCGAAGCCTATTCTCAGTCGTGTCTGTATCTTCATGGGGCGCCTTCAACACGAGGTCACTGAGCTTCTGCCCGATAACCTTGGTCGTGTTGCCAATCCTGATTCTATTGCCCCACATCGACCGATTGAGTGCCGCCCTTGAGAACGGATCGTTACCGTCTTGCGAAGAGCCGCACGAGAGCGTCCCGTGGAAGGGAAAAAGCAAGAGCAGGGCAACACCGTGTTGCCCTGCTCTTTGTTCGCACGTGAGCGGCCGCCGTCCGAAGGGCCCCGTCAGGGGCGATGGTTAGCGCCGGTTCTGATTCGGTCAATTCCCGGCGGTCGAGGCGGGACGACCAAAACCGATGTCGTCGATGAAGATCAGGCCGCTGCCGGAGCCGCCGCCGTTGGAATTGCCCACGCCGATAGTCATCGACGCGATGCTGTTGAGGTTGACGCCCGTCAGGTCGCCGTACGGGATGAGCCATTCGTTCCAACCCGCCAGCGCGGTCGCAGCCGCGTTCGGATGCGTCACGGAGACGGTCTGGCCTGCACTGTCTTCGAGGGTCACGTAGAGCGGCTGCGGCTCGTTGCCCGTTGTCGGCTGCGCGACACCGATCTCCGCGACCTGCCAGGCGCCGGCGACATTGCCCGTGACGCTGACGTTCGAGAAGGCGGCGCTGGTTGCCTGGTTGGCGTTATGACTGGTCAGCGCCAGGCCGATCAGAACCGGATCAGCCATGCTAACAGTGACGGTCTCGGCCGCCTGGGTCCAGGTCTCGCCGTCGGGCGAGATGAACGCCGAGAAGGTGCTGCCTTCGCGATCGAGGCGGATCCAGTACGGCGGGGCAAAGGGATTGCCCGGATACGTGTGTTCCGAGACGGACTCGCCGTCGGCGGCGACCCGCTGCTGGAACGTGGCGCCGCCGCCGCTGCCGCCGGTCATCGCGATGAACGCGTTGATGGCGCCGGCTTCGGTGTCCTGACGGATCATGATGCCGCCCTTGGCCCAACTGTTCGGGCTGCCGTCGAGCGCATCGACGCGGGCGATCATGGACCCGTCGCCGGTCAGGTTCTTATAGGCGTAGCGGAACTGGTCGGCGTTGTCCCAGATGTCGTTGCCGATCCCGTTCATGACGATCGATCCGTCGGACGCTTCGAAGAAGGCCGGCGCTGAGCCCGAAACGAAGAGGCGCAAGTATTCGGCGCCGTTGGTGTCCATGTCCAGTGCGCCGAGGTCACGCGTGGCTTCGGAGACATTGGCGCCGCCGGTGTTCGCATACGCCAGCGGCATGGACTGGCTGCCGCTGTTGACGATGGTCTTCTCGGCGAACGGCGATTCCAGGTAACCGACGGTCGAGCCGTTGCTGCTGACACCGTAGCCGTCGATCCAGGTCTGGTAGATGCGGTTCTCCTCGTCATCGTAGCTCTCGAACCCTTCGATGAGCACATACTCCTCGGTCGAGAAGCTCCAGACGGGACCTTCCCAGGATTCGGTTTCCTGGTTCTCGTCAATCCGCCAGGCGTAGGTCGTGCCGAAGTTCAGGGCGTCCGGCGAGTAGCTGGTGGTCTCGACCGTCTCGGCCAGGGGCAGCGCCTCGGCGTCGGCGCCGAGATAGACGTCGTGCGTGATCGCGTCGCGGCCGGCTCGCCAGGCGAGCATCGTCTCGACCGTCACATCGACCGCGCCGTCGGCCGGCTCCGGTTCACGGGCGACCGCCGGAATCTGCATGAAGCGGACCTCACTGAGTCCGAACTGGCCGATGAGACCATGACCACTGACGATTGTCAGTCGAACGAACCTGGCGGGCACGCCGTCGAACGCGATGGCGGTGTTGGCCGTGTAGCTCGGTAGCGAGGTTGCCTTATTGAAGACGACGTCGCCCAGAACGGTCCACTCAGCCCCGTCGGCGGAATACTCAACCGTTACGTCCTTGAGGCCGAAGCCCAGCACCTGTTCGAACTGAACGTTGTAGTTCCACACCAGCATCTCATGGAGCTTGTAGAGGCGGTCGAATTCGTACTGAATCCAGATCGGCTCGGCGGCGCCGGCGGTGAGCCACATGTCACCGGCCTCGACGGAGTGTTCGTCCTGCTCGTTGAGTCCGGAGCCGTTGATCGTGTTCTCGGGGCCCTCGCTGTCGGTCGAACTACCATTGCTGCTGGCCGTGATGTTCTCGATCGGGTAGGCAAACGGTTCGGTCGTGAAGCTCCAGACCTTGCCCTGGTAGATCGTGTTGTCCGGGGCGGCGTTGACTTCATCGATACGCCAGTAATAGGTCTGGCCGAACTCCAATTGACCCGGGTCGAAAACGGTCGCGGTCTGGCCGGGGCTGACGAGAACACCCAGAGTGTTGTCCGCACTGGCCGCGTTGACGTCATCCCACACCGTGCCGAAGTAGACGTCGTGTGTTTGGGCGAACTCGCCGGGCGTCCAGCTCAGGTCCACGTCGCGCAGCACGTCCATCGATTCCGAGGCCGGGCTCGGATCACGCGCCAGTACCTGGGCCGACATTCCGGTGGGGAGAATGCCCTCCACATACGGGCCTTCGTAGACATGAAAGAAATCCAGCCACATGGGGATCTCGGTGCCGCCGCAATGAATCTCAACCTTGACGTTGTTGTTGTTCATGGCTTCGGCCGTAATGGCATACTCCGTCCACTCGGGCGTCAAATCGAAGGTCATGTTGCCCCACGTGGTCGAATTGTCCATGGATTTGAATTGCATGCCGAAGGTGCGTGCTTCTTCCGCCCGGGCCCAGACGCTGGCGGTATACTCCTGGCCGCTCGTCATGGGGATCGCGGCGTAGATCACTTGGAAATGCCAGCCAACCGTACCGGTCGCATTCACTCTGAGGCTCAGCGACTCATCGATGAACTCCGTGTCATCGTACTCAATCGTGCTGCCGTTGCCTTCGGTGGGATTCCAGGTGACCCAGCCTCCTCCCCAGCCCCCGTTGAAGAAGTCAACCTCCTCTTCGAAGCCGTTGTTCTGGTCCGCCAGATTGGTAACCTGCGCGAGAGACACCGGTGCGGTTGCGGCCAAACACAGCGCAACAACTGCCACCGACCACACTGCTTTCTTATACATGACACTTCTCCTCCAATGAATGACCAGGCCAGAGTTCTCCACTGAACGGAACTCAATAGTGGACGCAACTATAGACCTCAATACTACCACAATACGTGGCTCGATTTCAACGCTCCCGGTCGTCAATATGTCCGCAAGCGTGCACTTTGTGTTCGTAGGGTGGATGGCTCCTCCGTACCCACGCTCGCCTTTGTCATTCCTGCGCAGGCAGGAATCCAGAGAGCCGTGACCAGCATAAGCCCAAGGCCAATACGACCCAAAACCGGAAGAGCACCTCCAACCTCTGGATTCCCGCCTGCGCGGGAATGACAGAGTCCATGGCCGCAATCCCAGCCACAGACGTGAAATGCACCCTGCCCGGAAGCCTCTCTGGAGGCCCCCAGATAGGCTACTCCGCTGGCTGTCATGCTGGCTTCGCCAGTTCCAGGTTGGCGATCCGATCGCTTGGGCGAGGGAGGGCGGCTCGCCATGTTGATCCGCTGTCGCGCCGAAGCTATAATCGCAACGAGACATTCCTGCAACGGTTGCGGGTTTAGTGCGTAATTTGGATAGGCGCAGTCTGGATCGAACGATGATGATTCTTCACAACGTGGTCTTCGGAACTGCCAACGATCATCCAAGGGAAGATCAGGAGAGGGTGATTCAGGAGTATCTGGGGGCGCTGTTCCATGCCGGGCAGGCCTGTGGAGAGTACTTCTTCACCTGGATAGACGGGCGGCTCAACGCGCACATCCTCCTGGCCGGGCACAACGCCCGCGCACGACGCTACCACTCCAAGTGGGGAAAGGAAGCACTGCGGGAGGTTGTCCGGGTCTTCGGGCAGGAGCCGGTGTGGCGCGTCATCGATGACGACGCACCGAAGCGTAATACAACCTGGCGTGGTGCGCCTTTCCTGTTCCTGGCGACTGATGCCTTCGACTGGGATTCTCCTGTGTGTCGAGGTGACACCGGCAGGGCGATTCCCCTCTATACGCTTCCGATTGACTTCCTGCAGAAGGAGTTCTTGTATTTTTGGCAGGGAGCCTATCGAGACCACGACAATCTCTGGTTTGGGTGCGGAGCCCTGGAGATCCCCGTGTACAAGCAACTGGCTTTGCCGGACAGCGAGCTATCCCAGCAGGGCCGAGATTTCTGCAAGCACATCGAGGCCGCTACCGGAGTCGAGACCTACTACTATCTCATGCGCTACTGGGGCAGACGCAAGGGCGATGAGAAGCGCCGCTGCCCTGGCTGTGGAGGCGCCTGGTCCCGTCCGGTGACAGAGGGCGACAGTTTCCGGTTCTTCGATTTCCCATTCATGTGTAAGAAATGCCGGTTGGTTTCCCACGCTGCGTCCTGCAACGATGATGAGCGGTACGCCCACATCGGCGAATATCGCAGCGCCAAGAGGAAACGGACCAGAAGATAGGAAGAGGACGAATGAAGGCAATACATGTTCTCGTTTTGTGTGTGGTCTGCGTCCTGACTTCTCTGGCTGTCGGTTCATGCGCTACCCGAGAATCTAAGGGTGACTTCCCGTGGGACATTCCTCAGAGCATGCCTGTCCGCCCACTGAGCGAGGCCATGCAGCGCTTGTATACGGATTATCGTACGCCGCGACCCGAAGACAATGAGTTGTTCTCGAGCTTCGCATATACGCCGTTGAAGGGTCTTGACTATCAGGGTGGTGACGGAACCGTCTCGCGGCGCGATCCTTCGAAAGTCCTCGTCGAAGACGGGACGTACTATGTCTGGTATACGAAACGACACACTTCGGTATCTCCCCAGGGAGCGGCCAACTGCACCGATACCATCCCATCGACCGATTGGGACCTCTCTGAGATCTGGTACGCGACCAGCGAAGATGGTTTCACCTGGGAGGAACAAGGCGTCGCGGTGCCGCGCCCGCCCAAGCCCCACGTGGGCTGGCGCTCGGTTTCGACCCCGGATGTTCTGAAATTCAACGGCAAGTACTATCTGTACTATCAGGGATTCCTGGAGGCCAGCGGCACCAAGGGAGACCACTGTCCCGTGACGGCCTCGTATGCCGATTCGCCCGATGGGCCCTGGACGCCCTGTAACGAAATCATAATCGAGAACGGTGCGCCGGGGACGTGGGACCAGTACTCGATTCACGACCCCTACCCACTGGTCTACCAGGGCAAGATATACCTGTACTACAAAGCCGCCTTCGGTGATCGACCGGAGTATCTCGTGGCGCAGGGTCTGGCGGTCGCGGACAATCCCCTGGGGCCGTTCGAGAAGCACTCTTTGAATCCGGTCCTGAATTCAGGGCACGAGACCGCGTATTTCCCTTTCGAGGGGGGGGTCGCAACGCTCGTCATCCGCAACGGAAACGAGAGCAATACGATCCAATACGCGCCGGACGGCGTGAACTTCAGCATCGCCTCGGTCTCGGCGCTGCTGCCCATCGCCGCCGGACCCTGTGTCCCCGACGCCTTCACCAGCAACGGCAACGGGCGCGGGATTACCTGGGGGTTGTGTCATTTCACCAACGCCGCCAACAATTGGCGCAAGAACCATAGCATCCTGGCGCGTTTCGACTGCGACCTGAGCCTGGACCTGCACGACCCGGAACTCAAACGAACCCAGACCAGACTGCGTCCTGAAGTGTATTTTTCCAAGGGCTTGACCAGGAAGCAGATGAAGCGCATCACCGAGAAGAAGGAACCATAGTGCTCAGGAAGGACGATCGAATGAAGAACTCGACGGGTGGGCCCACACGCCAAGACATGCCGTTTTCACGTAGAGGGTTCCTCAAAGCCGCGGCGTTGACTACTGCCTGGACAGTGGGGCGGCGGGTCGATGTTGCGTCGGCGGGGGACGCCAAGAAGAAGCCCAACATCGTCTACATCATGTCCGACGAGTTGGCGTACTACGAGCTGTCGCACATGGGCAACCGGCAGATCCATACGCCGCGGATCGATCGGATGGCGACCGAGGGGCTTCGTTTCACCCGGGCGCTGGCCGGTGCGCCGGTCTGCGCGCCGCTGCGATGCGCTCTGATGACGGGCAAGCACATGGGCCATGCGTCGGTGCGCGCCAACGACGGCGGGACTCCCTTGCGAGCCGAGGAAGAGACGATCGCTTCGATCCTCAAGGACATCGGCTACGCCACCGGCGGGTTTGGCAAGTGGGGCTGCGGGGGACGCGACTCGACCGGCGTGCCTGAGAAGCACGGTTTCGACGTCTTCTTCGGATACTACGACCAGGTGCACGCCCATTCGTTCTATCCGCCGTACCTGATCCGCAACAGTGAGGAGGTTCCGCTGGAGGGCAATAAGGGCGGCCGGAGCGGGCAGACCTATTCGCACTACGCCATCATGGACGAGGCGCTGAAGTTCATTCGCGCGAACAAGGAAAGGCCCTTCTTCTGCTACCTGCCGATCACGCCGCCGCACGGGATGTACGACATCCCCGCCGATGACCCAGCCTGGAAGCTGTACCGCGACGACGCGTGGGTCAAGGACGCCGATGTCCCCCAGGATGCGAAGAACTACGCGGCGATGGTCACGATGGTGGACCACAACGTGGGGCAGGTCCTCGATCTGCTGCGCGAACTTGATCTCGAGGACAACACGATCGTCTTCTTCACGGGCGACAACGGGGGTCAGGACCGCTTCAAGAGCAAGCGACACCGGCGGGGCTACTTCGGGCCCAACGTCGATCCGAATACGGGCGTCGAATTCAGGGGCGGCAAGGGCAATCTCTACGAGGGTGGATTGCGGATCCCGTTCCTCGTCCGCTGGCCGGGCAAGATCGCGGCCGGCCGCGTGAGCGACCTGCTGTTCTATCAGCCTGACGTCCTGCCCACGCTGGCCGAACTGACCGGCGCCCAACCGCCTGCCGAGATCGATGGATTGTCCATCCTCCCGGAACTGCTCGGCGCCCGTGCGGTCGGCCGGCAGCAAGAGCAGCATGAGTTTCTCTACTGGGAACATCGACAACAGGTGGCGGTCCGCCAGGGCAACTGGAAAGCCATCAAGCCCAAGAACAACGCGCCTTGGGAACTGTACGACCTGAGCGTCGATCCCAGCGAGAAGAACGACATCGCCGCCAAACACCCCGAGCGGGTCGCGCGCATGAAAGCACTCGCCGCCCAATCGCACGTCCCCGTCCGCCCCGGGACATTCACCGACCGAACCCGCCACGAACGCGATCGAAAAGCCAAATGGGGAACCACCCGCCCCCAGGCTGGTAACGCTAGGGTCAAGGTCTATCGAATTGACGATGATGACCTGATCCCGGCCGCTGGGATCAAGGTGGTTCGCTACAGCAGTGAGAATCTCGCGAACGATCGCCGGGCAGCCTATGCGGTGGACGGCAATCCACGCACGGTCTGGCACTCCCAGTTCTCGGGCGGGTTGGCCAGGCACCCCCACGAACTCGTGATCGATCTCGGTGCGATTTGCCAGATACGCGGATTTCGCTATCTGGCGAGACAGGACAGCGGCTGGAACGGCGCGTTTGCCAAGACGGAGTTCTGCGTCAGTAATTCCCTCGATGGCTTCGGGGTGCCGGCTGTGCGGGCCACCTTCAAGAAGGTGCGCAAGCCGCAGATGGCGGACTGCGCAAAGCCCATTCACGCGCGCTACGTCCTCGTCCGCGTCCTGTCCGAAGTCAACGACAACCCCTGGGCGTCCGCAGCCGAAATCGGCGTCATCGGAGTGAAATGAGTCGAGGAGATGTTTCGTAGGGCGTGCACTGCACGCCGGCTCCTTGCGGGTCGAGGCAATGGTGTGCATTGCACACCCTACGTCGCTGGCTCACCTTTGTTGCGACATGAGGATCTCTATTTCGCCGAGGCCCATTCTTTGCCAGTGGGTGGCGCGGGTGATGACTACGCGGATCGCGTCGGTGGTGACCTCGTCGAACGGGTGCCCGACCCAGCCGATTCGGGGATTGTCTTTGACGGTGACGACGGGTGTCCACTTGCCATCGCGGCGGACGCTGACGATGTAATCCAGCGAGCGTGAGTATCGGCGATCGATCTGGTGGAAGATGGCGACGCGATTGATCTTTGTGGGTTTGGCCAGTTGCAGTTCGAGCCATTCGGTGCGGGGCTGGTTCGCCTGATCGGGCGTGATTGCCTGCGTGAGCCAGCAGCCCTTGGGTTCGTCAGTGCGGCCGTCGATGGCGTTGCCGGCGAGGTACCCGCGCTTCTCGTCTTCATCGCTGGCTGCGACCGAGACGACGGGAATCTTGCGCCCGGCTCGCGCCATGGGACCCTCATACCGTTCTTCCAGCGCGTCGTGCGTATGCTGCAGGTTGTCGATCAGCTTGTCCCAGCGTTCGTAGCCCGCGGGGGCAGACAGCGCGCGAGCCGCCTGGGCCATCCGGATCGCCTGAGCCATATTGTTCGCGTCACTGCGCAGGTTTCTTGTACGGATCATGGGGATCAGTTTCGTCAATTCGCGTGCGGCGGTTGCACCGCCGTAGAGTCTTGCCACGTACCCCTCGGCGAACTGGTCCATGGTCATTTCCGGCTGCCAGAGGAAGGCCTCCCAGGCGAGGTAGGCCAGTTCGACGTTGAGACGGTCGGCGCCCAGTTCGCCGTAGGTGTCGATCCCTTCGAGCCCGGCCGCGGCGGCTTTGCGGCAGACGTCCCGAATTCGCTGCACGTAGAAGTCGTCCTCGGTCTGCGTCGAGCGGTTGCACCAGTGCAGATAGCCTATGTTGTGTTTGGCTGTGGGCCGGGCTTCCGCGGGCCAGTTCCTCGCCATGCCGGTGAGCGTCCATTGGCAGATCGAACTGTCGGGGATCATGGCAAGAAACGCCGGCGGCGCCGTCTCCATCTGCTTCGTATAGCCCGTGTAGGTGGCGTAGCTGAGCCACGCGTGCGGCGCCAGCCGGCGCATCTTCTCGAGCGTGACGCTGTGCGACAGCGCCATGTCCTTGTAGTAGTCGGGCTCGGACGATCGGATCGCGGCGCGGGCTTCGCGACAGTCCTGACAATAGCAGACCAGGAAGTCGCCCATTTCGAGATTGACCCCGCCGATCTCGAGATTCTCGAACAGCCATTCGGCGCCGTCGTCGAGCCAACGCATGTTGGCCGGGTTCGAAGGGCACAGGGCGCCGTAGGGCGTGCCGTCTTCCTTCACGGCCCGCAGATGCGGATTCTGCGCGAGCCAGTGATCGATATTGAAGCAGTTCTTGCCCTCGTAGTAATAGCCGTTGTATCCGCTGGTGCCCACGCCGGGCAGAATCCGTACGCCGCGCCGGGTGGCATAGCGACACACTTCTTGCGCCGCCTTGAGACCGCCGTGCGAGTCGCGCAGGAGACCCCAAACGATCAGACCGTTGAACTTGTGGTCGGCCATGTAGTCGATGCTTCGTTTGCAGTCGGTCAGAAACGCGGCGGTCGATTTCGTCGAGGTCGAGCCGCCTTCGACGCTGGCCGGCACGGAGACGACTGATCCGCCTCCGCCCCATTCCATGCGGTTGTCCCAGTTCCAGAACCAGCGGTACTTGAAGCGCGGGATCTGACGCGTGCTCAACGTGTCGATCCAGACGTCCCCATCCGCGGCGTTCAGATGTAGATTCATCAGGTCGGCGACGGCGTGGATCACTCCGTCGCGACCGCCGCCGGCCAGGAGGAGCCACTGACGACCATCGAGTTCGGCGCGATGCGCCACGTACCCTTGTTCGGTCAGGTCGGACGGGTCCAGGTTCAGCCCGAGCCGTTGGCCGAACTCGGCGACCAAGGGGTTCGAGGCGGCGCTGCCCAGCAGGATGGTGGTCCCAGTCGTCGGGATACGGGCCGGGTCGGCCGGCGCCGTGTCGAGCGTGACATTGGCTTGCTCAGGGAACCAACGCTGCAATCGCTCGACGGCGTATTCGTCTTGTCCACTCCCGACAAGGGTGGCGCACGCTTTGCCGTCCCTGGCCAGCCACAATCTTTCCTCGGCCCGAGCAGCTGCGTCAGGAACGAGCAGCAGTATCCCTAAGATGATCCAACGAGAAAGACACAACGTACGCGCGATCACCGATGAGTATCTTGGTTCTTCAATCATGGGAGCGATTATAGGCTGGGGCTTGAGAGAACTGAAGGGGGCTCCCAGGAATGAAAAAAGCCGCCCCGACGTGGTTGTCGGAGCGGCCGCTGTTGCCTTACGGGTCACGAGTCACGATCAGACGAACTCGGTTCTCCCCGGTCGCGCCATGGGGCGGATGGGGAAGTCCATGTCCCAGGTCACCTCGTCCGGGACGAGTTTGAGCTTCGAGTTCAGCGCCTGCTCCCAGGTGACGGACTGCCCGGTGTAGGCGGCCATGCGTCCCATGATCGCCATCAGGGTGCTGTGGGCCATCCAGACGCCGTCGTTCATGGGCTTGCCCTTGCGGATCGAATCGAACAACTCATCGTGCTCGATCTGGTACATGCTGGCTTTCGGCCCGCGATAGCGCCACTTCTTCTTGCCCTTGATGACCGGATCGTTCCAGCCTTTGATGGTGCCGATGCCGTCGGCGCCCATGAGGTAGTCGGAGTTCTCGCCGTAGCAGCCGACGATCTGGCGCTGGGCCATGAAGGCGCGGGCGCCGTTCGGGAACTCATAGAAGACGTCGATATGGTCGAAGATGTTGCCCTCATGGTTGGGGAACTGACGACCGCCGTTGCCGACAGCCTTGACGGGCAGGACCCCGTTGAAGGCCCAGGCGATCTTGTCGACGCTGTGGCACGCCTGCTCGACGAGCCCGTCGCCGGAGAGCCAGACGAAGTTGTACCAGTTGCGGAGCTGCCATTCCACGTCGCTCATGCCGGCCGGACGCTTGTCGGGCGGGAGCATCGGCTTGACCGGGCCGGTCAGGTAGGTCGCGTAGACGGCGCGGAGTTCGCCGATCGCGCCGTTGTGGATCTGCTCGTAGAAGGCGCGGCGGGCGTAGTCATAACGCCAGCAGAAGCCGGCGACCAGGGACAGGCCCTTTTCCTTGGCCTTGGCGGCCGACTCGAGAACCGAGCGGACGCCCGGGCCGTCGGTGGCCATGGGCTTCTCGCAGAAGACATGCTTGTCCGCCTCGATGGCAGCCTTGAGATGCTGGGGCCGGAAGCCGGGCGGGGTGCCCAGGACCACGACGTCGACATCGCTGTCGATCACCTTCTGGTAGGCGTCGAGGCCCACGAAGCAGGTATCGTCCGAGACCTTGACGCGTGAGCCGAACTTCTCGTTGGTGCTGAGGCTCTTGCGGCTGCGCTGCACGCGATCCTCGAAGACGTCGCCCAGGGCGGTCAAGACCACGTCTTTGCCGGTCGTCAGCGCCTGAGCGGCCGCCCCGGTGCCGCGTCCGCCGCAGCCGATGAGTCCAACCTTGAGCGTATTGCTCGAGGACGGCGCCGCCGAGGCCTTCCGGGCAAAGGCCAGGGGACTGGCGATCGCGCCGGTGAGCGCTGCCGCGCCGGAGGTTTTGAGGAATTGTCTGCGGGACGAACTGTGAGTAGATTGTGCCTGTGTCTTTTCCATGAGCAAGTCAGTACCAATAAGCAACTTATCGATTAAGAGCAGAACCAACGGCGGTTCCCGCTCTTGCGGGCGGACCTATTGGGCCGGTCGGCTAGTGAGGGCGCCGGCCCGGCAACAGGCCCCCAATATAACATTCAGGACGGGCAAAATCAAAACGCTATTTCCCGGCCGGCCAGACGTCGGCGTAGCTGGCCAGTTGAATGCCCCGCTTCTTGATGACGGCCTTGACCTTGTCGCTGGTGAAGGCCTTGGTGACCGCATCGCGATGGGCCGCGACGTTCCAGTAGCCTTTGTGTCCGATCGCCCGCATCTCCTCGGTGTCCAGGCCCGGGTGCTCGACCAGAATCCAGATCCCCGGCTCCAGCGTCTCCAGCGCCTTGACCAGCGCCGCGATTCGTTGCTGGGCGGTTGCCTTGCTGTCGACTCCCCAGCGCAATCCCCTGGCGCCGGGGGTGGCGAGTGTCAGCTTGTACTCGGCCGCGAGTTTCTCGACCAGCGCCCTGAGCTTCGGGTGGCTGGTCGGCGTTCCCATATGGCTGCTCAAATGCGAGACCTGCGGGATCTCCCTAAGCGCCAGTTCGATCTGGGCCCGCAGTTCCTTCTCGACCTCGTCGATCTTCCAGCCGCACTGGAGGAACCCCGTGTTCGGCGGGAAGTTCGAGCGCTGGCTCGTCGTCGGGAAGAAGTTCCCCTGCGCGTCGACCAGACTGGGCGCCGCCGTCATCGGACCCCACTTCATGGTCTCCCATTCGCTGGTCAGCGTCAGGTGGACGCCCACGTCGTAGCCCGGGTTCTCGCGCAGCATCCGGGCCGCCTCGTTGAACCAGGGACAGGGGACCATCACCTCGACGCTCCGCGCGATCCCGTCGCGGTAGCTCTGGATGCAGGCAACGTTGGCGGCGTGCGACGAGCCGATATCGTCGGCCCGCACGATCAGCTTGATCGCCCCGTCCGAGCCGGCTCCCGAAGCAACCCCCAGAGAACCCGCCAGCATCGCCGCCGGCACGACCGACCTACAAAACACCCGTCGATTCATCATAAATCCACCTCACAGAAGCGTTTCGGTATCCCCTCTAATCCGTCGCAACGACAACCCCAGGATCTGAGCGGCGCGCTTGCAGACCGGGAGAATGACGAGGGTGTATTTCTTGTTCTCAGGCTGCATAGATCTGCCGGCGCTGTTTCTCAATGGACTCCAGAAGATAGGGGTTGGTTACGGCCTTGGTTTCGAGCAGGTCGATCCGCCGACCGAACAGGTCCTGCAGTGCCGCGAGAAGCCCGAAATAGGACTTCGCGTGACGAACGGGGTCCATCGGCTCGAACTCAACGAGCAGGTCGATGTCGCTCCGCTCGGGATCGAAGCGCTCCACGCCCGCCGCCGAGCCAGAGGCATCCAGACGTGCAACGCCGAAGGCCCGACAGAGCTCCAGCAATTCCTCTCTGCGATCTTCAAGTGGTCCAGTCATATCTCTGTGCCGGTCATTATAGGCAAGAACGATTTGCAAGTAAACAGCCTGCCGACTTGGCGGTGTCTGAACAGATACCCTCGGTTCAGCCGGACAATTGAGGCTAAAGTCCGGCCCGTTTCCGGTCGATTGTCGTTAAGGATATTGGCGGAAACGCCGTGAATTCGGCTGAGAGTGAGAGGGACCATGAGACAGTGCCAGTGTGAGCAATGCGCGGGACAATTCCCCATGAACGACACGCTGCGGGTGGGCGAGCGCATCCTGTGTGACGCCTGTTGCGAGCAAGCCTTACCCCAGTCCGACGACGCCGGCGCGCCGGAGGTGGACCTGGAGCGCCAGATCGATCCGACCGTCTGCGCGAATTGCGGGAAGGACCACGGGGCGGAGGAATTGGCGCTGCTGGCCGAATTGCCCGTCTGCCCGACATGTAAGGACTTCTTCCAGAACCGTCCGTTCCCCGCGTGGATCAAGATCGCCCTGGTGGCGGTCATTGTCCTCGTGGCGGTCTCTCTGGTCTGGAACCTTCGCTTCTTCCGAGCGTACGGCGCCCTGCGTCGTTCATGGACATGCTTCGCGGAGGGCCAGGCCGAGGCGGCGGCGACCTACATGGCCAGTGCGGCCGACAATGTCCCGGAATGTGGGGACATTCGCGTCATAAGCGTCTATATGGAGGGCGTGGCCCTGCTCTATCAGGACCGTTACGCCGAGGCGGCGGACAAGCTGAGCTGGTGCCAGGACAGACTGCCCGCTGACTACGATGTGGGGGGGCTACTGGCTCAGGCCCAGGCGGGTGTGGCCTTCGATAATGAGGATTATGACGGTTTTCTGGCGGCCGCGCGGATGGTGGATCAGAAGAGCCCCGATTCCTACATGGGCAAAGCCATGATGGCTTCAGCCTGGGCGTGCAAGTTCGCCCAGACCGGTGAGGGCGGCTGTCGCGACTATGCGCTCGAGTGCCTCAAGCAGGCGGAGGATCTGGCCCAGGGCGATCCGGGGTTCGCCGAGTATGAGAATCGTATTCTGCATCGCCTCCACTCGCGCGAGATCATCAGACGCGACGAGTATTACCAACGGTTTCCCGAGGGCTGGAGCCCACAGAAGGAGGATTAGGCTGTGATCATTCCAGGCCAACTCATATCGCTTGTCACGTTCCCGGGCGTCATCGTCCACGAAGCAGCGCACATGTTCTTCTGCAAGCTGCGCAACGTGGCGGTGCTCGACGTCTGCTTCTTTCGGTTGGGCAACCCGGCCGGCTATGTCGCCCACGAACCGACCGACAACTTCACGACAGCGTTCCTGATCTCTATGGGCCCGTTCTTCGTCAATTCTCTGCTCTGCATACTGATCTGCTTTCCCGCCTTTCTGCCCGTACGCTTCTTTGGGATTCAGCACCCGTTGTCGTACGTTCTGCTCTGGCTGGGCGTGTCCATCGGTATGCACGCGTTCCCGTCGATCGGAGACGCCTACCTCCTGCTCCAGCAGGCCAGGAAGGAGGTCTCCTCCTTCAATCCTCTGGCGATCCTGAGCTTTCCCCTGGTCTGGATCATCTACCTGGCCAACATCCTGCGCTTCTTCTGGCTGGACTATCTCTATGGGATCGGTATCGGCCTGGGCCTGCCCGCCCTCGTTTTTTAGGCAAGAGGGCTGTTTCTTCCGTTTTCTGGTTGACAGACGGCTTGGTTGTGTATATTATACAACTAACCTCATGCGAGGTGGGTCTGGTGTCGCTTCGGCGCCGGGCCGGCGAGATGGGGTCGTCGAGACAGGCCCTGGACGCATTGAAGGAGACGGAAGGAGAGCCATGCCCGTGCGAACGTGCACCACTTGTGTCTATTCCCGTTGCGACGCCGAACGCTGGCTGACCTGGGCGCATTCGGGTCAGCCGCTGCTGGTTCGCTGCGCCAATCACCCCCTCTGGCCCGGCGAGTTGCGCGAGGTCCCGGGGGTCGCCTGTGAGAACCACCAGCCCAGACCCGTCGAACCGCCCGGTCAGGTCCGGCACATCCCGCTCGAAGACGGCCTCTACGCCCTGGTTGACGCGGCCGACTACGACTGGCTCAGCCAGTACTGTTGGCATTCGTGCAGCGGCGGATACGCCGCTCGGAGCGAGAAGGGCAAGCGAATCCTCATGCATCGCCAGATCATGCGGCCGGCCGAAGGGATGGTCGTGGACCATATTGACGGTCAGCGGGCGAACAACTGCCGGTCCAATCTGCGTGTCTGCACCCGCGCCGAGAACCAGCGCAACCAACGCAAGAAACGCGGCTCTTCATCGAAGTTCAAAGGGGTCGGCTACTCGAGGCAGAGCGATCGGTGTCATGCCAAACTTGTTTTCGAGGGCAAGACCATCTGGTTGGGCCATTTCGATCGTGAAGTTGATGCCGCCCGCGCTTACGACCGCGCCGCCGTCGAGCACCAGGGCGAATTCGCCCACCTGAACTTCCCCGAAGAATGGCCCGAAGAGCGCAGAGAGAAGCTCCGCGCCGGTCGTTCCGAACAGCGATAGCTTCTTGTCGGCTGAGCCATGGAGTGACCCGGCTCTTCCAGGTCTTGACAGGCTTCCGGCTGATGGGGACAATATGTCTATGGCCAAGTGAGGAACCATGCATGAAACCCAAAGTCTATATTGAGACGAGCGTCATCAGCTATTACACGGCCCGGCCGAGCAGGGATTTGATTGTCGCCGGGCATCAGCAGATCACTCAGGATTGGTGGATCCACCGGCTGCCTTTGCTCGACCCTCATGTGTCTGCCATCGTCCTCGAGGAAATCGCGCAGGGCGATCCGGAGGCGGCTCGCATGAGGGGGGGCGTCGTTGACGGGTTTCCTTTGCTGGCCGTTACGCCGGATGTTGTCAAACTGGCCCGTGTGTACTTCGACGCCCTGTCTCTGCCTGGCAAGGCCAGACTCGATGCGGTCCACCTTGCTTTGGCCGTCCAGCACGGGATGGACTATCTGGTGAGTTGGAACTTCACCCATATCGCCGGGGCTCGCCCCCGAGCGATCATACAAACGTTGAATTATCAGCAGGGCATCGATACGCCGGTGATATGCACGCCGGAGGAGTTGCTCGAGGAAGGTTCACCATGAAAGATCCCATCGTCGAAGAGGTGCGTCGGGTACGCAAGAAGATCGAGTCCGATCTTGGCAACGATTGGGACACGCTCACCCGTCACCTGATCGACCGACAGAAGAGCCTGTCGCCGAAGGTGGTCTCCTACGCGCCGAAGCCATTACCTGATCGGGATGTCGCCTGAGCGTATCGGCCGTTTCGAATGAGGCCGTGTCCGTCGCCTTCGGGGCCATTCGCAGAAGGAGGGCCCCGACGCCTCAACTCGACGAATAGCGCGTGACAAACAGGCGGGGATTCGGTCGTATGGGGGGCAGTCGATCCGGCCGATGGGGTCGGTTGCGATGGTGATGGCCTTGGTGATGGAGCACGTGGCGATGGACCGAATGCGCGGCTGGATGGGGTTCGTGACGGCGGTGGTGATGAGCGGCTTGGCGGTTCTGGCCGGTTCCTGTCAGAGTCCTTATGGTGGGGGCTATGGCGGCTCATCGGGCACAGCGGGACGGACCATGCCGATCATGGGGCGCGGCGCAGCGAGCGTGCCCCAACTGGCGTCGTTTCTGCTCGACGCCAACCCACAGGCGGATGCCAAGGAAGTCCTGACGCTGGCGGAGGTCTACGTCGAAGAGGGGCGGATCGAGGGCCTCAACGAAAGTGTGAACTTCTACGATTCACCCATGACCTGGTGGCAGAGAGTACGGACCAACAACCCGCTCGAACGCTTCATCCGAACCCTGCGGTTGCGACTGAGGCCCATGGGAGGCTTCCACGACGAACCGGCCATCGAGAGCCGTCTCCGGGCAACCCTGGGAAGGGACAGAATCGAACTTACAGACAATGCCCGATACTATCAAACTGAAGTTCGGTCTTGATTTAGTGGTTGTTATCGGGCATAATAGTGGATCCCAGCATTTCGTGGTGCGGTGTTCAGCGTGACGCGTTCAAGTTCGTGGAGGAGGAGAAACTACCATGAAGTCGATGTCTGGTTGTGCAGTTGCTGTGGTTCTGTCCCTTTGTCTTGTCCCGGTGTCCCCGGCCGTTGCCGATATGGTCACCGTGGATCTCACCGGTCGCGTCACCAGCTCGGGGTTTGGCACGATTGGTGTCGATTCGCTCGTCACCGGGTACTACCGTTACGACGCCGCGACGCCGGACGCGGCTGCGAACCCCTATTATGGGATGTATCGACCCGCTACGTTCAGCCTGGGCTTTGTGGATGGCTCGACGATCCGTACGGATGCGGCCACGATAACGGTCAACAACAACAGCTCCGGAATCGGCACGATCGACGAGTACGTTGTGAGGTTCGAGGTCGGCGCCCCCAGCATGCCGAGCGACATTGCGCTGACCGGATCGTTTGCCGGGCTGGGACTACACTCGGGGCGGATCTACCGTAACAACACCGCCGGCGATGCCTGGGACAGCGACGCGCTGCCCGACCCGGAATCCGTGCTGGCGGCCTTGCCCTACGGCGACAGCGACTTGAGATTCGGGATCATCGATGTGGACAGCGACATCATCGCGGCGCCCTACAGCACGATCGAATTCGAGCTCACCGACCTCTCGATCGCTCCGGTCCCCGTCCCCGTTCCCGGCGCGGTTCTACTGGCCGGCTTTGGCCTCGGTTCAGCCGGCCACCTCCTGCGCCGACGGCGCACGCCCAGGCAATGATAGCCGACGGGCAGATAACGCGTGACAACGGCGCCGTGATCTGCTTGGATACCATGCAGTCGGGCCAGGTACACTCTGGTGCGGTGTGTGGGCCGACCTCAGATAGGACGCTGATTCTTGTTGGTGGTGGCCATGGTGGGCATGACGCGAAGGCGTAGTGGGCGTGGGGCGGCGCTCGGATTGTGGTTGAGTGCGGTGGTGGTCGTGACGGCCTCGTGCCAAGGCCCGGGCGGGGGCGGGCGCGCCGCTGTCTATCCTCCTCCGACCGGCACGGTGCGGATCATGGGGCGCGGCGCAGCGAGCGTGCCCCAACTGGCGTCGTTTCTGCTCGACGCCAACCCACAGGCGAACGCCAAGGAAGTCCTGATGCTGGCGGAGATCTACGTCGAGGAGGCGCGGATCGAGGGCGTCAATCACGACGTCGCGTTTTGTCAGATGTGCCATGAAACGGATTACCTGCGCTTCGGGGCCGACGTTCATCCTTCGCAGAACAACTTCGCCGGGATCGGTACGACCGGCGGCGGCGTGCCGGGCCATTCGTTTCCCACCGCCCGGATCGGCGTCCGCGCCCAGATCCAGCATCTCAAGGGCTACGCCACCACCAAGCGGCTGCGCCGCAAGCTCGTCGACCCCCGCTTTCACAAGGTCCCGCGCGGCAGCGCCCCGTACGTCGAGAACCTCACGGGCAGATGGGCGACCGACCCGAACTACGACGTTAAGATCAAGGCGATGCTGCAAGCCCTGGCTCAGCAGTCGCGCTGACCGGGGGCGGGGGTGCTGACAGGTGCGAAGGGTGTGAAGGGCAGGGGGCGGAGGCGAGGATCGGGCTGACACATGCCGGCTCAGGGCTTCTGATGATGGGCGCTGACAACGAACGCTGGAAATGGAGAACCTATGAAGACAATATCCGCTTCTCTGGCCCTGTGCGTCCTGTGTGCCGTGCTTGGAGGACGCACCCTCGCTCGAACGGATAACGGGCGGGAATTCCGTTTGGCCATCGAGCATGTCCACACCTTGCCCAAGCCCCCGGCGGGGTTCAAGTGGGCGGTGAACCCGGATTTCACGGACGAGTTCGAGGGCGAAGAACTCGACCCCGCAAAGTGGTACGACAAGAGTCCCTACTGGAAGAACGGACGCCCGCCGGCGACGTTCAAGGCCTACAACGTCAGTGTCGAGAAAGGCTGCTTGCGCATCAAGAACAGCCGGCTCGATCCGACGGAAGGCAACGACGGCAAGCCCGGCACGAAGTACTCTCTGGCCGGTGGGGCGGTGGCGTCGAAGAGCGACCAGGCCTGGTATGGGTACTATGAGGTCCGCATGAAGGCGTCGCCCACACCCATGTCGTCGACGTTCTGGCTCAAGAATCTGCCCAAGGAGATTCGCTACGTGGACGAAGACGGCAAGCTGGTGACCGAGACCCATCGCCAGGAGCTGGACATCATCGAGACGATGGGCGCGCCGACGCGTTATCCCAATTGGGGCCGGCAGTTCAATGCCAACACGCATTACGGCCTGCGGGTCAAGGGCAAGCCGAGCCCGCCCAATGCCAGTGCGGGCAGCCCCCGGGACGGACGCAACGCGATCGCGCCTTCGTCCGAGGCGTTTCACACCTATGGACTGTGGTGGGTCGACGCCAACACCATGCACTTCTATTACGATGGCAAGTTCCTGTTCACTGTCCATCCGAGCGCGAAGTACAACCCTCAGCCCTTCGCTCGGCCCATGTATATGCATATGGTGACCGAGACCTATAGCTGGGAGCCGAGTCTGCCTACCGATGAGATGCTGAACGATGAAACCAAGAACAGCACTTATTACGACTGGGTGCGGTCCTACGTCTTGGTCAGAGAATAGGGCGATTGGCGGTTCCATGAAACGAAAGGACACATGATGAGATCGGTGGTATTGTCACTTGGCATCTTCGTGGTGGGCGTGTCGTCGCTGTTTCCCTTGGCCTGTTGTCATGCGGAGGACCCGCAACCGAAGGGATTCCCGTTCAAGCTTCCCAAAGAGAAGCCGGACCGCGAATTGAGCGCCGCCATGGAGCGCAACTACAGCGCCTACTTGGCGCCGCGCCCGGAAGACAACGAACTCTATTCCCTGTTCAAGTACACCCCGCTCAAGGGCTTCGATTACAACAATCACGACGGCACGATCTCGCGCCGCGATCCGTCGAAGGTGATCTTCGCCAACGGCAAGTATTACGTATGGTATACCCATCGCCACACACCCACCTCCCCCAAGGGGGCCAAGAACTGTACGGACACCATCCCCTCCAGCGATTGGGACCTGGCTGATATCTGGTACGCCACCAGCGAGGACGGCTTTGCCTGGACCGAACAAGGGGTGGCGGTGCCGCGCCCGCCGAAGCCGCAGGTGGGCTGGCGCTCCGTGACCACGACTGATATCCTCCTCTGGAAGGGCAAGTACTACTTGTACTATCAGGGTTTCATGGAGGCCAGCGGCACCCGCGGCGACGACTGCCCGGTCGCGGTGTCTTACGCAGATTCGCCGGACGGCCCCTGGACACCTCATCACAAGATCGTTATTCCCAACGGCGCCCCGGGCGAATGGGACCAGTATTCGATCCACGATCCCTATCCTTTGGTCTATAAGGGTAAGATCTACCTCTATTACAAATCCGATTTCGATGGCGACCCGCGCCTCGTGCGGATGCAGGGCTTGGCTATCGCGGATCATCCTCTGGGCCCCTTCAAGAAGCACCTCCTGAACCCGGTGGTCAATTCAGGACACGAAACCACGCTCTTTCCCTTCAAAGGTGGGATCGCCGCTTTGGTTCACGGCGACGGCAACGAGCACAATACGGTCCAGTTCGCCGAAGACGGCGTCAATTTCGAGATCGCGTCTATTGTCTCGTTGATGCCAATCGCCGCCGGCCCCTTCATTCCCGATGCCTTCACGAACACCCAAGACGGGCGCGGCATTACCTGGGGTTTGTCGCACTTCACGAACTACACGAACTGGAGTCAAAACCACGCTATCCTGATGCGCTTCGACTGCGATCTGAGCCTGGATCTGAACGATCCCGAAATGAAGCGCCACCGTCCCTACGTTCGGCCCGATCAGTACTTCAAGCAGGGCCTGAATGGGAAACAGCGTCAACGCATAAACGAAGCCAATCGCGCGCTGAGGAAGTAGCCCCGCGCGAACTGAGGGAGTATTAGGGACGGGTCCTGGTTGATGCACTCTTCTTGCGAAAGGTGGTGACGCCATGCGGCTTAGCTCGCTTCTGATGATCGTTGTTCTGCTCGCAATAATGCAGGGTTGCTCTTCACACAGGGAAGGGCGGAACCAGCCCCGGAACGACGCCGGCACACCCGATCCTCCAGCCGAGAGGTTACTGGTGCAAAGCCTCAAGGAGGAGTTGAGGTCGAGCCAAGAGATGGAGGCGGAACTGGCGGATCTGGTCGAGGCCATCCGAGGTTCTCAGAACCAGGAGGTCGATCTGCTGGGTCTGCTCGGCGAACGGCTGGATGGGACGGATGTACTGATTTCGTGCCTGCGCTCCATCGACCAGGCGCTCGACGTGGCGATCGAGAACGTCAGCAACGCTCAAACTTACGGCTACAAGAGGATCGACGTCATCTTTGACGGAGAAACGATCGGGCACACTCGTCGCATCGTCACGCAAGGCGATCTACGTCGAACGGATGCGCCGCTCGACCTGGCCGTCCAAGGCCGCGGCTTCCTGCAAATCGAGATGCCCAACGGCGAGATCGCGTATACGCGCCACGGCCACTTCTGCAGAAACGCACAGGGTCGCATTACGACCAACTCCGGCTATGAACTGCTCGATAGCGTCACCGTGTCCCATGATGGCTCGATGCTGAAGATCTCCGAGGATGGTGCTGTCAGCATCGTCAGGCCCGATGGCGTCATAGCCGGCCAGGCGAGGATTCGACTGGCCCTCTTCCCCCATGCGGAGGGACTTCGATCGGCGGGCAATACGCTCTTCACAGCGACCGAATCTTCCGGCGTGCCGATCATCGCGCCTCCGGGCACGCACGGGGCGGGCACGCTTCGACAGGGATTTCTGGAGAGATCCAATGTGAATCTGATGGAAGAACTGCACAATCTGCACACGCTGCAGAGGTGGAAGAGAGGCCTGGAAGAAGCGATGCTGGCGATCCACAGGCGCAAGAGCCGATGATCCCTGCGTCATGCGCGAATCGCCGACTCCACGCTCCACTCTACAAGTCGAACTTGTGGAGTTGACCTGGTCGGGCCGATTCGCTAGGCTAACGGTAGATAAACACCTGGGCTGGTCCCGGAGCATTGGGACCTGGGGCCGACGATGGATTGTCATTCAATGGAGAGCCAAGGATGTTTCCCGCCAAGAAGGTCATGAGTTCCGACGTGGTGAGCGTTTCGCGCGACACCGACATCTACGAAGCCATCGCCACGATGGTCAACGCCAACGTCACCGGCCTGCCCGTGGTGAACGCCGACGGGACGCTGGCCGGGATCCTCTCGGAGAAGGACGTATTGCGCCTCCTGTGCGATGCCGAGGACCATGCCGGTAAGGTCGAGGGCTATATGACCGACGAGATCGTCACCTTTGGCGAAGACGACAGTCTGATCGATATCTCCGACTGCCTCATGAAGCACAACTTTCGCCGCGTCCCCATCCTGCGCGACGGCAAGATCGTCGGCATTGTCTCCCGCCGCGACGTGGTGCGCTTCATCCTCTCGCTGCGCCACACGAAGTAGCGCCGCCGATCGAAGCGGTGTACAAGTCGCGCCCCGGCGAGAACGGCGCCGAAATCTGACCGGACCTGGTCTCGGTGGTGCACTCAATGTTTGTAGGTACGACCATAGATGCTGCCATTCCCGCGCAGGAATGACAAGCGCGGGCGCAGAGGAGTCCGTTGCCCACAAACACGAACCGCACTCCAGCCTTGCTGTATCTGAGTTTCCCCTTGGCCCCAGCGGCGGCGCGGTATAGAATCACCGTGCAGGGGGCCTTGGTAGGTCTTCTTGTTGAAGCGGGTTTGTGCGGGAGGAAATGGCAGATGAAGTTCTTTAGCGGGATGACATTGGTTGTGGTGGGTGCATTCGGCGCTGGGTCCGTAGCGGCTGAACGGATGGAGCCTTTGCGTATTCTACAGGAGTACACGAAAACCAGAGAAGCGACGCGGAGGCACATCATTGAGTCAGAGGAACTGCGCGAGAATTCCGACACGGCCTCTGGCGCGGCCCCCAGATGGGAACGCAATCGATTCACGCTGATGACCGATGGTGACCGGGTCGATCTGACCACAGATACCGAGGATATGGAGCGTGACCAGGATGGCGCCATGCACGTGCTGGGAGACCCAGTCAGGCGAAGCGCCATCTGGGATGGAACAACCTGGAGCGCGTATACAAGCGTGGGTGGGGGCAGCGCCTCCATGTCGAATCATGCTAGGAAGAAGGATCACTACGTAGCCGGAAGTTACGGAGGGGCCTGTTTGGACGGCATTCTTCCAGGGGATATGCGTCCCGTGGACACGATCCTGAAGGACGCGGACAGCATCAGCGCTCGCGAGCAACTGGAGCCCGTGAATGGGATTCCCTGCCACGTGATAGTGGCCACTACCACCAGCGGCAGGTACACGCTCTGGATCGATCCCGAGCACGGGTACAATATCTCCCGAGCGGAGTTGACGAAGAAAGGAAATGACCGATACCTTGGCGAACCGACGGAACGCGTTTTCAAGAGTCTGCCCCCGGGAGTAAGTCCAGGCACGTCCGGCAGAAGACCGAAGACACGAGAGGAGATCTCCGTCGTTCTTGATGATGTCAGATTCAAGAAAATCGACGGTCTCTGGGTGCCCATCGAGGCTCACAGCCTGATGACCGTGAAGCTCGACGGGGGCAAGCGGAAGACAGTGTCCCGCAGGCACGTCAAGCGTACCCGCATCGACCTTGATCCTGATTTCGCCGCCGCCAAGGCGTTCGTCCCTGATTTCCCGGATGGTACGGCGATCTACATAGAAGAATCGCGAGGCATGCGCTATAGATGGAAGGATGGAAAGCCTGAGCCCGTAGTCCGGTAGTGTGGGACTTGCCCCACCGCAATGGGGCTCGGTTGTGCGTTGCCATAGAGGCAGAGAACTGGGTATAGAATCACTGTACGGTGATTCCAGGAGACGACCATGAGCGACATCCACGTGTGGGGTCGCAGAGAGGGGACACGATGAACCGAAGAGATTTCCTGGCCGCTGCGACTGCGTTTGCCTGTTCTTCGCTGACGCGCCGTTGTTTGGCGAGCAATCGCAAGACGCGCCGACCCAACATCGTCCTGATCAACGCGGACGACCTCGGTTTCGGAGACCTGAGCTGCTACGGCGCTACCAAGGTCAAGACGCCCAACATCGACCGACTCGCCCAACAGGGGCGACGCTTCACGGACGCGCACTCGGCCTCGGCGGTCTGCACGCCGTCGCGCTACGCCTTGCTGACGGGCGAGTATCCCTATCGGAAGAAGAGCCTCTGGGGGCCCGTCATGCTCAAGAGTCCGCTGGTGGTCGACCCGGACCAATTCACGCTGGGCCACCTGATGAAAGAGGCGGGCTATTCGACGGCCTGCATCGGCAAGTGGCATCTCGGATTCGGAAGTGCGAGTCCGACCGATTGGAATAGGCCGCTCAAGCCTGGGCCGCTCGAGTTGGGATTCGACTACTACTTCGGCGTCCCGGTCGTGAACAGCCATCCGCCGTTCGTCTATGTGGAGAACCACCAGGTTGTCGGACTCGTGCCCGAAGACCCGATGGTCTACAACGCCAAAGCGCACACCAAAGCGTATCCCGAGAAGATGGGACTCAATTGGATCGGCGGAGCCAAAGCGGCCCATGCGCTCTACGAGGACGACAAAGTTGGGACGGTCCTTACCGACAAAGCCGTCAAGTGGATCAAGGGCAAGAGCGGCGATACGGATCCTTTCTTCCTCTATCTCGCGACCACGAACATTCATCACCCGTTCACACCCGCGCCGCGCTTCGTCGGCGCCAGCCAGTGCGGGCGCTACGGCGACTTCATCCACGAACTCGACTGGATCGTCGGTCAGGTCCTCGCGGCTCTCGACGAGACCGACGCGGCCGACAACACGCTGGTCATCTTCACCAGCGACAACGGCGGCATGCTCAACCAGGGCGGCCAGGATGCCTGGAAGGCCGGGCACCGCATGAACGACGGTCTCCTGGGATTCAAGTTCGACGCTTGGGAAGGGGGGCACCGCGTCCCGTTCATCGCCCGCTGGCCGGGGCGGATTCCCAAGAACACGACGTCGGATCAGTTGATCTGCAACGTCGATCTGTTGGCGACTCTGGCGGCTGTGGTTGATCGACCCCTGAAGGCGAACGAAGGACGTGACAGTTGGAATATGTTGCCCGCATTGACCGGCACGCCTGCGAAAGCGATTCGCGATCATCTGGTGCTTTGCCCCCGAAGCGAGAAGCACGTGGCGCTGCGCCAGGGCAGATGGGTCTACATCTCGGCCCAGGGAAACGGAGGGTTCACCGCCAGGAAGATCGGTCAGCACCTCCTGGGAGGCCCGGCCGCCCATCGACTGACCCACCAGGTCAATAGCGATATCGCCGACGGGAAACTCAAACCCGATGCGCCGCCCGCCCAGCTCTACGATCTGCAGGCCGATCGCGCCCAAACGCAGAACCTGTATCGGGAGAAGCCGGAGACCGTCAGGCAGATGAAGGCGTTTCTGGATCGATGTCGCACAGCCGAGCGAACGGCGCCGGCGCGACAATGACAGGCCCTGTCGAGGACCGTTGCTGGAATCGAGACGCGGCAACTCTGAGAGACAACCGTGGCGGCTGAGACACGTTACGGGAAGGGGACACGATGCCTTACGATCGAATCATCAGCAAGGACCGCCAGCCGACGGACGCCGAGATACTCGAGACGATCGGCAATGCGAAGCACTGGCTCGACTTGCGGGACTACCTCGAATCGGCCTATGGCTTCGCCCCTGAACTGTTCAACGGCGGCAAGCACGGGTGGGCCCTCAGGTACCGCAAGAGCGGCAAGACGCTCTGCAACCTCATCCCGGAGAAGGGCGCGTTTACGGTCCTGATCGTTCTGGGCAAGAAGGAAGTCGAAAAGGCGCTGTCGATAACCGACAAGCTCAACGCCAACGTCCGCCAACTGCTCGAAGATACCGAACAACTCCATGATGGTCGATGGCTGTGGATCCGCGTGCGCCGACAAGGGGACATCAAGAGCATCAAAGAGCTGCTCAAGGCCAAACGCAAGCCTTTGTCCGGACCGTAGAGGAACCGGTGGGGCGGACCCCACCTTGCGGCCTGCGGGCCGCCGCATATTCGCCGTGTTTGCTAGAAGGGAGACTGACACATGGCTACCATTCATGACGACCCACCTGCCGCCGTACGAGCCGATCTCAACTCATTGCGTGCCGCCCTGGATGCGGACATCCCAGCCAAAGCGGCTGACAATCTCCTGATTGCCAGTTGGAACATCCGATCATTCAGCTCGCTGACGCGCAAGTGGACCGCGTCCGGCTCGGACAGTCCCAAGCGTGACCTGCGCGGCCTAAGAGCGATCATCGATATCCTCTCACGGTTCGACGTGATCGCGCTACAGGAGGTCAAGGGCAATCTTCGCGCGCTGCGGGACACGCTGAGTTTTCTGGGCGACGATTGGGCGTTCCTGATGACGGACGTGAACATCGGTGATGCGGGCGTTAGCGAACGGCTCGCCTTCTTGTTCCAGCGTTCCCGCGTGCGTGCGTCCGGGCTGGCGGCCGAGATCGTCATCCCGCCGGAACAACTGGGCGCCTCGAGTCCCAACGTACTCCGCGAGCAATTCGTGCGGACGCCGTACGCGGCCAGTTTCCAGCGGGGGGACGCCACCTTCATCCTGGTCACCCTTCACGTGCTCTACGGCGGTGACGAGGCCGATCGGCTGCCCGAGCTGCGGGGCGTCGCCGACTGGATGGCCGATTGGGCGCGTCGGTCGAACCGGTTTCATCACAATCTGCTGACCCTGGGCGATTTCAACATCGATCGCGAGGGCAGCCCCGGGCACGACGCGTTTACCTCCACCGGCCTGACGGTGCCGGATGTCCTGGTGAACCGGCCCAGGACGATCTTCGACGATCCCGACGATCTGGATGACGACAAGTTCTACGATCAGATCGCGTGGTTCACCACGGGACGTCGTGCGCTGATCGATATGGATCTGCGACGGGGCGGCCATTTCGATTTCATGCCGCACGTCTACTCGGGGCTGAACTTGAGCCGGACGTCCATTTCTTTCCGAGTGTCAGACCACTATCCCCTCTGGGTCGAATTCGGGATCTGAGCGTAGCGATGCGGCCGTCTCGCAGCTTGTGCCGGGCCATCCTACAGAGCTTCAGGGAGCGGTTCGCTCTGCTGCGGCCAGAACGACGGCGGATTCCTGTGACATAGCGTTGTAGTAGTTGACGAAGCGCTCGATCTCTGCCGCGTCTTGTTGCTTGAGATTGTGCGCCCAGCGGTAGGCGATGGGCTGGTAGTAGAGTTCGGCGCGGATGCCGAACGGGCCCTGCGCGTCGGCTACGTCGAGTCGATAAACGACGCTGTCCTGGGCGGCCTTGAAGTCGTCGTCGTCCGCGGCCCGGCCGTGGACGGCGACGTCGTTCGGGACCTGCGCCTTGTCGAAACCTCTCGGCAAGAGGCGGTTGTCCTTGGCGTAACGAATGGCGGCCAGCAGGCTGGTCGTGACACGATCCTGAGGATCGACCATAATGGCTTCGTAGATCTGCACCTGCTCGCTGCTGGTGATCTCCTGATAGTGCGGCTCGAAACGTGTAGCGTCCTCGTCGTTGTCGTTGCCCGTGATGGATCCATCAGCTTGCAGGGCGCCCGACGCAAAGACGGTGCGACCACGAGCGTCCGTGACGCGCAGGGCGATCCAGGCGCGGCGGGAGGGGTAGGCGGTGGGCAATTTATGGCCGGCGAGATTCGTCAGGTCGATCTGGACGGTCAGCGTCTCGCCCTCGCGCCGGGCGGCCTGAATCGCGATCCGCGCCGACTTGGACATAAGGTGGTCTTTGGTCGCTCGGGACGTCCGATCCAAGTCCTGGGGCAATGCCTGGACGCCGAGTTCGGCTCGGTAGCGGCTGAGGATCTTGGGCATGAAGAAGTTGCCGCCTCGGAACGCGTGCTGTGAGAAGTTCTCGCGCGCCTGCCCAAGGACGGAACTGACGGGGGTCGGGTCGGGCAACTCGGGCATGTGACAGTCCTGACAGTGCTGGGTGTCGTTGTACGCGCTGTGTTGCCACTCGAGATAAGGAACCTGTTCGGGAAGCTGACCGACGGCTTCACCCTGTTCGTCCAACGTATGGGTGTAGAGCGTGTGACACGAGGCGCAGAGGGCCGAATCCTGGACATGCGTCGTCTCGGTCGGCACGAAGAGCGAGGACGACTGCATGACGCGCGTGCGCCCCTTGTCGACATCGAACGGCCCATAGGCGGCCCGCTCACCCAGCGGCTTCTCAAGGTCGATGACGAACCCCGCCGTGAAGCTCTCCTTCTCGCCCATGTGTTCAGGGGTGATCTGGTGGCAAAGCGTGCAGGAAACCGCGTCGGCCGCCATGTGGTCGGCCGGCGTTTGGGCGCGGGCGATCGGCAAGTGGTCGAACACCACGCCGAGCTTCCCGTTGGCCTTGGCGTGGTAACGGCTCATGGGCATGTGACACGCCGAACATTCGTTCTGGATCGCCGCGGCGGCGGTGGGGTGTTCGAGGCACTCCCGACGCACGGCGGCTTGCCAATAAGGGTCGCGCGAGGCGTGCGCCATCATGGAGGCCTGCCAGTTGGCGCCGATGGACACGTCATGGCCGGCCGCGCTGATGATTCCGTTGTGACAGGCCAGACACCGATCCGAGGTCATGAACAATTCGCCGACGGGCTCGCGGGCCGCCTGCGTCGGTGACGTTGGACTCACATTCAGGGCCAGAATCGCGAGTGCAAACCACTGTACCATGGGGCTACCATCCTTCGAAAAAGCCGCCGTCGAACCAGTCCCAGAGGAGATAGACGATGTATTCCGGCTTGCGGGTATCCTTGTCGTTGAGGGGAATGCGGGCCCCGACGCCGAGGCGGACGTGTTGCCGCGTGTTCAGGTTGATCTGTATCTGAGGCACGATGTCCCACTGCGTTCGCACGCGGGAGGTGAACTTCTTGGAGCCGAGGATTTCGACCATCGGGGACCAGGCGCGCTCGTAGGCGCCGGTGAAGAACGAATGGCCCAGTACCCCGCGCCAGAAGACCTCGTCTTCCCTCTCCTGGGAATCGCAGGGCACGATGAAGCCGGTCTGGGCCTGGAAGAAGCACTCGAGGGGCAAGAGTTGCCCATAGGCAAGGTACGGCTCGAAGACCGTCGTGTCCGAGCCAAAGCGGCGGTCCTTGTCGCCCGTGGGGGCAAAGACCTCGGCGCCCAGCGAGACGATCGAGCCGGTCTCCAGGCTGTGGAACATCACGCGCTTGAATGCGAGTCCCACGTCGCCAATACTGGACTGCCAGTCCGTGTCGTTCGTGGCGGCCGACGACTGATCGGCCCAGCCGAAGGGGACGATCAGTTCGACCTGATTGTGGGGTCCGAGCCGCCTTTCATAAATGACTTTGTTAGAGAGCTTGCCGGGGTCCTCATGGCGATAGCCCGTGCTGAGGACGAGTTCGTCTTCGGGGAAGGCCTTGGTGGTCACCAGAGCGCGGGGCAGGTTCAACTCGCCGCGGGCCCAGCGCTTGTCGGTGTAGAACGTGTGAACGTAGTTGACGATGGCGAGCAGTTCCGTTTCGGTGAGGGCGTCGCCGAAAGCGGGCATGATCTCCGAGAACCCACGGGCCGGACCACCCTCGCGCGCCACGACGACCCAGTCGCCAGCCGTCTCACGCGAGGCGAACGACGAATCGGTGAAGTCGGGTAAGGGGACGTCGAAGCCGACCATGCTGGCGGGCGCTCCGGTGCCGTCGACGCCGTGACAGGCCATGCAGTTCTGTCGGTATAGGTCCCTGCCCGAGGGCGTCTCCGCCGCGGCCGGGCAAAGGTTCGCCCCGCCAAGGAGAAACACTAGTAAGGCGGGCAGGATTCTTGAAGTTCGCAAGGCGGCCTGGTTCGCTTCATCGTGCCGGATCATGGTCCATCAGTCCCCTAAACACGTCGGTCAGTACAACAGCCAATCATCGGATCTCTCGCGTTCGACGTCAAGTATAACTATCAATTGTCGTCCCTGTTTCGCGACAGCTCCCTCGCCGTCGCGATGGTCTCGCAAGATGGGCAGAATCTGCCCATGCGGCGCCTGAATCGTTGACACGCGCTTTGCCGTCAGTCACAATCCTGGGGGCCGGGACATGCCGGAAGCCCGAGTACAGGCGTTTGACCCGATGGGAGAAGCGATATGCAGGTAACGAGGCGTGCGTTTCTGACGGCTTCGGCCGCGGCGGCAGTATGGCCCTACCGGGCCCGCGGTCGGGCGGCTGAGCGTCGTCCCAATATCATCTTCATCATGGCTGACGATCTGGGCTACGGCGATCTGGGCTGCTATGGACAGACGCTGATCGGGACACCGAACATCGATCGCTTGGCGGCCGAAGGGTTGCGGTTCACCCAGGCCTACGCCGGCGCCCCCGTCTGCGCGCCGTCCCGAGCGGTGCTGATGACCGGCTTGCACAACGGTCACGCACCGGCCCGAGATAACGTGCCGCACTATGCGACCTATCTGCAGGACCGGGACGTCACGGTGGCGGAGGTCCTCAAGCAGGCGGGCTACCGCACCGGCGGGGTCGGCAAATGGTCGCTCGGTGACGCCGGCACGGTCGGCCGCGCGACGAATCAGGGGTTCGACATGTGGTTGGGCTATCTCAACCAGGACCACGCGCATTACTACTTCACCGAGTACCTCGACGACGGGGAGGGGCGACTGGAACTGCGGGGCAACAGTCGGTCGCGCAAGCACTACAGCCACGATCTGCTGACCGAGCGGGCGCTGCAGTTCATCGACGATTGTCGGAACGATGAGCGACCGTTCTTCCTCTATGTCGCCTACACCTTGCCGCATTTTTCGTCAAGAGATGAGGACCCGGACGGCCTGGCGGTCCCTACCACGGAGCCGTACACCGATCGTGATTGGGATGAACGGTCGAAGAAGTACGCCGCCATGATCGGCATGCTGGACCGTGACGTTGGGCGGATCACTCGGCTGGTGGATGACAACGGATTGAGCCGCGAGACGCTCATCATCTTCACGAGCGATAATGGCGCACACGCCACGGTGGCGCCGCGCTTCAATACCAGTGGCCCGTTGCGCGGCTTCAAACGTCACCTCACCGAAGGGGGTCTCCGCGTGCCGTTCATCGCCCGCTGGCCGGGGACGGTTTCAGCCGGTCAGAGCAGTGACGAAGTCATCGCCTTTCAGGACATGCTGCCCACCTTCGCCGAACTGGCCGGCGCCGCGGCGCCGGAAGAGATCGACGGCGTCTCAATTGTGACGGCGCTGAAGGGCGGCAAGCTCGACGCCTCGCGCGAGTACCTGTACTGGGATTATGGGCACTGTCGTGCCCGCTACGACCAGGCCGTTCGCTGGAAGAACTGGAAGGGCATTCGCCTCGGGCGTCGCGGCAAGATCCAGCTCTACAACCTCGACACCGACATCAGCGAATCGAAAGACGTCGCCGAGGAGCATCCTGACGTGGTGCGCCGCATCGCGCATCTGATGGCCACGGCCGCCACGCCCAGTGACAGATACCCCATTGGCAAGATCTATCAAGGAAAGCCGCTCTGGACCAGATAGCAGATCCAGCGACGTCATCTTCGCGCCGAAGAGTTGACACCGGCTTGCTTGAATGGGCCAAACTCTGAGATTCTGTGTGACTTGACGCTAAGCCGTTGCCTTGTTACTTTGGTGGTAGCGTTGACTGCCGAGAGAGCCCCTCTGCCAACGTGCGCGGGGGGACAGTGCGTAGGGAAGATTGGCGAGAAAGTGACGGAGGGACAGAAGAATGAGCATTCACCACGTTCAGGCGAAGTCGGTTCACACCAGGTCAGATACCTCTCATGCGGGTCTTCCTGCAAGGGTCCTGTTGATGGCGAGTTTGGCGATACTCTGTGCGGGCATTTGCCCGGCGCTGGCGTTGGATCGCATGGGATCGGCCACGGAGTATCTGGGCGCCGGGCAGATCAGCGTCGGTCTCGATTACGTCTGGAGTCAGACCGATCTGAAGGCCGGCGGGAGCAGCCTTTATACATTCTCTGAAATATTGGGCGGCGGCTGGATCGTTGACCAGGACTACCGGAAACACGAATTCACCATGAAGAACGTCGATGTGCATCGGTTTTACGCAACCATCGGATACGGACTTGGCGAGCGGTCCGACCTATTCCTCCGCGTGGGGGCGGCACGGGTCGACTGGAACGGCGAGGACGGAACGCGCCCGGCATTCGGCGCGGGCATTCGCACGACGTTCCACGAATCCGGCCCCTGGCGAATCGGCGGACTGGCCCAGATCGGCAGGACCGAAGCCCGATTTGATGACGTGGTCGTCCCACGCGCCTGGACGGGCTCAGCTTCTATGCCGATGGATGCGGAACTGTCCCTGTGGGAAGTTCAACTGGCCGCGACGGCAAGCTACCAGCTCTCGACGCATCTTCGCGTCTACGGCGGACCATTTCTCTATTTCGCGACTGGAGAATTCGATGCCGAGACCACGAACGGCCTGACACCCACCATACCGGAACTCAGGGGCATCTCGCTGGAGAATACGTACGACATCGAGGAGACCGCCCGCCTCGGCGGGCACATCGGTCTCAACGCCGAGATTACGGAACGAATCACCCTCGGCTTGGAATATCAGCACACCGCCGACGCCGACGCCGTCACCGTCGGGCTGCTGTGCCGGCTGTGAGCTTGCAGGGTGGGCGGATTCCGCCTATGCGGCTGCTTCGGGAGTGTCACTGGTTCGCCTTGGCCGCGGGGCGTTTCTCTTGCGTCTGAGCATGTACCATTGACGCGCGTCTTCCGATGGGAGAAAATCCTGGGGGCCGGGACATGCCGGAAGCCCGATCCGCCCGGGCCACGGCAGTGGCCCATCCTACAAGACTGAGCACAGGCGTTTGACCTGATAGGGGAAGCAACATGCAGGTAACGAGACGTGCGTTTATGGCGGCTTCGGCCGCGACGGCGGTATGGCCCTATCGAGCCCGCGGCCAGGCCACCCAGCGCGCCCCCAACATCATCTTTCTCATGGACGACCAGCACCGGTGGGACGCGCTGGGCGTCATCAATCCAGCCGTGAAGACGCCCAACCTCGATCGACTGGCGCGAGCGGGCGTCCTCTATGACCAAGCCGTCTGTCAGGCGCCGATGTGCATTCCGAGCCGCAACTCCATGATGTTCGGGCTCTACCCGAATCAGGTTGGCGTTCTCCGTAATGGGCGGGGCGTTCCCGACGACGAGCTGCCCGCTCAACCCTTGCCCGAGCTGCTCAGACAGGCGGGATACCAGACGGCGGGGTTTGGCAAGACGCACTGGGGCCTGGTCTGTTCGACGCGCGGCTTCGAGACCCGCTGCGCCGCCGAGTGCGTCGAAACCGGGGCGGTGATGATGAAGGATGATGTGCCCGAGGATAAGAAACTGTACGACGCCGAGGGCCGAACCATGGGCGGGGGCGAGGAGAACAATCGCGGCTACCTTGGATTCACCAGCGAGGTCCCGGAGGAGAAGCATCGCGACGGCTGGGTCACCCGGAAATGCCTGGACTTCATCGCGCACGGCATCGATCCGGATCGCCCGCTGTTTCTCTATCTCTCCTTCCTCAAGCCGCACGCCGGGCACAACGTGCCGGCCGGATATGAGCAGCGGTACGATGTGGACAAGGTCGAATACGCGAAACAGCCGCCCTGGGAGGAGGACGACTCGCCGCACGCCCTGGGCGTTAATCGTCGCAAGATGTATGTCGACTACTGGAGCAAAGCGAGCGACGAACAGTGGCGCCTGATGACCATGCGGTACCGGGCCAACTGTACCTGGATCGACGACATGTTCGGCCGGGCGCTAAAGGCGCTCGAACGCCAGGGGGTCCTGGCCAACGCCCTGATTGTCTACTGCGCCGACCACGGGGAGATGCTGGGCGAGCGCTTCTATCGTTTCAACAAGTACTGTCTCTATGAATCGAGCGTACGCGTCCCCATGATCCTCTCGGGCTCCGCGCTGCCGGGGAGAAGGCGCGGCGAGACCGATCACCGGCCCGCGGAGCTGGTTGACCTCTACCCGACCGTCCTCAAAGCGGCCGGGCTGAAGGTCCCTCGCGCTTGCGTTGGTCTGGATCTCCTGGGCGACCGGAATCGCCCGGCTTCATTCTGTGCGCTGCACGAGCGCAAGACGGAGGCCGCGTTCATGTGGCGCACGCGCCGCCACAAGCTCATCCTGCGCATGAAGCGGAAGGCCGATGCTAGCCAATACACGGCCGCTGACATCATCGGGGGCGAATTCTACGATCTGCAGGCCGATCCCCAGGAATGGAACGATCTGTACGATCAACCCCAGACGCAGGCGGGCACGCGCAAGAAGATGACCGAGGAATTGCTGGCGCGCCTTCGCAAGCTGGCCCCGGCCCGGCCTTAGGGAAGGCGGTGTGCGGTGCACACCCTACGGGGCACGCCCATTGCTCTGGGTCGTGTAGGATGGGCTTTAGCCCATGCGGGTGTTTCGGTTTGAAGAAAGGAATGTTCTGGTGTGTATCGATCGCAAACGAATGGCTGGGCTGGTGTTGTTCAGTTCGTTGTTCCTGTTCGGCTGCTCGAGTTCGGATCATCCGATGACCCAGATGATTCGCATGCAGCGTGACATGATGCAGGAATTGGCGGACGTCTTGCATCGGGTTGAGGATGTCACCGACATCGAGCCGGCCACCCGGCAGGTGGAGAATCTGGCCGACCAGATGGAGCGCCGTATGGCGCAAGTGGGCAATAGCATGGGCAGAGACGCCGTGCCTGCCAGCCGGGCCGAGGTCAAACGGCTGCAGTCGGCCATGCAACGCGAAATGAGGAAGCTCGAGCCGGTCATGAAACAGATCGAAAACGAGATGGACCGTCTGGCAGGGCAAGACTGGTCCACGCCTCTGCTCGAAGCCGCCAAGCAATACAAGTTCGAAGCCGAAATCTAGTCGTAGCGCCGGTTCGAATGGGCCCTGTCACAGTCTGGTAGGGTGGGGCTTGCCCCGCCGCAGCGCCGATTCGATTGGGCATCGTCACAGAGACAAGGAATTGGTGGGGTGAACCCCACCCTACAAGTGTTCTGCGAAGTTCAATCCTTGGAGAGCAGGAGGATATGTATGAACCGAGTGACAGGACTCTTTGTTATTGCACTGTTTGTGACCAACGGCTTCGCTGGGACGCCGACTGAGCATGAAGGGAACGGGCTCTATTACTACCGACACGCCGAGCCCGGGGAGCCCAGGTTGATTGAGTGCGACGTGGCGGTCTATGGCGGCACGCCGGGCGGCGTCACAGCGGCGGTCCAGGCGGCGCGCCTGGGGAAGAAGACCGTGCTGCTATCCTTCAATCGGCACGTGGGAGGACTGACCTCCGGTGGCTTGACCGCAACGGACATCGGATACAAGGAGTCTGTCGGCGGTCTGGCGCTTGAGTTCTACACGCGGATCGATCGGATCCGGGGCTTTCGTCCTTCGCAAGCCGAATCGCTCTTCCTGACGATGCTCCGGGAGGAGGGCGTGCAGGTTCTCTTGGGGCGCTGTTTGGGATCCGCAGAGATGGAGAACGGCCGAGTTGTTTCCGTAACCATGGAGACCGCCGAGACCATCAAGGCTGACATGTTCATCGACGCCACCTACGAGGGTGACCTCCTGGCGGCCGCGAACGTTTCGTACCGTGTCGGGCGCGAACCCGCCAACGCCTATGGCGAGTCGCTGGCCGGCCAATGGCAGAAGATCTCCTGGAAGAACGTCTACCAGTTCTGTAGATTGCCTGTGAGTCCCTACGTGCAGCCGGGTCGACCCGAAAGCGGCCTGCTCCCGGAGATCGCTTCGGAGGCCCCCGGAAAGCCGGGCGAGGGCGACTTCAAGGTGCAGAGCTACAATTTCCGGGTGTTTCTGTCGGACCAGGCGGGCAAGGTCCCGTTCCCGAAACCGCACGGCTACGATCCCGGCCGCTACGCACTGCTGGCCCGTTTCCTGAATTTCGATCCGAACATTCAGTGGACCCTCAACTACACGACGCGTCCCATGACCGACGGCCCGGTCCAGATGAGGAAGGGCGATTCCAACAATGCCGGGAGTTTCTCGTCGGACTACGTCGGCGGCAATTATCGCTGGCCGGACGGAACTTACAAACCAGGGTCATTCTCAAAGCTCCCCCCAGCCCGGCGAGGACTGCCCATGCCTTTCCGCGAACTCTACGAATTGCGGGAGCGCATCTTCCAGGATCATGTCAGCTATCAGCAGGGGCTCATGTACTTCCTCGCCAACGACTCGCGCGTGCCGGAAGCATTGCAGAAGAGGGTGAACCGGTTCGGGCTCGACCCGCACGAGTTTGAGGCGTCGGGATTCTGGCCCCATCAGCTCTATGTGCGGGAGGGCCGACGCATGGTCTCCTCTTACGTGATGACCCAGGCGAACTGCGAATCGAGAGTCACGGCGAACGATTCCGTGGGACTCGCGTCCTACTCGATGGATTCGCACTTCTGCCAGCGGGTGGTGGTGGAAGAGGACGGCAAACTAACGGTGCGCAACGAGGGTGGCTTTGGTCACGGCTGCCCCAAGCCCTATCCGGTCTCCTATCGTTCGCTGGTTCCGAAGAGGGACGAATGCACAAATCTGCTCGTGCCCGTTTGCCTCTCCGCAACCCACGCCGCCTACGGCTCGATCCGGATGGAGCCGGTCTTCATGATCCTGGGCCAAAGCGCCGGAGCGGCCGCCTGCATCGCCATCGATGACGACGTATCCGTCCAGGACCTCGACTATGCCAAGCTGAGGACACAGTTACTCGCCGACAAGCAGCGCCTATAGTCTTGCAGGATGGGCCTAAGCGGCGAAGATGCAGCTTTGGCGGATTGACAGGGACGCGTTGATGTCGGTAGTCTGTGGGCATCGTGTGGACGACAGGTCGTGTTGCCCGCTTGTTAGTGGAGTGCATCGCGTTGCGGTTTGGGAGGTCAGGACCATGAGACGAACGGCATTGATTGCAGTAATCGCCAGTGTGATGGCCAGCGTGATATCCGGCTGCGCCCAGCCGGACCAGCCCGGGCCGATCATCGCGCGGGACGTGTTGTTCGGCAATCCGGACAAAGCCTCGCTGAAGGTCAGCCCCGACGGGACGAAGATCAGCTATCGCGCGCCGCGCGACGGGGTGATGAACGTCTGGGTCGCACCGGCCGACGACCCCTCGGCCGCGGTCTGTGTCACCGACGACCGGCTGCGCGGGATTCGCATCTACTTCTGGGCGTACACCAGCGAGCACATCATCTACCTGCAGGACGTCGGCGGTGACGAGAATTGGCAGGTCCACGCGGTCAACGTCGCGACCAAGGAGGACAGGAACCTGACGCCCTTCGACGAGATCGTTGGGCCGGATGGTGAGCCGATGGCCGGGCCGGACGGCAAGAAGCTCAAGCCTCGGGCCCAGGTCCAGGAGGTGAGCCATAAGTTCCGCGACGAGATCCTGATCGGCCTGAACAATCGTAGCCCGCAGTTCCACGACATCCATCGGCTCAACATCCTGACGGGTGACATGACGCTCGTCCAGAAGAACGACCAGTTCGCGGGCTTCCAGACCGACGACGATTATCAGGTCCGTTACGCGATGAAGATGACTCCTGATGGGGGCAGCGAACTGTTCACGCCCGACGGTGACGGGTGGAAGTCCTTCGACAAGATCCCGGCCGCAGACATGTTAACCACCGGCCCCATCGCGTTCGACAAGACGGGTCAGGTCCTGTACATGATCGACAGTCGAGGGCGCGACACGGCCGCGCTGACGTCGACCGATTTGCAGACGAGCGGCAAGGAGGTGCTCTACGCCAACCCGCGCGCCGACGTCAGTCGCATCATGATGCACCCGACGGAGAAGACCATCCAGGCGGTCGCCAGCGAGTACATGCGGGTCGACTGGAAGATCCTCGACGCGTCGATCCAGTCCGACATCGACTACCTCGAGACCGTCGCGGATGGGGACATGGACGTGGTCGGTCGCTCGCTCGACGACACAACCTGGACTGTCCAGTACGTGATGGACGACGGGCCCGTCCGGTACTATCTGTACGACCGGCCCGCGAAGAAGGCGCGCTTCATGTTCACCAACCGCAGGGCGTTGGAGGAACTCAAGCTCTCGAAGATGCACCCCGTGTCGGTGGAAGCGCGTGACGGCAAGACCCTGATCTGCTACCTGACGCTTCCCTACTGGACGGATCCCGACGGCGACGGGCGTCCGGCCGAGCCGTTGCCGATGGTGCTCTGGGTTCATGGTGGGCCGTGGGCGCGCGATGCGTGGGGCTATAACCCGTACCATCAGTGGATGGCGAATCGCGGGTACGCCATGCTGAGCGTCAACTTCCGCGGCTCGACCGGGTTCGGCAAGAGCTTCACCAACGCGGGCAACCTCGAATGGGCGGGCAAGATGCACGACGACCTGATCGACGCGGTCCGCTGGGCCGTCGACAGCGGGATTGCCAAAGAAGACAAGGTCGCTATCGGCGGGGGTAGTTACGGGGGCTACGCCACCTTGGTCGGCCTGACGTTCACGCCTGGCGTTTTCGCGTGCGGCGTCGACATCGTCGGCCCCTCCAGCCTACAGACGTTGCTCGAAACCATCCCGCCCTATTGGGCGCCGGTCCTGACGTTGTTCACCACGCGTGTGGGCGACCATCGCACCGAAGAGGGCCGCAAGTTCCTCGCGTCCCGCTCGCCCCTGACGTACGTGGACCGGATCACCAAGCCGCTGCTGATCGGCCAGGGCGCCAACGATCCGCGCGTCAAGCAGAGCGAGGCCGACCAGATCGTCGAGGCAATGCAGGCCAAGAGCATCCCCGTGACATACGTTCTGTACCCGGACGAGGGACATGGGTTCGCCCGGCCGGAGAATCGCCTGTCGTTCAACGCCGTCGTGGACCTGTTCCTGGCCGAACACCTCGGGGGACGCTCCGAACCGATCGGCAGCGACTTCGAAGGCTCCAGCATCACCGTCCCGACCGGCGCCGAACAGATCCCCACCCTCAAAGATGTCCTGGGCGACTGACGGCCCCGTACAGTCCGGTAGGGTAGGCCCTGGCTCACAGCTGTGAGTGTCTGACTGGGCATCGTCGCAGAGACAAGGAATTCCAAGAGTCGCTGTCGGAGCAATCACTCCGCACTGTATTTTCAATGTTATCAGGGAAGCGAACATGAATGAATGGCCCAAAGCCGTAACGACAGCATCAATCTGGCTCTCAATCGGATTCTCATTAGGGTTCGGATTGTTCAGAATGAATTTCAGTGGCGGCAATGCGGCTGCGCTGCTATTAACCTTGACGGGAGTGATTCTCGCGGTTGGCCTTATCGCTACCGTCGTCGTCTGGCGGACGAAGCCGCCACAGAGTCATTCATGAGGCGCAGTCTCGTAGTCCGGTAGGGTCGGGCTTGCCCCACCGCAGCCCCGGTTCGATCGGGCATTGTCACAGAGACAAGCAACCGGTGGGGTGAACCCCACCCTAGAACTATTGACCGATGCAGGATCGACCGTCCCGAACCATGAAGACGTTGGAAGAACGAAAGTAGAGTGAATCATGCACATACTCTGGGGAAGCTTGATGATTGCCGCAGGTTTGTGGATGCTCGTCTGTGCAAGCTTGAAGAGTCAGTTTGTTATCTATCGGCTGATAGTGGCTCGCTCGAAAATGCTGTGGGGCGACAATGTGTATCGCTTCCACCAGATCTCAGGGGTGCTTGTCATTGTCTTCGGGATACTGGTGGCCCTCGGGATCGTCTGATTCTGAGGTGATGATGCACATTATCCTGTCGGGAATGAGCACATGTTGTTGTTTCAGTCTGAAGGCTACAACGACTGGCTCACAGCAGCGAGGGTCTGACTGGGCATTGCCACAATCCTGTAGGGTGGGGCTTGCCCCACCGCACCCCCGATTCGATCGGGCATTGTCACGGAGACAAGCAGCCGGTGAGGTGAACCCCACCCTACAGAGCTGCGCATGGTCACACTCCGGTGCCCGGTACTTCGGAACGTCACTGGCTTGGATAGGTGGCGGTGCGTTTTTCCTGGGTTTTCTCCTTGCCCCCACCGAAAGTTACGCTTAGAATCAAGATGCGGCGACCTTGAGAGACAACCGTAGAGACCGAGACACGTTCCGGGAAAGGGACCGAGGTGTGGTCTGGTTTGCGCAGAGGGGTGAAGACAACCACGGTCTGAATCGAGGGCCACGAAGCGCACGAACTCGAGCGGATGCCCTATGAATGCCGAGGTCCGCAGGGATTACTATGCAGTCCGTACGGCAACTTGGGCGGAATCGGTCATGTGCGAGAAAGGCTCGATTCACACGAGGTAAGCGACATTGATCTGAGCCCTGTTAGGGATGTCATAAGGCACTTTCGCCGTCTGCGGTGTTTCATACAGGCTGTATCTTTGATGTTAGGTAACTAGACGAACTCTGCTGCCATGAAGATGGGAGTCACACAACCCAGCGCGAAGACAGCATGTTTCATCAGCTACTCGCATGAGGACCGTGACGCTGTCGAGCGCATTGCGAGGCAACTACACAATCGCAACGACATATTCGTATGGTATGACGACTGGGAGTTGCGTGGCGGTGATCGCCTGCGCGACCGCCTGCAAGCTGCCATCGCGTCGTCATCTGCCTTCGTTCTAATGCTCTCTCAGAATTCTGTCCACTCGAAATGGGTCAAGGATGAGATTGATGAGGCGTTTGCCCACGACATCCGCGTCATACCCGTTCGCTTGGATGACTGCAATCTGCCGTTCTCGGTCACCGGTCGGCTGTACGTCGATTTTGCAGTCGATGATTTCCACTCCTCGTTTGAACGGCTTGTTTCGTACATCCTGGGGGCTCCCCGCCGACCGATCAAGGCGCTTCGCATGTGGCTACTGCCTCATGGAAACACGCACATCACGGTCTTGACCGGTTCGACGCTCCTTGACGGCACTTTGGCATGGAGCAAAGCGGCTGGTAGCAAGGTTGCGGAGATCAAGATATTCAATGCGATGGTAGCACTTGGGCTGCCGGATGGCCAAATCGATGTCAACTATGTCCGTTCTGCCAATTGGGACCTGATTCCCCGCAATGAAACACTCTATGCCGTTGGTGGAGCTAAGGTCAACCCCGTGGTCGGTTTGTGTCTCCGGAGTTATCGCCGCGAACATGGAAATGAAGAGTGGTTCTTCGTACGCGATCATACGTATGGGTATCTTGGCGTCGTTGCGAGCGATGGTACCCGCCTCCCACCGACAATCGAACGTGCAAGAGGTCTTGGAGATGGCTACGACTATGGCCTAATCCTATGGCTTCCAATGGGCGCTCCGCGGCCGGATGGTAAGACACATAACGGGCTCACTTGCTGCCTCGCGGGATGCCACACCGGAGCAACCGCAACTGCAGCAATTGCGGCAACAGATATCGATTTCATTGAAAAGCGACTGATTCGTGGTTCGGGGACCGTTCAAGACGCTGTTCGCTCGCTCGACAGGGGGGTCTGGGCCCTCTTTCGCGTAACCACGGAACAGTTCAATCCAATCAGAGAGTCAATCGAACTGCTTGAAGCGGGAACATGTATTCCAAAATGACGTCGACCGCATGCAGCCGAATAACGCGATGCACTGTAGCGGCTACAGTTCCGGTTCTTGAGCGTGGATTCCTCGAATACTCCGGTTGGGGCGTTCGCCCCTCATCTGTGATCACGCCTGTTCTTCCACCCGCCCGGTGATCTCGGCCATTATGCCTTAAGCCAAAGGAATGTTCTGAAACGATGAACTCTTCTGTCAAAAGACTTACTGGGAGTATTCTGCGAATGAAGAACCTATTTCTGCCATCTCAAGATGATCTGTCTCGATTGTCAAGATGGGCGATTGTGGCCTTTGCAGCTCGATGCGCTTGTCGCGTTCGACCCCTATATCAGGGGGCTAACTCAGAGCTCATTGAGCAAGCTATAGGTATTGCGCAAGAACTGAGTGCCAAAGCTGTGCCTTCGCCCGTCCGTGCCAACAACTACGCAGCTCAGGTAGGAGCAGTTGCCAAGCAACTCAAAGAAGGACCCTCCGCCCACGTTGCATGGGCTGCCTGTGCGGCGGCAGCTGCAGCAGAACGTGCTTCTCGAGCTGCGAACGGCGTTCCTAGGGCTGATCTCAACGCCGCTGAACAGTCCGCAAGTGTCGTGCACTACGCAAGACGCGCAGCCGGCTTCTATGGTGCGGACACTTTGGTCAATGCAGCAATCTGGAGAGATTTTGACATTCTAGATGCACAACGTTGGACCAATGATACCCCTGTCCCGCGTGGTGTTTTCGGGGTGATGTGGCGGGATGGCAAACCAACCGGCTGGCCATAGACAGCCGAGGGAATTAAAGGTGTCAGGTACCGTATTGGGGTGATGTCGAACTAAAGAGGGGCCACCCGGGACGGGTCCTAGGAACAGTCTCGTAGGATGGGTAGATTCTGCCCATGCGGTTGCATCGAAAAGTCACTGGTTTGGGTTGGCGGCGGTGCGTTTGTCTTCGGGGTGAGCATGGACCATTGACACGCGTCTTCCGGCGGGGGGCAGACCTGGGGGCGGGACATGTCACAGGCTCCGAGCCGCATGGGCAACGGGAGTTGCCCATCCTACAAAGGTACGTGGCAGCCGGGAATGACGGTTGTTGATGGGAACGAGAGGCGCGCATGGTTTCCAGGTAAATGTCTCGACTTCGCTCGACTTGACAACGGGGGGGCGAAACCAGCTAAGGAAGCGGGGGGCGTTCTCGTATAGCAACAAGCTCGTTGCTTTGGGGGCATTGGCACGGGCGGCGACGGGCATGGGGTGAAACGTGTGACGGGTGAGAAGAGAAAAGGGCTGCGGCGGGAAACCGCAGCCCTTGGGTGTGACTGGTTCGCGTGTTGCTTCTATTCTCTTCCGCCGGCGCCCTGTCGGGGCATGGCGATGGTTCCGGTGCGGGCGAGGCTCTTGATGCCGTAGGGCTTGCAGACCTCGATGAAGGCCTCGATCTTGGTCTCGGGCCCACTGACTTCGACCATGATGGACTTGTTGGCGATGTCGACGACGCGGCCGCGGAACATCTCGATCAGCGGGAAGATCTCGGGCCGCTTCTCGGGCGGCGCTGAGATGCTGATCAGCATGAGGTCTCGGGCGACGACGGGCTTGCCGACGTAGTCGAGGATCTTGACGACCGGGATGATCTTGCCGAGTTGCTTGCGGACCTGCTCGAGGATGCGGTCGTCGCCGATGACGACGATGGTCATGCGGCTGAGCTTCGGGTCCTCGGTGCGGCCGACGACGAGCGAGTCGATGTTGAAGCCGCGGGCGGCGAACATGCCGGAGACGTGGGCCAGGACGCCGGGTTTGTTTTCGACGAGTGCGCTGATTATGTGCTTCATGGGAAACCCCACTTTCTTGGCTGTAGATTAGATGAGTCGTTCCAACATGTCCAGGCCGTCCATTTCGCTGAGGCTCTTGCCGGCCGGGACCATGGGCCAGACGTTTTCTTCCGGTTCGACCTGGAAGTTGGCCACGCAAGGCTTGGTCTCGGCGAGCATCTGCTCGACGGCCTTGGGGACGTCCTCCTTCTTGTCTACGGTAATGCCGACGGCGCCCATGGCGGTGGCGATCGCGGCGTAGTCGGGGTTCATCAGGGCGCTGCTCGCGTAGCGGCGGCCGTAGAACAGCTCCTGCCATTGGCGGACCATGCCCATGTGGCCGTTGCTGAGGATGCAGACTTTGACGGGCAGCTCGTATTGGACCGCGGTCGCCAGCTCGGTCATCGTCATGTTGAAGCTGTGGTCGCCGTCGATGTCCAGAACGGTGGCGTCCGGCATGGCGATCTGCGCGCCGATCGCCGCCGGCAGGCCGAAGCCCATCGTACCCAGCCCGCCGGAGCTGATGAACTGCCGCGGCTTGGTGTACTTGTAGAACTGAGCGGCCCACATCTGGTGTTGACCGACTCCGGTGGCGACGATGGCGTCGTTGTTGGTCTGGCGGCAGATCTCCTCGATCACGTACTGCGGCTTGATGATGTCGGCGGCGCCGTCGTAATTGAAGGGGAACTTCTGCTTCCACTCGGCGATCTTGGCGAACCACTCGGTGCGGTCCCGGTGCTCGACCTCGGCGGCCATCTCGGTGAGGATCTTCTTGGCGTCGCCGACGACCGGTATATCGACGTGGACATTCTTGGAGATACTGGCCGGATCGATATCGACATGGACGATCTTGGCGCGCGGGGCGAAGGTCGCCAGCTTGCCTGTGACGCGATCGTCGAATCGGGCCCCGACGGCGATCAGCAGGTCGCACTCCTGGACGGCGTAGTTGGCGTAGGCCGAGCCGTGCATGCCGAGCATGTCGAGCGACTCGGTCTTCCTCTGGTCGAAACTGCCGAGCCCCATCAGCGTCATCGTCACGGGCAGATGGGCCTTCTCGGCCAGGGCCCGCAGTTCCTCGGACGCGTTGGCCCCGATGATACCGCCGCCGACATAGAGGACCGGCCGTTCAGACTTGTTGATCGCCTGGGCCGCCATCGAAATCTGCCGGGCATGGCCCTGCGTCCGGATCTTGTAGCCGGGCAGGTCCACCTCGACCTTGCCCTGATTGGCGTGCTTGCTGACCAGAACATCGACGGGCAGATCGATCAGAACTGGTCCGGGCCGCCCCGTCGAGGCGATGTGGAAGGCCTCGCGAACCGTCTGCTCGAGGTCTTTGACGTCCTTGACGATGCTGTTGTATTTCGTAATCGGCCGCGTGATGCCCGTCGTGTCCGCCTCCTGGAACGCGTCGTTGCCGATCAGCTCGGTGCGGACCTGGCCCGTAAACGCGACCATCGGAACCGAGTCCATCATCGCGGTCGCCAGCCCCGTAACCAGATTGCACGCGCCGGGCCCGCTGGTCGCCAGGATGACGCCCACCTTGCCGGTCGCGCGGGCGTACGCGTCAGCCATGTGGCAGCCGCCCTGCTCGTGGCGCGGGACCACGACGCGGATCGCCGAGCCGTAAAGCGTGTCGAACAGCGGCAGCACGACCCCGCCGGTGTATCCAAACATGGTGTCGACGCCCAGTTCGACGAGCGTATCGACGATGATCTGAGCGCCCGTTCTAGGGGCGGCCTTTGCGGCCGACGCCGCGGCCTGACCTTCTGTGGATGGCATGATGCTCTCCTTTCCCGATAAACGGTGGGTCCTCGTCGCGAGGGCCCGGTTGTCATTCCGGACCGGTGCGGTTTCGCGGGCGGCTCCGAGC